>JAJZTS010000090.1 GCA_021848725.1 Pseudomonadota bacterium
TTGGCTACCGCCACCGCGACGATATAGGCGAACACGCCCAGCGACGCGATGAAGGCCTTGATCTGCATGGCCTTGGTTCTGCCGCGTTTGAGGGCGAGGGTGCCGAGGCCGATGTAGGCGAGCAGGCCGACGATCTTGGCCATGAGCCAGGGCTGCTCGATCGGGTTCATCCGCGCGACGATCAGCATGCCGATCGCACTGGCGAGCAAGAGCGTGTCGTTGATGTGCGGCACGATCCGCGCCCAACGGGCTTGCACTCGGGGCGACTCGCGCAGCATCCAATAGCCGCGCAGCAGGAAGAGGACGAGGCTGACGGTAACGGTCGACGCGTGCAGGTGTTTCAGGGTTTCGTAGTTCATGGTTCAGCCCTGCTGTTGGCAGCGCTCGAAGATATCCTCCGTGGTCAGGGCGCGGAATATCTGGGCGGTGATGCCGGCATCCTTGGCGATAACCGCCGCCACGGATTGCAGGTTGACGTTGTCGGCAGCAAGCAGTCGTTCCAGATCAAGCAGCAGCGACGGCGGAGTGGGGATTTGTATGTGGTCGGGCGCGATGGCTGGCGCGGGTTGGGGTGTCATGCTGATTGGCGTAGATGTTTGTAGTGGTTGATCAGGCCGTTGGTCGAGCTGTCATGGCTTGTGATTGCCGAATTGTCGTCCAGCTCGGGCAAGATGGCCTTGGCCAGTTGCTTGCCCAACTCGACTCCCCACTGGTCGAAGGAGTTGATATCCCAAACTGTACCTTGGACGAACACTTTGTGTTCGTAGAGCGCGATCAATCGACCCAGGGTGTGTGGCGTCAATTTGCGGTAAAGCAGCGAATTGGTCGGCCGGTTGCCGTCGAACACCTTGTGCGGAGCTAGCTTGCGGATGCGGGCCAAGCTCAAGCCTTCGGCCGCCAACTCGGCCTCGACCTCGGCACGGGTCTTGCCGCGCATCAGCGCTTCGGTCTGGGCGAAGAAGTTGGACAACAACATGGCGTGCTGGCCGTCGAGGTCGTTATGGCTCTCGGCCGCGGCCAGAAAATCGCAGGGGACCAGCTTGGTACCTTGGTGGATCAATTGGTAGAAGGCATGCTGGCCATTGGTGCCAGGTTCGCCGAGCAGTACCGGTCCGGTCGAAACGGAGCTGGGCTTACCTTTACGGGTGATGGTCTTGCCGTTCGATTCCATGTCCAGCTGCTGGCAATAGGCCGGCAGCCGGTTCAAATGCTGATCGTAGGGCAGCATGGCCCAGCTCTGGGCATCCCAGAAGTTGTTGTACCAAACGCCGAGCAGGCCCAGGATGGCCGGCATGTTTCGTTCCAACGGTGCCGTGCGGAAGTGTTCGTCCATCTCGAAGCCACCGGCGAGCAGCTGTTCGAAATTGTCCATGCCGATATGCACGGCGATGGGTAGGCCGATCGCGCTCCAGAGCGAATAACGGCCGCCGACCCAATCCCAGAATTCGAACATGTGGTCCGGGTCGATACCGAAGCGGCGTACCTCGGCTTCGTTGGTCGAGACCGCGACGAAATGCTTGGCCACGGCGGCCTCGTCGTGCGCCTTGTGCAGGAACCATTTGCGTGCGGCGCGGGCATTGGACAACGTTTCCTGCGTGGTAAAGGTCTTGGAGGCGACGATGAACAGGGTGGTCTCGGGGTCGAGCCCCTGCAGCGTGTCGTGCAGGTGGCTAGGGTCGACGTTGGAGACGAAGTGGGCGCGCAGCTCGGGCCGGCCATAGGGGGCCAGGGCTTGGCAGACCATGACCGGCCCCAGGTCGGAGCCGCCGATGCCGATGTTGACCACATCGCTGATGGCTTTGCCACTGTAGCCGCGCCAGCGGCCGGAGCGCACGGTTTCGGTGAAGTCGCGCATCTGGGCCAGCACCCGGCGCACCGCCGGCATCACGTCCTGGCCGTCGACCAGGATCGGGCGGTCGGCCCGGTTGCGCAGCGCGGTATGCAGCACCGCGCGTTGTTCGGTCAGGTTGATCTTGTCGCCCTTGAACATGGCATCGCGTTTGGCTTCGAGCTCGGACTCGCGGGCCAGGTTCAATAAGCTGCGCAGGGTATCGTCGGTAATCAGGTTCTTCGAGTAGTCGAGCAGCAGATCGTCCAGGCTCAGGGAGAAACGCTGGAAGCGCCGGCTATCCTGTTCGAACAGCGTTCGCAGGTGCAGGGTTTTCCATGCCTTGCGATGTTCCTTCAAGCTGCGCCAGCTTGCCTGCATTGCGATCTCCCCGATTTGCCAATTGGCCAACAGTATAGCCGCTGAGTGTTATGGCGATGTTGCGGCAGCGCTGTTGGGCAGGCGGATCTCGAAGCGGGTGCGTCCGGCTTGGGAGCTGACGCCGATTTTGCCGCCGTGGGCTTCGATGATGGATTGGGTGATGGCCAAACCCAGTCCGGCATGCTCGCCGGTGCCTTCGCGCCGGGCGGGGTCGGCCTGATAGAAGCGATCGAATACGTGCGGCAGGTGCTCGGGCGCGACACCTGGGCCGGGGTTCTCGACCGCGATGACCGAGACATCGGCTTGCTGGCTCAAAGTCACGTCGATCGTTCCGGCTTTCGGGGTATGCCGGATTGCGTTGGACAGCAGATTGGACAGGGCACGCTGTAGCATCAGGCGGTCGCCCATGGTCTGGGCGCTGCCGGTCAGCGCCAGGCACACCGCATGCTCGGCCGCCAAGGCCTCGTAGAACTCGATCAAGCGGCGAGCTTCTTCGTGCAAATCGATGGACTCGCGCTTGGGTACGATCAAACGGTTGTCGGCCTTGGCCAGGAACAGCATGTCGCCGATCATGCGCGCCAACCACGCATATTCCTCCAGATTGGATTGCAGGATGTCGCGGTATTCCTCGGCACTGCGTGCCTTGGTCAGCGCCACCTCGGTCTCGGTCATCAGGTTGCTGATCGGCGTGCGCAGTTCGTGGGCGATGTCGGAGGAGAAGTGCGACAGTCGGCGAAAGGCGTCTTCCAGGCGGTCGAGCATGGCATTGAAGGCCTGCACCAAGTCTTGCAGTTCGGCCGGGATTTGGCGGGGCTGCAGCCGTTCGGTCAAGCGGCTGGCCGACAAGGTCGAGGCCAGCCGGGTCACCTGGCGCAGGGGGCCAAGGCCGCGCCGGGTGGCAAACCAGCCGAGCCCGGCGGTAGTGAGCACGGCCAGCACCATGGCGATGGCCAGCAGTCGGCGGAACTCGGCCATGAACGCCTGATGGTGGGTAATGTCGAGCGCGATGGCGATGCGATACGGTCTGGCTTCAGCCCCAACCGGGAACAGCATGACTTGGCCGCGATAACTGTGGCCGCCGTCGTTCCACATAACCAGCTCTTGCGCCGGCTCGGCTACCTTAGCCAGCAGCGGCTTAGGGTAGGGCGCGTCGGCGCTGGCGAACCAGATGGCGCCTTGGTCATTGATGATGGTGACCGACAGGCCATGATGGCCGACCAGCGCATCGTCGAGTTGCTGGGCCAGGGCATCGAGTTGATTTCGCTCGTGGGCCTTGCCGAGCAGGTGTTCGATCAACTCGAACTTGCCGTGAATCTCATGCCTGTCCTCGTCGACGAAGTGGGCCTCGACCGCCATGGCCAGTACCCAGCCGACCACGAGTAGCACCAAGGCAGCGGCGCCGGAGAATAGCAGGCTGATGCGGCTGGTGAGGGAGAGTGTTTTCATGCGCTCGACGCTGCCTCCAGCACATAGCCCATGCCGCGTACGGTGCGGATCAGCTTGGGCTCGAACGCGTCATCGACCTTGGCCCGCAACCGGCGCACCGCCACTTCGACCACATTGGTATCGCTGTCGAAATTCATATCCCAGACCTGGGAGGCGATCAGCGCGCGCGGCAACACTTCGCCCTGACGACGCATGAACAGCTCGAGCAGGGCGAATTCCTTGGCGGTGAGATCGATCTTGCGGCCGGCGCGGCTGACCCGACGGCGCAGCAGGTCCAGCTCGAGGTCGGCTACCTGCAAGGTGTTTTGGGGCTGGGCCGATTTGCTGCGGCGCAAGAGCGTACGTACTCGGGCCAGGAGTTCGGTGAAGGCGAAGGGCTTGACCAGGTAATCGTCGGCGCCAAGTTCCAGCCCGCGTACCCGGTCCTCGACCTGGTCACGGGCCGTGAGGAACAGCACTGGCATGTCTTTGCCTTCGCTGCGCAAACTTTGCAAGATCTGCCAGCCGTCGAGGCCGGGCAGCATGACATCCAGGATCAACAAGTCATAGTCGCCGGTTTGGCCCAAGTGCAGGCCGTCGGGACCGGTGCGCACCAGGTCGACCACGAAACCGGCCTCGCTCAGGCCTTGGCGCAGGTAGTCGCCGGTCTTGGGTTCGTCTTCGACGATCAGGATTTTCATGCGTGCATTGTGCCCGATGCCTAGCCAGCGCGGCCAGATTACAAGTTTGTAATCGGGGCGTCAGGGGCGAGTCAGGTGGACAGGGCCATTATGCCGCCATGTCGGAACCGGTTTGGCGATGCAGGAGGATGGCAATGGACGGGGTGGGCCTCAGTACACGCGGCATGGCGGCTGCGCTGTCGACTTTGTTGACGCTCGCCGGTTGTGCCTCGTTCAGCCTGGATGGCGGCTTGGGCAAGGTCGACGCCATCGTCCAGGAACGCGCAGGCCTCACCGTACAGCGCATCCAGACTGAGCAGGATGCCGTACGGGCGAGCGATGAGGTCGACCGGCTGTTGGCCCAAGCGTTGGATGCCGACGCCGCGGTGAAGATTGCCTTGCTCAACAATCGCGGCCTGCAAGCCAGCCTGGCCGAACTGGGCATCGCCGAGGCCGATCTGGTCCAGGCCGGCCGCTTGCGCAACCCGGGTTTTACCTTCGGCCGCTTCACTCAGGGCGATGAGCGCGAATA
>JAJZTS010000091.1 GCA_021848725.1 Pseudomonadota bacterium
TTCGGTGAGTTGGGCGAAGCCGTGCGCGTATACCGCAACGACGAGATCGATCTCGATGCCATCGCCGCGCTGAAGCCGGATCGTATCGTGGTCTCGCCCGGCCCCTGCACGCCGAACGAGGCGGGCATCTCGGTGCCGTTGATCAAGCACTTCGCCGGCAAGGTGCCCATCCTCGGCGTCTGCCTCGGTCACCAGAGCATCGGCCAGGCCTTCGGCGGCAAGATCGTGCACGCCAAGCAATTGATGCACGGCAAGACCTCGATGATCCAGCACAAGGGCATCGGCGTGTTCCGCGGCCTGCCCAACCCCTTTCGCGCCACCCGTTACCACTCGCTGGTGATCGAGCGCGCGAGCCTGCCCGACTGCCTGGAGATCACCGCCTGGACCGAGGACGGCGAGATCATGGGCGTGCGCCACAAGACCCTGGCGGTCGAGGGCGTGCAGTTCCATCCGGAATCCATCCTGACCGAGCATGGCCATGCCTTGCTCAAAAACTTCCTCGATATGAAGGTGTGAACGCCATGGCCTCGCAATGAGGCCATGGCGACGATCCGGCGCTAATTCAGGCCGTATTGTTTGAGTTTTCGATAAAGCGTGCGTTCGGTCACGCCCAACTGTTCCGCCACCGTGCGCCGGTGGCCCCGGTGTTTGTCGAGCAGGTCGCGGATATAGTCTTTTTCCAGATCGGCCAAAAGATTCGGCGGCTCGGCCTTTGCCGTTTCCGGCTTGGTTGCGGCCGGGGCGTTGCGCACGTTCAAGTCCAAATCCTCGGCCTGGATGACGCCGTTGCGGCAGCGTATGGCGGCGCGTTGCAAGAGGTTGCGCAATTCCCGCACGTTGCCGGGGAAATGGTAGTGCTTGAGCAGGTTGATGGCCGATTTATCCAGCCGGCAGGGTATCTGGTTTCCGCGCATGGCCCGGGTCAGCAGCGCTTCGGCCAAGGCGGCGATGTCCTCGCGGCGTTCGCGTAGCGGTGGCAGCGTGACGTCGATACCGGCCAGGCGATAGTAGAGGTCGAGCCGGAACAGCTTGCGATCCACCATGTCCAGCAGGTTTTGGTTGGTCGCCGAAACCAGCCGGACTTCGGCCTTGAATGTTTGCGTGCCGCCAACCCGGCGGAATTCGCCGGTCTCCAAGACGCGGAGCAGCTTCGCCTGCATGGGCGGCGAAATCTCCGCGACCTCGTCCAGAAACAGGGTGCCGCCATCGGCCAACTCGTACAGGCCTTTCTTTTGTTTGTCGCTGCCGGTGAAGGCGCCGCGTTCGTGGCCGAACAATTCGCTCTCGAACATGCCTTCCGGCACGGCGGCGCAGTTGATCACGATGAAGGGCCCGCCGGAACGCGAGGAACGGTCGTGGACGAAGCGCGCCGCCAACTCCTTGCCGACGCCGCTTTCGCCCAGCAACAAGATGGAGGCCTCGCTGTCTGCGGCGCGGGCCAGATTGTCGACGCAGAGCAGGAACGCCGGCGAGTGGCCGACCATGTGCGAGTCCGATTTGCCTTCTTCGCTATCGGCCTCCAGCGGATACAGAATTTCGCCTAGATAGAGCTTGCCACCCTGATCGCGAATGGCATGGCCGCGAATGCGGGTGCGCTCGGGCTGCTCGTCGGCATGGTAGTGGGTATGCAAGACAACGGAGGCCTGTCCCTTCTCGAACAGTGTTTGATGCGGACATTGTTCGCCGTTCTCATGGCAGGGACGGTCGATGTGGTGCGATACCTCGTAGCAATGCCGATTGAGGATGGCCTCGAGCTTCACGCCATACGAATCGCAATAGCGTTGGTTGGCGGCCACGATGCGATATCGGTCGTCGATGACGACGAAAGGCTGGTCGTGCGCTTCGATGATTTGCTGCAGGTCGACGTCGGGCATTCGCTTACACCAGTGTCATGACATAGCCCATTTTCGTCATGACAATAGTGGCATGTCAATCCCAATCGTTCGGCATGTATTTTGTAAGTGTTTGATTGGTATCGACACTGGCTGCTGGCATGGCCCTTGCGATAGAGAAGACGTGCGTTGTTGGTAAACGCATCGGACGATACAAGCTAAATTTCAGGAGACAGTTGATATGGCCCACATAGTGATTCTCGGCGCGGGCATCGGCGGCATGACCATGGCCTATGAGATGCGCGAAAACGCCCGCTCGCAAGACAAGATTACGGTGATTTCCAATCTATCGTATTTTCAATTCACCCCGTCCAACCCCTGGGTCGCCGTCAATTGGCGGACTCAAGACGACATCACCATCCAGGTCGAGCCCTACCTGAACAAGAAGAACATCGACTTCATCGGGGTCGGTGCCAAGCGCGTCCATCCCGAGAGCAGCCAGATCGAGCTGACCGATGGCCGCATGATCGATTACGACTTCCTGATCATCGCGACCGGCCCGAAGCTGGCCTTCGACGAGGTGGAAGGTTTAGGCCCGCAAGGCCACACGCAATCGATCTGCCAGGTCGAGCACGCCGTCCACGCCGGCAAGGATTGGAACCACTTCGTCAAGGACCCGGGCCACATCGTGGTCGGTGCGGTGCAAGGCGCCTCCTGCTACGGCCCGGCCTATGAGTTCGCCTTCATCATGGATACCGATCTCAGGCGGCGCAAGATTCGCGACAAGGTGCCGATGACCTTTGTCACCGCCGAGCCCTATATCGGCCATCTCGGCCTGGGCGGCGTCGGCGACTCGAAAGGCCTGATGGAATCGGCCATGCGCGACCGCCACATCAAGTGGATCTGCAACGCCAAGGTCACCAAGGTCGAGGCCGGCAAGATGTTCGTCGCCGAGCACAACGACAAGGGCGAGGTCATCAAGGAGCACGAGCTGCCGTTCAAGTATTCCATGATGCTGCCGGCGTTCAAGGGCATCGACGCGGTATTCGGTATCGAAGGCCTGACCAATCCGCGCGGCTTCATCGCCATCGACGCCTTCCAGCGCAACCCGAAATTCCAGAACGTCTTCGCCGTCGGCGTTTGCGTCGCCATTCCGCCGGTCGAAGCCACGCCGGTGCCCACCGGCACGCCGAAGACCGGTTACATGATCGAGAGCATGGTGACCGCGACGGCGCACAACATCCGCGCCATTCTCGACGGCAAAGATCCGGCCGAGAAAGCAACGTGGAACGCCGTGTGCCTGGCTGACTTCGGCGACACCGGCGCGGCCTTCGTCGCCTTGCCGCAAATCCCGCCGCGCAACGTCAACTGGTTCAAGGAAGGCAAGTGGGTGCACCTGGCCAAGGTCGGCTTCGAGAAGTACTTCCTGCGCAAGATGAAGAAAGGCACGACCGAGCCGCTGTATGAGAAATACGTGCTCGACATGATGGGCGTGAAAAAGCTGAAGTAAACCCCATCGCTCCAGCTCGAATGGCGCCTGCGGGCGCCATTCTTTTTGGGTTTCGTAAAACCGGCAATTCGGCGAAAATCGTGGCAACACGGCCAAAACGGCTACGGCCAGCCAGGGCAGACACGATTTTCAAAGGATGCGCATGAATTTCCCCGCAACACTCAACAAACTGATCGGCCACGAAGACCTCGGCCGCGACGAGATGCTCGGCCTGATGCGCGCGGTGATGACCGGTGAACTGACGCCGGCCCAGATCGCCGGTGCCATCATCGGCCTGCGTTGCAAGGGCGAAACGGTGATCGAGCTGGCCGCCGCCGCCCAGGTCATGCGCGAGTTGTCGACCAAGGTGCCGCTCGCAGGGGTCGAGCATCTGGTCGATACCTGCGGCACCGGCGGCGACGGCGCCCACACCTTCAACATCTCCACCGCCGCCGCCTTCGTCGCGGCCGCGGCCGGCGCCCGCGTCGCCAAACACGGCGGCCGTTCGGTCTCGTCCAAATGCGGCAGCGCCGACGTGTTGGAGGCGCTCGGCATCAAGGTCGATCTGGCGCCGGAGCGCATCGCCCAGGCCGTGCGCGAGGTCGGTGTCGGTTTCATGTTCGCGCCGCAGCACCATGCCGCCATGAAGCATGCTGCGCCGGTGCGGCGCGAACTGGGCGTGCGCACCCTGTTCAACCTGCTCGGCCCGATGACCAACCCGGCCGGCGCACCCAATCAGGTGCTCGGCGTGTTCCATCGCGATCTGGTGCGCAAGTTGGCCGAAGTGCTGCGCGAGTTGGGCAGCCGCCATGTGCTGGTGGTGCATGCCGCCGACGGCCTGGACGAATTGAGCCTGGCCGGCGTCAGCTTCGTCGCCGAATTGAAGGACGGCGAGATCAAGGAATACGCCGTGCAGCCGGCCGACTTCGGCTTGGTCCATTGTCCGTCGGAGCAACTGGCGGTGGCCGACATCGACCAGGCCAAGCAACGGTTCATGCGCGCCTTCGACGATCTGGACTCGCCCGAGCACGACATCGTCGCCTTCAACGCCGGCGCCGCGATCTATGTCGCCGGCGTCGCCGATTCGCTGGCGGCCGGCATCGCCAAGGCCCGCGCCGTACTGGCCTCGGGCGCGGCCAAGGCCAAACTCAAGACCTTGATGGCTTTTGCGTAGCGGCCACCGGCGTCGCCGGCTTCGGCTTGCGGCCGGGGCTGGCCGGCGGCACGTAACCCGATGCCCGGCAGAGCATGCCCTCCACCGGCTTGCCGCTGGTGTAGCGGGTCGTGCGGCACATGATCACCTCGCCCCGGGCCGACAATTCCGACAAGAGCTGGCGCACGTTTTTCAGCGAAACCCCCGTACCCGTCGCGATCTCGGTGTCGAGCCGCTCGCCGTTGGCTTTCAAAAACTGCAG
>JAJZTS010000092.1 GCA_021848725.1 Pseudomonadota bacterium
TCGACCTGCGTCGTGCCGACCCATTGTTGCCCGAAGGCGGATACGGTATACATCAAGGCCGCAGCCCCAAGCCAACGCAATGTTTTCATTGAATCACCCTCTGGATATGTATCGGAAGAACACGTTTTTTAGCGCGGTCATTGTAGCCGCATTTGCCGTCTTGCTGTCCGTTGGGGCGCTCGCGGCCCAGGCGGCCGAGGCCGTGCCCGACAGCATCGTCGTCCGCTACAAGGATATCGTGCTGCCGGGCGACCATGGCCAGATCGTCAATCTGTTGTCGGCCGACACGGCTGTGGTCGCGGTCGACATGGCCGGGGCGTCGAGCCCGGCCGAGCGGCAGGCCCGGTTGCAACAGCGCTTGGACCGGATTCGCGGCGATGCGCGCGTGCGCTATGCCGAGCCGAACTACGGCGGCCGGTTCGAAGGCCTGCTGGCGGCGACGCCGAACGACCCGGAATACGCCAAGCAGTGGTGGCTACCGGCCATGGGCGACCGCTCGATGTGGGCGGTCGGCAGCGGCGACGGCGTGACCGTGGCGGTGATCGATAGCGGCGTCGATATGAGCCACCCCGACCTGGCGGCCAACCTGCTCGCCGGTTACGACTGGGGCGACTTGGATACCAATCCGCAGGACGCTATCGGCCACGGCACGCGGGTGGCCGGCATCATCGCCGCGCAGCAGAACAATGGCATCGGCGTGTCGGGCCTGGCACCGAAGGCGAAGATCCTGCCGGTGAAGGTCAGCGCGGGCACGCAAGGCACCTTCTCCTCGGACACCTTGGCCCAGGCGATCCGCTACGCGGTGGACATGGGGGTTCAGATCATCAATCTGAGCCTGACCGTCGATCAATCGACCCAGGTCGTCGCGGATGCGATCCAATATGCGCTGGATCATGGCGTGGCCATGGTCGCGGCGGCGGGCAACACCGGCGGCGCCGTCGCGTTCCCGGCCAATATGGCCGGCGTGATCGCGGTGGCGGCGACGGACGAAACCGGTAAGCTGGCCTCGTATTCCTGTTTCGGGCCGGAGATCGCGGTGGCGGCGCCGGGTTCCTCGGTGACCACGACCTTGCTCGGCGGCACGTATGGCTACGGTGCCCCGGGTACCTCGTTCGCCGCCCCGGTCGTCGCGGCCGCGCTGGCCGATCTGCGTTCGCTCAACCCCAAGCTGCCGGCGAGCGACTATGCCGGCTATTTGAAGGCCAACACCACCGCCGTCGCCGGCGGCAGCTACAGCTTCGGTCTGCTGCAGGCGGGGCGCATGGGCTTGGCCATGATTCCGGCGCTGACGCCGAACAAGTCGGTGTATAGCCAGACCGACACGGTCTCGGTGAATTACAGCCTGCCGCCGACCGGCGGCGCGGTGGACATCTATGTCACGGCGCAAACGCCGCTTGGCGAGTTCGCCCTGCGCCCGGATGGCCAGTGGAGCCTGGTCGGCAGTTATGTGCCGGTCGCCGCCGGCTATGTCGGCGCGGCGGCGCTGGCTGGCCAGCTGTTCGGGCCGGTCGGCGCCTTCCCGGGCATCGCCCTGGCCGGCCTGCCGGCGGGTTCGTACACCTGGCGGGTTGCGCTGATCGACCGGGCCAGCGGCAAGCTGATCGGCGCGGTGAACACCGCGGACATGAGCTTGCAGTGAGCGGCCAAGGTGCGGCCAGCGGCGTGGATTCTGCGATAATCGGCCATTCCCGGATTTTCGGGCTTACGGTCTCCTTGGCATGAATGCAAACACCGCCTTGCCGGACATTTTTCGCAGCTTGAGCCAGCATGCCGGCCTCACCCGGCAGATGGTCAAGCGCGAGGTGCTCGGCCGCTATCGCGGCTCCTTCCTCGGCCTGCTCTGGTCTTTCGTCAACCCGGTGTTGATGCTGACGGTCTATACCTTCGTCTTCGGCATCGTGTTCCAGGCGCGCTGGGGCCATGGCAGCGGCGACCGGCTGGAGTTCGCCCTGGTGCTGTTCGCCGGCCTGATCGTGTTCAACTTGTTTGCCGAATGCCTGACTCGGGCGCCGGGCCTGGTGCTGAGCAACGTGAATTACGTGAAGAAGGTGATCTTCCCGCTGGAGATCCTGCCCTGGGTATCGCTTGGCTCGGCCTTGTTCCATGCGGCGGTGAGCCTGGGCGTGTTGCTGCTCTTTCTGCTGCTGACCGGGCATGGCCTGGTGTGGACGGTCTTGCTGCTACCGATCGTGCTCGCGCCGTTCTTGCTGCTGATCCAGGGCTTGTCGTGGCTGCTGGCCTCGATCGGCGTGTTCATCCGCGATGTCGGCCAGGTGGTCGGTATGGCAATGACCGTGCTGATGTTCATGAGCCCGATCTTCTATCCGGCCGACGCCTTGCCGGTGGTCATTCGCCCCTGGCTGTTCCTGAACCCGCTCACCTTCATCATCGAGCAGAGCCGCGACGTGCTGATCTGGGGCCGGCTGCCCGATTGGACCGGCTTGGCGGTTTATGCCTTGATCGCGTCGGCGGTGGCCTGGTTTGGCCTGTTCTGGTTCCAGAAGACGCGCAAGGGATTCGCCGATGTCCTCTGAGCCTGCGATCGCCGCGCGAAATCTGGGCAAGTGCTATCAGCTCTACGCCCGGCCGCAGGATCGGCTGAAGCAATTCCTCGCGGGTGGTCGGCGCCGCTATTTCCGCGAGTTTTGGGCGCTGCGCGATGTCAGTTTCGACATCATGCCGGGCGAGGTGGTCGGCATCCTTGGCCGCAACGGTGCCGGCAAATCGACCCTGCTGCAATTGGTCTGCGGCACGCTGACGCCGACCGTCGGCGAGATCGCGGTCAAGGGCCGGGTCGCCGCCTTATTGGAATTGGGCGCTGGCTTCAATCCCGAATTTAGCGGGCGCGAGAACGTATTCATGAGCGCCGCCGTGATGGGCATCCCGGAGGCGGAGATCGCGGCGCGCTTTGAAGAACTGGTCGATTTCTCCGGCATCCGCGACTTCATCGACCAGCCGGTCAAGACCTATTCCAGCGGCATGTACGTGCGCCTGGCCTTCGCCGTGGCGACCAGCGTCGAGCCCGACATCCTGGTCATCGACGAGGCGTTGTCGGTCGGCGACGGCGAGTTCGCCCGGCGCTCGTTCGACCGCATCATGGCCTTGAAGCGGGCAGGTAAGACCATCTTGTTCTGTTCGCATTCGATGTATCAGATCGAGGCCCTGTGCGACCGGGCGATCTGGCTGGAGGCGGGGCGCGTGCGGCACGCCGGCCCGGTTGCCGACAGCATCGGCGCCTACAATGCGTTTCTGGATGAACGCGAACTGCACTACGGCCAGGCCCACGCCGCGCCCGCGGTGCCAATTGTGCCCCCGGCCGCGGGGCCGGTGCGCGTGACCATGGCCGAGGTCAAGGTGGATGGCGTGGCCGGCAGACACCTCGAAGCGGTGTCCGGCGTCAGCACCTTGACGGTGACGGTGGCGGCGCGCTTCGACCCGGCCATGCCGCCGCCCGCGGTGGCGATGGGCTTCGTCAACGAGGGTGGCCGATTCGTCGCCAGCTGCAGCACGCATAACGACGGCCTGCTGCCCTCGATTACCCGGCCGGGCGAATTGGCGGTGGAGGTGACCTTGCCCAAGCTGCCTTTACTCAAGGGCTCGTATCGGGTCGATGTGTATTTGTTGTCGGAAGACGGTGTGTTGGTCTACGAGGGCATCCAGCAGGCGGCCCAGCTCGATATCCGGCAACGCGGTCTGGAGCAGGGCATCGTGTCCTTGCCGCATGCGTGGCACGGCGTCGTTGCCAAGGATGCGCTGTCGACGGCCAACTGATTTGACGCGGGGTTGAGGATACGCGATGCAAGACTTGTATAAGTGGCTGGAGCTGTTCACTGAGTATGGCTGGTTCGGCCTGGTGATCCTGCTCGAATACCTGTTCCCGAATCGGCGTTATGCCTTGCTCAACAAGGGTTGGTTCAGCGATCTCGTTCACACCTACGAGCCCATCGTCCGCGCCATGCTGATCAATGCCTGCGTGGTCGGCGTCAATGGCCTGCTGCCCAGCACCGGGCCGCTGAAAAACCTGCTGGCCGATGTTCCGGGCTGGCAGGTGTTCCTGGTCGCGTTGCTGGTCAGCGAGATCAGCTTCTATTTCACCCATCGTCTAGTGCACCGCAATCCGATCCTGTGGGAGTTCCATCGCGTGCATCACAGCTCGACGCGCTACTACTCGCTGATGACCTCGCGGTTCCACTTGCTCGATTTGGCGCTGTTCTCCATCCCGTACGTGGTGGTCATGGGCTGGCTTGGGGCGGGCGGCGCAGGCCTGGTCTGGTTCGCTTTTTTCCAGGGCTTCGTCGACCGTTACGGCCACAGCAACGTCAACGGCCCGCGTTTCACCGGCCGGGTTTTGATGACGCCGCATTTCCACGCCTGGCATCACTCCACCGACCCGGCGGCGTTCGACAAGAATTTTTCCCGGAACTTGGTGGTGCTGGATTACCTGTTCGGCACGGCCTACTACCCGAAGGATAAAGAGGCGGAAGCGTTTGGGGAACAGGACTACAGCAACAACTACATCGTCCAGCAGTTGGCGCCTTTTTATTATGTGGCGAAAAAAGCGAGGCAGTATTTCCGCGATGCCGTACACCCCGCGGCCGATTCCCGCGCCGCCCGGCCCGATTGATCCTGGCGTGACGCGATGCCCTGGTTAGATATTGGCCGCTTGGCGGCGGCATTGGCCGTGGCGCTCGCGCATCTGTCTCTGGTGTTCGGCC
>JAJZTS010000093.1 GCA_021848725.1 Pseudomonadota bacterium
CTCGAGACCGTTAAGCTCAGGGTGGACACTTGTTCGCCATGGTGCGAATGCGATGTGGTGCCAGCCGCACTCGGCGAATATGCGCCGCAGTTCATCGGCATCGTAGACGAACTGGTGGCCCCACAGGCGCATGCCTTCGTTCAGCATTTGACACGGTGTGGCCGGTTGCCAGCCGAGATCGGCCCACTCGTTTACGCTGCCCGCGAGGTATTCGTCGATCAGCTTCCTCAAGTCCGGCGTGCTGATGCGCAAGACCCCGCCCGGTCGCAGCGCGCGATAACACTCCGTCAGCAGGCGTTTCGCCTGGTCGCGGCTGATGTGCTCGATGAAGTGCTCGCTGTAAATGAACTCGACCGAATTCGAGGCAACGGGCAGCGGCTGGGTGAGGTCCCAAGCGATGACGTTCTTATTGCCTTCAAGATCGATATTCGCCCAGCCGTCGATGATGTTTTTGCCGCAGGCCAAATGCAGCTTGGAATACGATGCCATGGCCCCGGCCGGCAGCGCGGTTTGCAGGCGGTGTTTGATCTTGGCGTAGGCGGCCAAGGCGAGTGGCGGTGTTAGGCCGTTCAGCGTGGCCCTGACAAGACTGGTTACGCATCATGAATGCTCCTTGCGTGGCGCCAATGGTCGTATACAGCAGCCTACGGAGTGTAGCGGAATTTATTTACTGCGCCTCGATCCAGGCCTGCAATTGCGCGGTCTCGCGCTTGAGCAATTTGGCGTCGTGGTAGACATGGGCGATCACCGCGATGCCCTGCGCCCGGCCCAATAGGTGCAGCGCCAGCGACTCGGCGTCGTCCTGGTGGCCGAGTTCGACGAAGCGCGCGGCCAGCCAGTCGCGGAACAGGTCGAACAGCGCCCGCGCCGCTTCTTGCAGATCGCGCCGGTCCTTGCCCAGTTCGGTGTTCAGGCTGCCGATCGGGCAGCCGTATTGCACCAGCTCCAGCTTGCGCCCGGTGATCATGTTCAGGAAGGCGAGCAGCCGGGCCTTGGGCTCCTTGTGCTGTTGCGCCCATTGATCGAGCAGGCCGCTGAATTCGGCCAGGTGCCGGTCGATCACCGCTTGGAGGATGTCGTCCTTGGTCTTGAAGTAGTGGTAGATGTTGCCGCGATACAGGCCCGAGGCCTCGACGATGTCGGTGAACGAGGTGCCGTCGTAGCCGTGCTCGTAGAACAGCCGCTTGGCGCAGTCGACGATGCCGGCCCGGGTCTGTTCGCCCTTGCTCAGCGCTGCCGCCATCGTCTTCTGTTGTCGTGCCATCAAGTCACCGGTTTTGTCATGCGCATCGGCCGCGTTTGCCGCACTTGCATCTCCTGCATTTGCGCGCGGATCGCCTGCCGCCAGGGGTGCGTCGGCCGGTAGCCGAGCAGGCGCTCGGCCTTGGCATTGTCGGCCGAAACCTCTTCCATCAAGTGGATGATACTGCGAGTGACCAGCGGCTCCCAAGGCACGATGGGGTCGAGCTTTTCCATCAGCCAGGCGAAGGGGTAGGCGAGGGCGAAAGGCACGCCGAAGTGCGGCAGCGGCAGACCGTATTCCTCGTGCAGCAAGCCGATCACCTGACGCACCGTCGGCACCTCGGGCCCGACGATATTGAAGCCCTCATAGTCGGCCAGGCCCTCGGCCGTGGCGGCCAGGGCGAAGGCCTGGCCGATGTCGCGGCCGTCGATGATCGGCAGGCCGGTGCGGCCGCCGGCTACCCAAGGCACCAGATGGGTCTTCAAGCGCGGCGCCAGGATCGGCAGCAGGCCCAGGGCATAACGCTGGCCGGCAAAAATGCCCAGGCGCAGGTTCGTTACCTGGAAGTCAGGCCCGGCCCGCAGGCGCAGGGCATCCTCGATGGCCACCACATTGCACAAGTGCGGCCACAACGGGCGGCGGATGCCCCGGCTCATCGGGTCGGCCGAATGGTCGGGCGCCGCCGCGCTGGTCGTGCTGGTGTTGACGAAGCGTTGCACCCCGGCCGCCTGGGCATCCACGATCAAGGCCAGGCTAGGTTCCAGGAACAGCCGGCGCGATTCGCCGGTATGGCCCCAGAGCGAACTCCAGGACGCGGCATGGCAGACCACGTCGATGCCATCGACCAGCGCCTTGCGGTAGTCGGCATCGCGCAGATCGCCCGCGCGCACCTCGCCCTTGAATCCGCCCGGTAGCTTGCCCGCATCGCGGCAGGCCGCCACGACTTGCACATCAGCACGCTGCTGCAAGGCCTCCAGCACATGGCTGCCGACAAAGCCATTCGCACCCGTTACCAGCACCTTCTTCATCGCGGCTTTCTCCACTAGGACGATAGTCCAAGAATAATAGGACAATCATCCAACAAGGTAAAGCGCGGCGGAAAACGGGCTTACAGCCAGCGCCTGGCCGAGGCGGGGTAGGCGGTGTAGTCCTCGCCGAAGCGGGTGGCGAGGTAACGCTCCTCGCGGCGGATCACGCCGAACTGCATGACCAGCAACAGCGGGATGAGCAGCAGCAAGGGCCAGACGGTATTGGCGAGCAAGGCGACGCCGAGATAGGCGCCGGTCATGGCGACATAGATCGGGTTGCGCGAAAAGCGGAACGGCCCGGCGGTGATCAGCCGGTTGGCCGGCCGGTTCGGGCTGGCCGTGGTCTCGGCCCGGCGCATCGTGACAAAGGCCCAGCGCAGACCGGCGCTGCCGGCCGCGATCAGGACGAGGCCGAGTGCGGGGTGGATGGCCGTGGCGAGGGGCAAGGGCGTGGCCCAGTGCATGCTCAGGCCGAGCAACAAGGTGCCGAGGTACAGGGGCAGGGGTGGGGCAATGACGTTGGCGGAGTCGGTTTGGCCTGGCATCATTTTGTGGGATTAATACACTGACTGTACTCTAGGCAAAGGGCAATTACTTGCGGGAAAAGCTTGGCAGCTGCTTCCATTTGCAGTTGAAGTCTATTCATCTCTATTTCTGGTGAGCCGACACGCAGTTTCTCCCGTCGTCTGTCATCTAGGTGATTGAAGGCAGACTCATAGAGTTCGTTGCCATCATTGGCATCAATCGGGCGCAGATAGAGGCTATGCACAAGAAGGTTTCGCCTGGACAAAAGCCATTGAAGTCCCTCCTCTTGCTCCGATTTCTTGTGTGACCAAAGTGCTTCCCAGGCCGCAAGATCTTTTATGCGCGAATGCATACAAAGTGTATTCGCACAAATTCGGTCAAGAACAGATGAAAACCCATCTCTTTCGTATTTCCGAATTCTAAAAAAAACATAGTCCAATATTTGGCCGACTCGATCCCAGTAGCTGGCTATGCGGATATAGCAAGTCTCCGTATGTTCCCAGAAAGCGCTCTGTGTCTCGTTGAGAAAGAACTGCATAACATCTGGAGGTGCATCCGAGAGATTTAGGTTGGTGTAAAGGCTAAGGATATCTGGTCGGGTATCGAGATAATGCTTTCCGATAAGAAATGCCTTGGCTCTGCATAGCGAGTTACGAGATCGCTTGAAACAATGGATCGCCTCATCGATTGCCGCTGATAGATAGGTGTCATAGGTGGGTTTGGGATCGCTATCAGCGAGTATGACCAATCTAGGTGGCCCGCCGTAAGCTAAGATAAGTTTGTCGATGTTCTTATTCAAATCATCCTCATCCTCCTTCGTGTGGGCAATTTGAGGTGGTTTTGGGTCGAGGAATTCCTCAAGCCTCGCGAGAATTAATGCTTCGTTTGCTGCATGAGCAACTGTGTCGCCTAGGACATTGGCCAGGCGATTAGATCGTTCATCATCTGAGGCATCATTCATAGGTGGCTGAAGTTTGGTGAAGGGATTCCGAATATCATATCTGTTCACCGTTGCTTGAGAAATTCCTCAAGCGTCAGGCCAATGTCCTTGGCGATCAGTCTTAGTAGTGCCGGCGAAACGTCACGGCCTTTGTGAAAGGGCACCGTGGTGCAACGGCCTTGGGCATCGCGGAATTGTTTGTGCGAGCCGCGCTGCCTCACTTCGGTAAAACCCAGCCTGAGCAGGATGGCGATGATTTCGCCCGGTTTCAGGGTGGGGGTGTCGCCCATGGTTCAGGCGACGGCGACGTTCTGGACCCCGATGAATTCCGACTCCAGCTTGGGTTCGCCGTCTTCGAGCAGCATGGCGATGACCTCCTGGAGGTTATGGTTCAATTCATCCAGGGTTTCGCCCTGCGCATGGGCGCCGGGAAAACCCGGCACGAAGCCGACATACAGGCCGGTCTGCGGGCAGCGTTCGATGACGGCGGGGTAGGTTCTCATGGCGCGCTCCGGGAATCGCTTTGTCGTGGAATTATGGTCTTGGCTGCGGCGGGGAACAAGTCGTCAATGAATGTCAGGCCTTGTATTTCCGCACCATGCCCACCACCACGCCGAAGATCTCCAACTGGCCCTTGGGTCGGATGATGGGGTAGGCCGGGTTGGCTGGTTTCAGCACGTAGTCGCCCTTATCTTTTTCCAGGTATTTCAGGGTGAACTCGTTGTCGACGATGGCGATGACCATGTCGCCAACATCGGCCGAGGGCCGGCGTTCGACCACGACGATGTCGCCGGCGTGGATGCCGGCGTCGATCATGGAGTCGCCCTTCACCCGCACCAGCACCGTGCGCGAGGGGCGCTCGATCAGGTATTCGTCGATGGTCAGGCTGTCGGTGCCGGTGTCGGCCGGCTGGGGCAGGCCGGCGCGCACGGT
>JAJZTS010000032.1 GCA_021848725.1 Pseudomonadota bacterium
CAGGCTCTTGCCGGCATCCGAGGTGGTGCCCTGCACCATCAGCGTGGTCGCCGTCATCGCTGCCACTCCGCCAGAGCTGCGTCCAGGCGCGCCCATGCCGCTTCGCCACCGGGCAGGCCCAAACGCAGACTCGCAGGCGCATCGAACAACCGGGTCAAGATGCCGCGCCGCGCCAGGTGCCGGTGCAAATCGGCCGCCGAGTCATGGCGCAGCCACTGGAACAAGGCGCAGCCGCCGTCGGGCGCGAGGCCGTGCCGGTGCAGCAGTTCGGCCAGGCGTGCACCGGCCGCTTGCAACTGCGTGCGCGCCGAGGCCTGCCAAGTTGTGTCACGCAGCGCTTGTTCCGCGACCAGGCGCGCCGGCCCGGCCACCGTCCACGGCCCCAGGCGTTCGGCCAGGCGTTGCAACAGATCGGGCTGGGCCAGTGCGAAGCCGACCCGCGCCCCGGCCAGGCCGAAGAACTTGCCCAGGCTGCGCAGCACGATCAGCCCCGGCCGGTCGGTCAATGGCGCCAGGCTGTGCTCCGGCGTCGCATCGATAAAGGCCTCGTCCACCACCAGCCAGCCGCCGCGCGCGGCCAGCGCGGCGTACCAAGCGAGCACGACCTCCTTGGTGAAACGCGTGCCGGTCGGGTTGTTGGGCTGGATCAGCACTGCCACGTCGAACGGGCCGAGCTCGCGCCCCAGTGTGTCGGGGTTGAGCGGCACCACGCTGTGGCCGGCCTGGCGCCAGGCGTGGCCATGCTCGGCATAGCCGGGGCTGAGCACGCCGACCCGGCCGCGCGGCCGCAAATGCGGCAAGGCCTGGATGGCGGCCTGCGAACCGGCCACGGGCAAGACATGGGCGGCGCCGTAATAGTCGTGCGCGGCCGGGACCAGGCCGTCGGTCTCTTCCGGCAGACGCGACCATGCCGCGGCCGGCAACGCGGGCACCGGCCAGCCCCGCGGGTTGATGCCGGTGGACAGATCGAGCCAGTCGGCCACGGGGATACCGTATTGTTGTGCGGCACGCAGCAAGCGGCCGCCGTGTTCAAGCATGGCGCAACCCCTGTAGCCCGGATGCAGGCCGGAGGCCGTAATCCGGGGTGGCACCCAATGGCCCTGGATTCCGCTGCGCTGCATCCAGGCTACCGGTAAGACCAAGCAATAGCATCACTGCCAGCCACAACACCACGCCGTTGCGCACCAAGCGCAAGGCGCGTTCGATGTCGGCCGCGCCGGCCGACACGCCCGCGCCCAAGGGCGGCCGCTCGGTCACCACGCCCTCGTAACAGGCCGTGCCGCCGAGCCTGAGGCCCAAGGCGCCCGCCCCCGCCGCCATGACCGGTCCCGCGTTCGGACTGTCCCAGGCCGGGGCCTGCCGGCGCCAGCAGGCCAGCGCATCGGCGGTGCGGCCGAATGCGGCATAGGTCAGCGCGGTCAGCCGCGCCGGGATGAAATTCAAGGCGTCGTCGAGCCGGGCCGCGGCCCAGCCGAAATACCGATAGCGCGCATTCCTGTAGCCCCACATCGCATCCAGGGTATTGACCAGGCGATAGGCCACCGCCCCCGGCGCGCCGGCCACGGCAAACCAGAACAGGGCGCCGAACACCGCGTCGTTGCCGTTCTCCAATACCGACTCCACCGTCGCCTTGCTCACCTCGCCGGCCGGCATCGCGGCGCTGTCGCGGCTGACCATGAAGCCGACGCGGCGCCGCGCCTCGGCCAGGTCGTCGTTCGCCAGCGCCGCACCGACCGCGCGCGCGTGCTCGCCCAGGCTGCGCCAACCCAAGGCGAGATAGAGCCACGCCGCGTCGATGGCAAAACCATAAGGCAGCCTATGCATGAGCGCCGCCAAGACGACGAAGGGCGACACGGCGGCGAGCAAGGCCAGCACGCCACGCAAACGCTGCCCAGCGGCCGAGGCCTGCGCGCCGCGCGATACCCGCTCGACGCCCTCGGCATAGCGGCCGAAACCGACCAGCGGATGCCAGCGGCACGGTTCGCCCAAGGCACGATCCAAGGCCACGCCGAACACGGCCGACACGGCGAGGCTCATGGCCGCCCTCGCGCGCGCTCCGCTTGTCGCCGATCGGTATTCATCGCATAGAATCCTTCATTCCCCATCGCACGGATTATCCCATGCCGCCGTTTGCACTCTTGCTTGCCCTGGCCAGCCTGCTGGCCGTTCCCGCCCATGCCGAAATTGTCGTGCAGGACGACGCTGGCGAGACCGTGCGCCTGGCGGCGCCCGCCCAGCGCATCGTCAGCCTGGCACCGCACGTCACCGAGAACCTTTATGCCGCGGGCGCGGGCAAGCAACTCGTCGCCGCGGTCGAATACAGCGATTTCCCGGAAGCCGCCAAGGGCCTGCCGCGGGTCGGCGGCTATTCGCGGCTCGACCTCGAGGCCATCGTCGCGGTCAAGCCCGACCTGGTCATCGCCTGGCAGAGCGGCAACTCGGCCGCCGCCATCGCCAAGCTGAAAGGCCTGGGCCTGACGGTCTATCAAAGCCAACCGGATCGGCTGGAAGACATCGCCAGCGGCATCGAAAAAATGGGTCGCCTGGCGGGCACCGAGGCCAGCGCGACACAAACGGCCGCGCGCTTCCGGCAACGCTTGGCGGCGCTGCAAAAGACCTACGGCGGCCGTAGCCGCGTAGCGACCTTCTACCAAGTCTGGCCTCGGCCGCTGCTGACTGTCGGCGGCGACCAGATCATCGGCGACGTGATCCGCCTGTGCGGCGGCGACAACGTGTTCGCGCAACTCGGCACGAAGACGCCGGCCGTCAGTGTCGAGGCCGTGCTCGCCGCCGACCCCGAGGCCCTGGTCGCCAGCGGCATGGGGCGCGGCACGCCGGTCGGTTTGGAAGACTGGCGCGCCTGGCCGAAGCTCAAGGCCGTGGCCCGCGGCAATCTGTTCTACATCCCCTCCGACCTGCTGCAACGGCCGACCCCGCGCATGCTCGACGGCGCCGAGGCGCTGTGCCGTCATCTGGACACGGCGCGCGCAAAGCGCGCCGCTCAATAAGCGGTGGGCGTGGGTTCGGCGTCGGCGGGCCATCGGTTCTCGAACAGTATCCGGTTCATCGGCAAGCGCTCGCCCCAGCCGTCCAATTCCAGCATGGGGCGCGGGTAAAACGCGGCCACGTGACCGATGCAGAGTATCGCCACCGGCCGCGCGCCGTCGGGCATCGCGAGCAGCTCGGCCAGCTTGGCCGGGTCGAAGATCGACACCCAACCCAGGCCGATACCTTCCGCCCGCGCCGCCAGCCACATGTTCTGGATGGCGCAGGCGACCGAGGCCAAATCCATCTCCGGCAGGGTGCGACGGCCGAAGACATGGCGTTCGCGGCCGTCCATCAAGGCCGCCACCCAGACCTCGGCGCAATCGAGCACGCCCTCGACCTTGAGCCGCATGAATTCGTCCTCGCGCTCACCCAAGGCATGGGCCGTGGCTATGCGCTCCTCGTCCACCAGCGCATGCATCTTGTTCCGCAGCGCCGCATCGGTAATACGGATAAAGCGCCAAGGCTGCATGTAACCGACCGACGGCGCGCGATGCGCGGCCCAAAGCAGGCGCTCCAATACCGCCCGGTCGACCGGCTCCGGCGTGAAGTGCCGCATGTCGCGCCGCTCGGCGATGACGCGGTAAACGGCGGCGCGCTCATCGGCGCTGAAATCGTCGGCGCCATCGCTCATGGTTTGAACAACGCGGCGGCAGCCAAGGGATTGGACGGGAAATACAGATGCAGATACGAGGCCGTGAGCCGGCCGCGGCGATACACCGCCTCGCCTTGGCTGCCATGCCGGCGCGGCACGCCGTGCGCAATCGGCGGCAAGGCGGTTTCGGTGCGCGAGTAATGGAAGGTGTGGCCGCGCAACTCGCCCTCCGGCAAGGTTACGGCTTGCAGGCCCAAGCCGGCCAGGCGCGGCTGCATGGTCACGTGGCCGGGCAACAGGCCGGCCATCGCGCCGCGTTCGCCCTGCTTGTCGGTGATCGACTCGAACAACACCATCATGCCGCCGCACTCGGCGTGGATGGGTTTGCCGCCGGTGTGAAAGGCGCGTAGCGCATCGAGCATGGCGCGGTTGTCTTGCAGCGTGCGTAGATGCAACTCGGGGTAACCGCCGGGCAAGTACAAGGCATCCGCCTCGGGGATCTCGGCGTCATGCAGCGGCGAGAAAAAGCGTAGCTCCGCGCCCAGGGCCTGCAACAGATCGAGATTGGCCGGGTAGAGAAAGGCAAAGGCAGCATCGCGCGCGACGGCGATGGCGCGGCCTTCGAGCGCGCGCGGCGGCCTGCTTGTCGCTGGCTCGACGAAGTCCACCACCGGCAGCGCATCCAGCGCCAGGCCTTCGAGCGCACTGGCGGCGCGCTCCAGGCGCGCCTCGATGTCCGCCACCTCGCTCGCCAGGAACAAACCGAGGTGCCGCTCCGGCAGCGCGATGGCCGGGTCTTTCGGCAGGCCGCCGAGATAGGCGATGCCGCCCGGCATGCTCTCGCGCAACATCTTGTCGTGGTTGGCGCTGGCCACGCCGTTGGCGAGCACGCCATGGAAATTCAGCTCCGGTCGATAGCGCGCAAGGCCCAGGGCCAGCGCACCGAAGGTCTGCGCCATCGCGCCACACTGCATCACCGTCATCACCGGCAAGTTGAAGTGCTGCGCGAGATCGGCGCTGCTGGGCTCGCCATCGAACAGGCCCATCACGCCTTCGACCAGGATCAAATCCGCCTCGCCCGCCGCTTCGTACAGCAGGCGCTCGCACTCGGCCGCGCCGGTCATCCACAAATCCAGTTGATACACCGGCGCGCCCGAGGCGCGTTCCAATATCATCGGGTCGATGAAATCGGGGCCGGTCTTGAACACCCGCACCCGCTGGCCCCGGTTGCGGAAATAACGCGCCAGCGCGGCGGTGGCGGTGGTCTTGCCCGAGCCGGAGGCCGGGGCGCTGACCAATAGGGCGCGGCACGAACGCATCATCAGAACTCGATGCCCGGCATGGCCTGCACGCCGGCCTTGTAGGCGTGTTTCAACAAGGTCATGTCGGTGACGGTATCGGCCGCCTCGATCAAGGCCGGCGATGCGGCGCGGCCGGTGATGACCACGTGTTGCATGGCCGGCCGGACATGCAAGGCCGTCAGCACCTCGTCGAGTTGCAGCCAGCCGTAGCTGAGGGCGTAGGTCATCTCGTCCAACACCACCAGGCCATAGGCCGGGTCGGCCAAGTAACGTTTCGCCACCTCCCAGGCGGCGCGGGCGGCGGCGGCATCGCGCTCGCGATCTTGCGTCTCCCAGGTGAAGCCCTCGCCCATCACATGCCAATCGACGTTGGGCTGCTTGCGAAAAAAACCTTCCTCGCCGGTATCGGTGCGCGACTTCACGAATTGGATCACCGCCACCCGCATGCCGTGGCCGAGCGCGCGCGCGACCAAGCCGAAGGCGGCGGAGGACTTGCCCTTGCCGTTGCCGGTATGCACGAGCAACAGACCGCGCTCTGTTTGTGCGGCGGCGATACCGGCGTCGACCACGGCCTTCTTGCGCTGCATGCGGGCGATGTGGCGTTGATTGCGATCTTCCATGAAAGACTCCTTTTTAGGCGGGCATAAACCAGCGTCGGGCGCCGTCTGGCACTGCGCGCATGGGGTGGCCGTAGAGTTCGCCGAGGCGCGCCTCGTCCAACTGTTCGGCGATGCCACTCACACTGTAACGGCCGTCGCCGAACAGCAGCAGGGCCTGGTCGCAAAAACGAGCCGCCAGGTTGACGTCATGCAGGACGACCGCCACGGCGGCGCCCTCTTGCCGCGCCAGTTTATTGAACAGGCCGAGGATGGCGATCTGGTGGTTAAGGTCGAGGTGGGCGAGGGGCTCGTCGAGCAAATAGACCTGCGGCCGCTGCGCCAGCAGCGCGGCAATGGCCACCCGCTGTCGCTCGCCGCCGGAGAGGGTGTGCACCTCGCGTTCGGCGAATTCGCTCATCCCCACCGCCGCCAGGGCCGCGCGCGCGATGCGCCCATCCTCCGCGCCCTCCCAGGCAAAGCGCGAGAGGTGCGGGTGGCGGCCGACCAGCACGGTCTCCAAGACGCTGGCAGGGAAGGCGTCGCCCTGATGCTGCAACAACAGCCCCCTGCCCCGCGCGGCGCGGTGCGGGCCGAGCCGGGCGTAGGTCTCGCCGGCCAGTTCCACTTGGCCCGCATCGGCCGGACGCAGCCCGGCCAAGGTATGCAGCAAGGTGGTCTTGCCCGCGCCGTTGCGGCCGAGGATGGCCAAGCATTCGCCCGCTTGCACGGCCAAGTCGAAATCGCGCACGACGGTCTGGCCGCCGATGCTGA
The DNA here is from genome assembly GCA_021848725.1 of Pseudomonadota bacterium. Classification (GTDB taxonomy): domain Bacteria; phylum Pseudomonadota; class Gammaproteobacteria; order Burkholderiales; family Thiobacillaceae; genus Sulfuritortus. The sequence goes on from JAJZTS010000032.1 coordinate 6,312, forward strand.
CGGCGAGGCCTCGGGCGACGAGCGGGGGCACGCTCATGACACCTCCACGCGCGGCGCGCGCGCTAAGAGGAAGAGGAAAACCGGCACGCCGATCAGCGCCGTGAGCACGCCCACCGGCAATTGCTGGGGCGCGACCACGGTGCGTGCCAAGGTGTCGGCCAAGGCCAGCAAAGCGCCGCCGGCCAGCACCGCCGCCGGCAACAACACCCGCTGATCGTTGCCCACGGCCAGGCGCACCAGGTGCGGCACCACCAGGCCGACGAAACCGACGCTACCGACGCTGGTGACGGCGGCGGCAGTCAGCAATGAAGCGAGGAAATACAGGGTCAGACGCAAACGTCCGACGCTCGCGCCCAAGGTGGCGGCGAGCTGCGCGCCCCGGCTGAGCAGATTGAGGTCGCGGGCGAAGAACAGGGCCACGACGAGCCCGCCGGCCAACACCAGCAGCGGCGGCCAGGGGTCGGTGGCGTGGCTGGCGTCGCCCATCAGCCAGAACAACATGCCGCGCAATTTGTGCTCTGGCGCGACAGACAACATCAAGGCCACGGCCGCGCCGCAGCCGGCGGCGACGATGACCCCGGTGAGCAGCAAGCGGGCCTGGCTCCAACTGCCGTCGCCATGCGCCAGACCGAAAACCAGCAACATCGCGGACAAGGCGCCGAGGAAGGCCATGGCTTCGATGCCGAAGTTCAAGCCGACGCCGAGCAGCATGGCCGCCAGCGCGCCGACCGCCGCGCCGCCGGAGATGCCGAGCACATACGGGTCGGCCAGCGGGTTGCGCAGCAACACCTGCATCAGCGCGCCGGCCAGCGCGAGCAGGCCGCCGCAGGCGAAGGCGGCCAAGGCGCGCGGCAGGCGCAGGCCCTGCACCACTTCTTGCGCCAAACCGTCGCCCTGGCCGCGCAAGGCCTCCCACACCGCGCCCAAGGGCAGGGCGAGGCTGCCGACCGCCAAGGCCAGGCACACGCTCGCCAGCGCCAGCGCGAACAACAGGGCCAGGACGATGAGGGCGCGGCGGCGACTCGGCATCGGCTTGGCGCCTAGTTCGGCTCGTAGCGCAGGGTCAGGTACAGACCCCGGCCGGGCTGGTTGTACAGATAGGCCGTCTCGTATTGCTTGTCGAACAGGTTTTCGAGCAGAGCCTGCACGCGCCAAGCCTTGGCCGGCCGGTATTCCGCGCGCAGGTCCAGGGTGGCGTAGCCGTCGAGCTTTTGCTTGTTGGCGAGGTCGTCGTAGCGACGGCCCGCGGCCAGCACGGTGGCACCGAGACGATAAGCGCCGAAGTCGCGCTCCAGGCCGAACCGGGCCGATTGCTTGGCGCGCCGCGGCAACAGCATGCCGTCGTATTTGCCGCCTTGCTGCTCGGGGTCGAGCAGGGTTAGGCCCGCGCTCACATCCCAGCCGGCCACGCGCGTCGCGGCCGTGGTTTCGACACCGACGATGCGCGCGTGGTCGATGTTGTTCGGTGCAAGCAGGGTCGAGTCATAGGCGATCAGTTCTTCAACTTGCGTGCGGAAAGCACTGATCGACCAGCGGCCCAACGCACCTTTGCCGGACAGGCCAAGCTCGAAGCTGCGCGCCTGCTCGGGCTTGAGGTTGGCGTTGCCATAGCCGGGGTAATACAGCTCGTTGAAGGTCGGCGCCTTGAACGCGGAACCATAGGATGTGAACAGGCGCAGGCCCTCGTTGAAGGCATAACCCCAAGCCACATTGCCGGTATTCTTTCCACCGAATTGCGCATTGTCGTCACGCCGCACGCTGGCTTGCAGGTTGTGCGCGCCGAAAAACCCCTGGTACTGCACGAAGGCGCCCTTGTCGTCGCGCGAACGCAACTTATAGACGGTCGTGCTATCGATGCGGTCGTCCTGATAATCGAGCCCCAGGGTCAACAACTGCTGCGCATCCAGGTTGATATCGTTCTGCCAAGATGCGCTATCGCGTTCGGTGTTGAACCGGCTGCTGAAAACGTGGTTCTTGTAATTGTCCGCCTCGTCCCGCGCCTGCCCCACCGTGAACTGCATACGCCAAGCATCGGTCGCTCGCAAAGTGGCGCGCGCGCCGGCCACCTGCTGTACGCCATTGCTCTGGTTGCTGGTCGTGCCGTCATACTCGTTGTAGCTATCGGCCTGCATGAAATGCACGTCGACCTCCGCCCCGTCGCCAAAGCGATGGCCCGCGCGTAGAACCGCGGCCGTGTTGCGATAACCATCCCGATCCGGCTCATAGACATAGCAGCCGGCGCCGCCCGGCGAGGGTTTGCCTCGGCAGGCATTGATGCCGCCGGTCTGGCGATGAGTCAAGGCCATGTTGTACCAACTGTCCGCGCCGCCGCCGCTGACGCCGGCCGAACTGGTGAAGGTGCCATGGCTGCCGCCGCCGATGCTGAAGCGCGGCGCGGTCTCGCCGCCACCGCGGCGCGTGAAGATCTGGATCACGCCGCCGATGGCCTCGGAGCCGTACAGGCTGGAACGCGGCCCGCGCACGATCTCGATGCGTTCGATCTGGTCGATGGGGATGTCTTGGAACGCAGCCTGGCCCGAGGTGGCCGAGCCGGCCCTGACGCCATCGATGAGCACCAGCACGTGATCGGACTCGGTGCCGCGCAGAAACAGCGAAGTGGATTTGCCGGCGCCGCCGTTGTTGGCGATGGACACGCCCGGCACGCCGCGCAGCAGGTCTTGCACGGACTGGGCCTGGCTGCGTTCGATGTCCTGCCGGGTGATGACGCTGACCGAGGCCAGGCTGTCGTCGGCGGTGCGCGCGGTGCGCGTGGCGGTCACGATGATGGTGTCGAGTTCGTGATCGTCAGCCGCATGGCCGACGGCCGGCAGGCCGAGCACGGCCAGCGCGATGAGTTTGCGTTTCATGAGATGCCCTTCAATTGCCCCGCCACCCGCGGGATTGGGTTGTGGAATCGGAGGCAGGGGAAGGGCGATGAGAAACGCACAAAACGGCGTCGCCGACCACATCCCCGTAGTCCGCAGCTTGCGTCAGGCCGGTCTCCGGGCTTGCGAGAACATGGTGGGTCGCCTTCCCGGGCAATTCGCCCAGTGGCGCTCAGGACCCACCCACACTCGCTTACCGTTGCGGGGGCAGCACAGGCATCGCACCTGTTTCCCAGTTTCACCCGCAATCATTCGATTGCAGGCACCTGAAGCGGGGGAGATTGTAACTGAGCAGCCAGGGAAGAAGAAGCCGAACGGCACCGGCCTTGACCTCGATCAAGGCGACGGCCAATGCACTCAGGCAGGTCTAGCCACCCTGATAGCCGCCGCTGTCAAGACGGCGAATGATTGTCTTAAGCGGGGCCAAACCCTCGCCGCCGGCACAGAAGTAGGCATTGAACAACTCGCGGTGATAGCTGGCTTGTAGATTTCTCGAAAACCGCTCCCAGCGGGCATAGCGGTTCTTGGCCCAACTGCCGTCGGGTCGGCCGAAAGCGTAGATCTTGCGCTCGCTGGTCTCGCAACGCATACCCTCGTAATTGATGGTCTCGGCACCGGCCGATGAGCGGATCAGCACGGTGTAACGGACGACGCCATCGGCACCGACCGAGAGCGAGGCCTGGTCGATGAAGTAGCGGTTGGTCGAAACCGCGTCGACCGTGAACGGCCGCAACGTATCGGCCTTGGGCGCCGGCGGCAACTGAGCTTGAATCTCCTCCCAAGGTTTTTGCGCTTCATCGAAATCGGCATCGAATTTGGACTCGTCCCAGGTAAGGCTGGCCGCCCGCACGGGCAGGGCAAGGCTTAGGGCAACAAGACAACAGGCGAAACGACGCATGAATTCGGCTCCCGCTAACGATGCCGAATGATACCGCGCAACTGGCCCCTAGGCGGGATAGACGTGCCGACGGGTGAACGGATAATTCTGCCGCCCTTCCTCGCTCGGTTTGCCGCCGACGATTTGAAACAGCGCCAACCAGTTGCGATCGAAGGCGAAGGCGGAACCGGCCATATAGATGCGCCAGATGCGGTATTTCTTCTGGCCGATCATCTCGATCGCTTTCGCCTCGTTCGCCTCCAGGCGTTGCACCCATTGCCACAGGGTCTTGCCGTAATGCGGACGCAGGTTCTCGGCATCCAACGGCTCGATACCGGCCGAGGCCATCGCCTCCATCACGGTGGCGGCATGGACCAATTCGCCACCCGGGAAGACGTAGTCGTCGATGAACTCGGAAATGCCGCTGCCCAGACCGCCACTGTTCAAGGCCACCGAGGTGATGCCATGGTTCATCACCAGGCCGCCGGGCCGCAGCAATGAGGCGATCTTTTCGAAATAGGCCGGCAAATTGCGGCGGCCGACATGCTCGAACATGCCGACGCTGGCGATCTTGTCGAACGCCCCCGCCCCGGCTACGTCGCGATAATCCATCAAACGCACGTCGACCCGCCCTTCCAGGCCGCGCTGCCGAATCTGCTCGCGCACATAGTCGTGCTGATTCTGGCTCAGGGTGATACCGGTGGCCTGCACGCCGTATTTCTCGGCCGCACGCAGGATCAAACCACCCCAGCCGCAACCGATGTCGAGCAGGCGTTCGCCCGGTTGCAGCATCAACTTGCGGCAGATCAGGTCGAGTTTTTTCTCTTGTGCGCTATCGAGCGTCTCTTCGGCCGACTCGAAATAGGCGCAGGAGTAGACGCGGTTCTTATCGAGCCAGAGGCCGTAGAAATCGTTGGAGACGTCATAGTGATAGGCGATGTTCTTGCGGTCTTTGCGCCGCGTGTGGCGCCACCATTTCCAGGCGTCCGAGCCCCGGCTGTCCCGACAGGCATCGGTATGGCAAAGGGCCTGCCCCAGACGCAGGATATCCTCGGCATGGCCTTTGAGATCGATCAGGCCGTCGACATAAGCGCGCGCCAAACCGCCCATGGTCGGGCTGACCAAGGCCTGCAAGGCCTTGGGGTTGTGCACGGAGAGATGGACCTTGGCACCGGCCCCTTCGAGCACGTCGCCGCGCCAGGTTTGCACGCGCAGCGGCAAATCCTGGAGCCGCTCCTGAAACTGCTTCAGTAATATGTCCCGTAGCATAGACCCACCCCATCTCGCCACATCGAACTTGCCGGCCGCTATCTTGTCGTTATTCGACCGCCCTGCGCATTACCTTAAACCAATCCGATACCCAGGTCACCCCCCTGGCCTTATGCCGCCAAATCGGCCGCTAACGAAGCACGCACGCCCTCGGGCAAGGGATCGAGCGACGCGGTATAGGCCGGGTGATCGACGCCGACCCCGATCGCCGCACCGGCCTTGGCGGCTGCAACCGTCGCCGGGCTCAACTCGAAGCGCATGAAGTGCACCGACGAGGTTTTCTCCTCGTTCTCCCGCTCCAGGTCCTCGTCGGCAAGGGCATAGACCTTGTCGTGGCCGGCCACTTGCACCCAGACCCGGTTCTCGACGCCCTTCAGTGCGGCCAGTTTGACCCGCCGCTCGTCGACATCCGGGTATTCGATCATCATCGTGACCTTCCAGTTGCTGCCGTCGGGCACCAGCGGGTTGTAGGCATCGAGCTCTTGCTGGATACCGTCCTCCTCGAAGATGCGCTCGGCGCGCAGCATTTCCTGCACCTGATAACGCATGGTCAACTCGTCTTCGAAATGCAGCGTGATATGCGCGCCCAGCGGCACGATGCGGCTCTTCTTGTGCGCCATGACCTTGCTGCGAAACTCGGGCCGGGCCTTGGCATAGGCCTCGAGCGTCATCAGGCTGTCGCGGGTGATCTTCGGCATGGTTTCCTCTTACAGTCCATAGGCGATGCGCAGCAGGGTGAGTGGGTGTTCCTTCTTCGCCTGTGCCCCGGCCTCGCCCATGCCCTGTTGGATGTGACGGCCGGCGATGGCGCAGTCGGAACTGATCCACCGCGGTGACTGATCGCCCATCTGCTTGAACACCGGCCGGCCGATCTTCATCGAGTTGTCGAAATACTCCTTCTTCACGCCCCAGGTGCCGTCGTGGCCGGAACAGCGCTCGACCAGGTTGACCTCGGCCCCGGCCAGCTTCAAGGCATCGCGGGTCTTGTTGCCGATATTCTGCACCCGCAGATGGCAAGGCACATGGTAGGAGACATTACCCAAAGGTTGCTTGAAATCGGTCTTCAGCAGACCATCGGCATGGCGCAACATCAAGTACTCGAAGGGATCGTACATCGCCTCTTGCACCGCCTTGACCTCAGCGTCGTCGGGAAACATCAGCGGCAGTTCCTGCTTGAACATCAGGGTGCAGGACGGCACCGCGGTCAGGATGGCATACCCTTCGCGCGCCAACTTGGCCAGCACCGGGATGTTGATTGCCTTGTGCTTGGCCACCGTCTCCAGGTCGCCCAGCTCCAGCTTGGGCATGCCGCAGCAGGCCTCCTTCTCGACCACGATGCTCGGGATCTCGTTGTGCTCGAGCAGCTTGATCAGGTCGTGACCGATGCCGGGCTCGTTGTAGTTCACGTAACAGGTGGCATAGATCGCCACCTTGCCCGGCGTGCGCTCGCCCGGCTTGACCGGGTAATCGTCGCGCGGCTTGGCCGAGGCGCGGAAGGTGCGGCCGGCGTATTCCGGCAGCTTGCGCGCCTTGTGGATCTCCAGCACGCCGTCCATCACCGAGCGGGCGGCGCCGTTGTTGATGGCGAAGTTGGTGGCCTGGGTCACCACCGGGATCGAGGCCAGCCTGCCCAAGGCGTCGGTGCTGGACAGTAGTTTGTCGCGGAACTTGACCTCGCCCTTTTTGTATTTGACCGCCTTGGCCCGCAGCATCAGGTGCGGGAAGTCGAGGTTCCATTCGTGCGGCGGCACGTAGGGACACTTGGTCATGAAGCAAAGGTCGCACAGATAGCACTGGTCGACCACCTTCCAATAGTCGTCTTTCTTGATGCCGTCGACCTCCATGCTCGGCGACTCGTCGACCAGGTCGAACAGGGTGGGGAAGGCGGTGCACAGGCTCACGCACCGGCGGCAGCCGTGGCAGATGTCATAGACCCGCTCCAGTTCGTGGAACAGGCCGGCCTCGTCGTAGAACTTGGGGTTCTGCCAGTCGAGGGGGTGACGGGTCGGGGCTTCCAGGCTGCCTTCGCGTTGGGCCATGCTGCAACTCCTCAGAATTCTAGAATTCAAAGCGAATAGGCGGGCCACGCAGCAGCCCGCCTGCCTCGCCATTACTGACCGAGGGTATCCAGGGCCTTCTGGAAACGGTTGGCGTGGGAACGCTCGGCCTTGGCCAGGGTCTCGAACCAATCGGCGATTTCGTCGAAGCCCTCGCTGCGAGCGTCCTTCGCCATGCCCGGGTACATGTCGGTGTACTCGTGGGTCTCGCCGGCGATGGCGGCCTTCAGGTTGTCGGCGGTGGGACCGATCGGCAGGCCGGTAGCCGGGTCGCCGCAGGCCTCCAGATACTCGAGGTGACCGTGGGCGTGGCCGGTCTCGCCTTCGCCGGTGGAACGGAACACGGCGGCGACATCGTTGTAGCCCTCGACGTCGGCCTTGGCTGCGAAATAGAGATAACGACGGTTGGCTTGCGATTCGCCGGCGAATGCGGCCTTCAAATGGCCTTCGGTCTTGGAACCTTTCAGTTGCATGGTCTTGCTCCTTTAAGGGAATCGCCCGGCGCACTCCCCAAGCCGGGCTGCGGGTCCAGGTATTTAGAATTAATCTAAATACTGGATGTAGTTTAGGTAACGCGTTCGCTTGCTGTCAATGCCTTTTTAATGGCCGAGCATGAAACTTATGTGTCGGATGAACCGAGCGATCCAGTCAGGCCGGCTCGATCAAATCGACGCCCAGCATCTGCCCGCCGAGGAGCCTGGCCCGGCCTGGCAGGCGATCATTCCCGTCGATGGTGTATTCGAAAGCAAACTCGCGATAGATGCGCATTTGCTGGTCTTCGCCGCGTCTCAACGCCATGCGACGCAGCGCAACCGTCTCATCCAGCAATTGCACACCCGCACGAGCGCATACCGCGCGCACCGCCAGCATGGCCAACTCCCGTTTTTGTAATGCATCCCACCACAGCCAGCCGACCACGCCGAGCAGCGCGACGGCCAGCCATTCGCCGCTCATTCCGGACGGGGCGCTTCCTTCGCTTGCACCGGCGGCATCAACAGCGCACAAACCGGCTCACGCCGACGGCCGCGTTGAGTCGCGGGCGCAAGCTCTGGCACCGCCACCGGCGCCGTCCAGGCCGGCGCGGCGGACGGCGCGATATCGGGCAGCGGCACAAACGGTAGCGATCGATGGATGAATTTTTCGATTGCCGCCAAGAGCCTTTCTTCGTCCGGCGCCACCAGCGAGACCGCCAAGCCCTCGGCCCCGGCCCGGCCGGTGCGGCCAATGCGGTGCACATAATCCTCGGGCGAATAGGGCAGCTCGTAATTGACCACGCATGGCAACTCGGCGATGTCGATACCGCGCGCCGCAATATCGGTCGCCACCAGCAATCGGGTCTCACCGCGCTTGAAGCGATCGAGCGCGAGCAGACGTTCGCTTTGCGCCTTGTCGCCGTGGATGACCGCAGCATCGAGACTGCGACGCAGCAGTTGCCGGCCCAGACGATCGGCCGTCAACTTGGTACGGGTGAACACGATGGCCTGGCTGATTTCACGCGCATTGACCACGCGCACCAAGGCGTCGACCTTATCTTCCTCCCGCGCCTTGTGCACCACCTGCTCGACCGTCTCGGCCGCGGTGTTGCGCCGGGCGACCTCGACCTTGAGCGGGTCGCGCAGGAAGCTCTGGGCCAGGCGGGTGATGTTGTCGTCGAAGGTGGCCGAGAACAGCAAGGTCTGCCGATTCTGCGGCAACAGGCTGAGGATGCGTTTCAGATCGGGCAGGAAGCCCATGTCCAGCATGCGATCGGCCTCGTCCAGCACTAGGTATTCAACCTGAGCCAAGCTGAGCGTGCGGCTACCGGCGTGATCCAGCAAGCGGCCCGGCGTGGCCACGAGCACCTCGACGCCAGCCCGCAATTGCGGTGTCTGGGTATCCAGGCCCACGCCGCCATAAACGACCGTGCTGCGCAGCGGCATGTGCTTGCCATAAGTAACAATGCTCTCATAGACCTGGATGGCCAATTCACGCGTCGGCGCCAACACCAAGGCGCGCACTGGGTGCCGCGCCGGCGAGGTGCTGGTATTGGCGAACGGCTGCATCTTCTGCAGCAAGGGCAAGGCAAAAGCGGCGGTCTTGCCGGTGCCGGTCTGGGCCTGGGCCATGAGATCACGGCCGGCCAACACCAGGGGAATGGCCTGTTTCTGGATCGGCGTTGGCGTTTGATAGCCCATCTCGTCCAGCGCCCGCTGAATCTCGGGGCTCAGGTTCAATTCGGCAAAACTGCCAGCGGCCTCTAAGGCCGACGATTCACTCATCCGTTCTCAATTCCATTTCCAGACACCATTCAAACAAGCTGCCGCCAATCGCAGCCTTCTTCTTGGTCGGCCACGCCGATCCAGTTTTCTTCGCAACCCAAGGCAGCCGCCAGGGCTTGGCGCGCCAGCTCAGGACGATTGTTTTCCTCGCTCAAATGCGCTGCCACCACATGCTGCAGGCGGGGCGAGGCGACCTTGGCCAGAAAAGCGCGTGCCATCGCGTTATCGAGATGACCATAACGCCCTAGGATACGCGCCTTCAGGGCCGGCGGGTAACTCCCCCCGCGCAACAGATCGACATCATGATTGCACTCGAGCGCCAAGGCATCGCAATTCGCAAACATGGCCTCCATGTGCGCGCTCACATGGCCGGCATCGGTCAAGATACCCAGCCGCACACGGCCATCGCCAAAAACGAACTGCACCGGTTCGCGCGCGTCGTGCGGCACGGCAACTGGGACGATTTCGAGATTGCCCAAAGCGAACGGCGTATGCGAATCGATTTCACGCGACCGTTCCGGTGCGCCATCGCCAGCCTCCAGCATGACTTGGGCGCCATGGGTCAGAAAGACCTCACAACCAAACCGGGAGGCGAAGCCAGCGACACCGCGGGCATGATCGGCATGCTCGTGGGTCAGCAGCACGGCATCGACCGTATCGGCGGCAACCCCTAGCCGCCCCAAGCGCCGCGCCATTTCGCGCGCACTGAAACCGCAATCGACTAAGACCCGGGTGGCGCCAGCCTCGACCAACCAGGCATTGCCGCGACTGCCGCTACCCAGGCAGGCAAAGCGCACTAAGCCACCTCGCCTAAACGCCTCACTTCAACTGCTCATACAGCAGGTTGATGATGCGCTGCGCCGTTTCGGTCTTGAGTGGCTTGCCATCGTCCTGCAACACCGACACCGCGGTCTGGCCAGCTTGCTCGGCCACGTGGATACGATAGCGCTGGCTTAGCACTTTGGCATCGTCGCTGCTCCAGAATGCGAGTTTGGACAGGAAGCCCTTCTCCTTGGCGGTACTGACGGCATCGGCGTCCGCATAGCGAACATAGTAGACGCCGGCCGCGCGGTTGCGGTCTTCCACCGTGAAGCCGATGCGGTCGAGCGCCAAGCCGACACGGCGCCAGGCGCGATCGAAGCTATCCGGGGTATTCAATACCGGCACGCCATCCTGGCCCTGCGCTTTACTGGCGCGCAACTCGGCCGGTTTTTCGGCCACCAGCGTCCGTGCGCGCGTTTCTTCGACACCGAAACGCACCATCAAGCGGCGCAGCATCTCGGCCTCGAGCTCGGGATCGGCCGGGCGCGGCTGCCAGACGGTACGCCCAGTACCCTGGTCACCGCCGCCCACCGTGCCCTCATAGACCTCGTACATGCCACGATGGCTGATGTAGATCTCCGTCCCCTTGCCATTAACGGCGGGTTCCAGCCGGGTTCTGAACTTGTCGCGCTCCGCGGTCGAATAGACCGAATCCAGCACCTTGCCCAATAGGTTGCGAATCGGGTCTTGCGGGATTTTGGCCCGGTTTTCCGCCCAATCGGTTTCCATCACGCCGGCATCCGGCAATTCAAGATTGAGCACGAAACCCATCTCCTGCCAAAACTCTTTAATCACCGGCCAAACTTCCTGCGGTGGCATCTGCACCACCAGCCAACGCTGGCTGCCGGCACGCTCCATACTCACCTTGTCGACGCTCGGTAGCACGGAGCTGTCACCACTAGGCTTCTGCACGCCACGCTCCGAGCTATAGGCGGAATACGTGGCACTCCCCTTCGGCGTGGTATCGGGCACGACATAGCGCTTGTCGGCACTGGGCAGAATCAAGTCGGGCGGCACCGCTAAAGTCGGCACGCTGCTCGCGGACTTGTACTCGATTTTTTTCGATTCGATGATCGAGCAGCCACCCAGAACCAAGGTGGTGAGCAATACAGCCAAGACGGTCATGCGCATGGTTTCATTCATCCTCACAGGGCGCCGGCCTCGCGCATGGCAGCGCGCAGGGTTTCATGATGCATAGCGGAAAGCTCGGTCAACGGCAGGCGAATACCGTGTTCAATCCGCCCCATCTCGGCCATGGCCCATTTCACTGGAATGGGGTTGGCTTCGACGAATAATTTTTGATGCAGGGCGAGCAATTTGAAATTGATTTCCCTCGCTTGAGAAAGTTCGCCGGCCAAGGCGGCGACGCACATCTCATGCATCAGCTTGGGAGCCACGTTGGCCGTCACCGAGATCACGCCCTGGCCGCCGAGCAGCATCAAGGCCAAGCCGCTGGCATCATCACCACTGTAAATCGCGAACCCCTTCGGCGCGCGCTTGATCAGCTCACTGCCTCGCTCGATATTGCCAGTGGCGTCTTTGATACCGATCACGCCCGGCAGCTGGGCCAGTTTGAGGATGGTGTCGTTGCTGATATCGGCCACGGTGCGGCCCGGTACGTTGTACAGAATCAACGGCAGATCGACGGCCTCGGCAATGGCTTTGAAATGCCGGTACAGGCCCTCTTGCGTCGGCTTGTTGTAGTAGGGCGCTACAGATAGGCCAGCGGCGGCACCCGCCTGCTTGGCACAGCGAGACAACTCGATCGCCTCGGCCGTGGAATTTCCGCCCGTGCCCGCGATAACGGGAATGCGACCAGCGGCGTGCTCTACGGCCGTCCGAATCAGCAAGCAATGCTCTTGCTGGCTTACCGTCGGCGACTCGCCGGTGGTGCCGACGATCACCAGGCCGTCCGAACCTTGCTCGATATGCCAGTCGATCAAACGCTTGAGGCCATCGAGATCGAGCATGCCGTCGGGCCGCATCGGCGTGACAAGCGCAACCAAACTGCCGGTAACCATATTCATGAAATCCGTAGAAAATTAGGGAATTGTACTCAAAAGAACCCCGTTTAGGGTTTTATGGCGCACAGGCGCTGCATGCGCCGAGGCGGCGTCGCCTCCGTCACATCCTCATAGGCCGCCACGCGCAAGCGGCCGCGCGCGAACTCCAGCAGCTCACCCGGCAACAGCAAATAGGCCGGATTGCGCGGCCGGCCATAACGCTCTTGCCCTAAGGCGAAGGTCTCGTAGATCAACACGCCGCCCGGCGACAGCGCATCCAATAGTTGGGGGAACAAAGGACGATGCAGGTAGCAGGTCACCACCACGCCGGCATAGACGCCTGAGGCAAAAGGCCAGTCGCCCCGCTCCAAATCGTGCCGAAGCCAAGCGACCCTGGCGGTATCGCGCACCCCGGCGCTCGCTGCCAGATCGATATCGACCGCATCCACCCGATGCCCCAGGCCAGCAAGATAGATCGCGTGCCGGCCACTGCCGCAGGCCACATCGAGCACATCGCCGGCTGGCGGGATGAGCGGGGCCCAACGCCGTAGCCAGACGGAAGGGCTAGAAGCTAAGGAGACGTTCACGGCACAAAGCCATGCGAGGCCGCCGCCATCACGCCCAGGGCCTCGCCCCACACGTGCTCGATCAAGGTGGGAAAATAGCCGATCGCCATGTAAAGCACGAAGAAACCCGCGGCCAAAGTGAGCGGAAAACCGACGGCGAAGATATTGAGCTGCGGCGCCGCGCGCGACATCATGCCGATCGCCAAGTTGCTTGCCAGCAAGGCCGCGCTGACCGGAAGCGCAATCTGCAGTCCAGTCGAGAACAAGCTGGCCGACCAATACAGGATCGAATAGAACCCCCTGGCGGACATCGGCTCCGCACTGACCGGCACTTGCTTGAAGCTGTCGGCCACGGCGATCACCACCTGATGATGGCCATTACTAGCGAACAAGATCAAGATGGTCAGCAGCACCATGAACTGCGACAGTACCGGGGTTTGCGCACCGTTGACTGGGTCAAACAAGGTGGCGAACGACAACCCCATCTGCAAGCCCATAAATTGCCCGGCAAATTCGACAGCCGCAAACACCAGACGCAGGACGAAGCCCAAGCTCAGACCAATCACAATTTGCTGACCGAGCAGCAGGATGCCCTCGCCTGAAAGCAACGGCACCTTGGGCATCTCCGGCAGGACGGGCGCGACCGCCAAGGTCAGTACGAAGCCGAAGGCCACGCGAACGCTGGCCGGGGCCGAACGGTTGCCCAACATCGGATCGACCGACAGCCAGGCCAAGATCCGGACCAACGGCCAGAAAAACATCGCCAGCCAGACGTTCAACTGGTCTGACGTGACGCTGATCATCTGCCGATGATGCCGGGGATGTTATTGATCAGGCGCTGGGTATAGTCGACCAACAACTCGATAGTCCACGGCCCGGTCAGCACCAGCACGATGAACATCACCACCAGCTTCGGAATAAAGGTGAGTGTCATCTCGTTGATTTGGGTCGCGGCTTGGAAGATGCTGATCAGCAAACCCGTGGCCAGCGATGCGATCAGCATCGGGGCGCCCGCCAACATGGCCACTTCAAGGGCCTGGCGCATCAAGGCGATGACGGTATCCGGGGTCATACCGCGAACGTCTGCACCAAGGAGGCGATCAGCAAATTCCAGCCGTCCGCCAACACGAACAACATCAACTTAAATGGCAGCGACACCAAGACCGGCGACAGCATCACCATACCCATGGACATCAGCACACTCGCCACGACCATATCGATGATCAAGAACGGGATGAAAACCAGAAAACCAATCTGGAAGGCCGTTTTCAACTCACTGATGACATAGGCCGGCACGAGGATGCTCATCGGCGTCTCCTCGGGGCCTTGCAAGGGCGGATGATTGGACAGTTTCACGAATAGGGCCAAATCCTCTTGCCGGGTCTGCTTGAGCATGAAGCCCTTCAGCGGCTGCGCGCCACGATCAACCGCCTCGACAAAGTTCAACTGGTTCTGCGAATAGGGCTTCCAGGCCTCGTCGTAAATCTTGTCGAACACCGGCGCCATAATGAAAAAAGTCAGGAACAGAGACAGGCCGACCAACACCTGATTAGGTGGCGCCTGCATCACGCCCAGCGCTTGGCGCAGCAGGGCCAACACGATCACGATGCGGGTAAAGGCGGTCATCATCAGCAAGACCGCCGGCAAGAACGTCAACGCCGTCAACAGCAGCAGCGCTTCGATACTGAAGGTATAGGTCTGGCTACCGCCCGGACCGGGCGTACTGGTAAAAGCGGGGATGCCTGGCGCCGCCATGGCAAGCGCAGGCAGCAGGAGCAGCGCCAATACAAGCCAACGCATGATCAGGACTTGCGACGCGCCAAAAGTTCACCGAGCTTGCCGGCAAAACTCGACAATGGCAGCTGCGCGGCCGCCTCGGTATAGCCCTCCGGCTTGTCTATGGTATGTAGGGCGTTAACTTGGCTGGAAGTGACGCCAAGCAACAACCAGGTATTGCCCACCTCGACCACCACGACCTTCTCGCGGGGGCCAAGCATGACGCCGCCGACGACCTTGACGACCCCCTGGGTACCGGCTTGGGCTGGGGCATAGCGCCGGAGCACCCAAAGAAAGGCATACAGAATACCCAACACCACGACCAAAGCCAGGAAGGTCTGAAACAAGGCGGCGGCGGTGGAAGTTTGCACGGGGGCTTCGGCCGCGACAGCCGGAGGCATTAGAAACGCGGCGGCAGCGCCCAATAGATTCGCTGATGCACGTCGCATGATCAACGGTTCAAGCGGCGTAGCCGTTCGGCGGGGCTGATGATATCGGTCAAACGGATACCAAACTTGTCGTTGACCACGACAACCTCGCCCTGGGCGATCAACGTGCCGTTCACCAAGACATCCATGGGCTCGCCGGCCAAGCCATCGAGCTCCACGACAGAGCCCTGCGCCAACTGAAGGAGATTGCGGATAGCCAGCTTGGTCCGCCCCAACTCGACGTTCAGCGCAACCGGGATATCGAGGATGAGATCGAGATTGTTGGCCGCGGCAGGCTGCGGGACATCCGGGCTCAACGGTTGGAAGACCTGGGGGGCCGGTTGTGCCGTGGCGGCCGCCTCGTCGGCAACAGCCTGCTCGGCCATCGCGGCGGCCCAGTCGTCGGCGCCGGAATCCGCGGCAGCCCCATCCGTCGTCGCCTGCTCGGCCATGGCCGCTGCCCAATCGTCGGCGCTAATTTCCTGATCTGCTTCTTCGCTCATCGCCTGCCTCCGGCACGGGATACGCGCTCATATCCTTCCAGCACACGCCCCACCTTCAGGGCGTATTGCCCATTCTTTTGCCCGTATTCGCATTCGAACAAGGGCACACCATCGACCTGCGCCACCACCGCCTCGGGCAGGTCCAAAGAAATAACATCGCCCACTTTCAAGTCCAAGATCTGGCCCAGGGTCACCGGGGCACGCCCCAGATCGGCCACCAATTCGACCAAGGCATCTTGCACCTGCAAGGTCAACTGCGACACCCAGCGCTCGTCCGCCTCGGCCCGGTCGGCCTGCATCGTACTCGTCAGCAGATCGCGGATAGGCTCAATCATACTGTATGGCATACAGACGTGGAAATCGCCGCCGCCGGCGCCAAGCTCGATGTTGAAGGTACAGACCACCACCACCTCGGTCGGCGTCGCGATATTGGCGAACTGGGTGTTCATCTCCGAACGCACATACTCGAAGTTGATCGGGTAGATCGACTCCCAGGCCTTGCTATAGGCCTCGAAGGTCACCTCCAGCATCTTCTTGATGATGCGCTGCTCGGCCAGGGTGAAATCGCGGCCCTCCACCCGCATGTGGAAACGGCCGTCGCCGCCGAACATGTTGTCGATCACCAGGAACACCAAATTCGGATCGAACACGAACAAGCCGGTGCCACGCAACGGGTTCATGTGGACCAGGTTCAGGTTGGTCGGCACCACCAGGTTGCGCACGAATTCGCTGTACTTGATCACCGTCACCGGCGACACGGAAATCTCCGCCGTGCGGCGGATCAGGTTGAACAGCGCGATACGGAAATTCCGGGCAAAGCGCTCGTTGATGATCTCCAGCGTGGGCATGCGCCCACGCACGATCCGCTCCTGACGGCCGATATCGTAAGAACGAACACCCTCTCCCGCCTCCTCAGCGACGGCTTCTTCCGGCTCGCCGGTTACACCGCGGAGAAGCGCATCAACTTCTTCTTGGGAGAGGATGTCGTCGGCCACGCCTCACTCACTGAATGATGAAGGAATTGAACAACACGCCTTTGACGCCTTTGCCAGGCCCCTTGATGTGCAGAATCTCATTGACCTGCATCTGGATTTCACTCGCCAGCTTGTCCTTGCCCTCTTGCGTCGTCAGCTCTTCTGCCGACTTGCTCGACAGCAAGCGCAGCAAGGCATCGCGCACCTCGGGCATATAAGTTTTTACCTTGGCCTGAACCTCGGGGTCGGATAATTTGAGCGCAAGCTCGACCTGGAGATAGCTTTGCTTGTCGGACAGGTTGACCGTGAAGGTCTCCAGCTTTTCGTAGATCGGCGCGTGCTCTTCTTCCTTTACCGCCGCCTTCTGGGCCTTGTTATCCGCAGGCGCCATCAGCAGCCAAACGGCCACGCCACCGCCCGCCAGCACCAACAGGCCGACGATGCCGATGATCATGAACAACAGTTTCTTCTTTTTGCCAGGCGCCGGACCTTGCTCTAGCGCTTCGTCTTGCAGTTGTTCGTCCGCTTCTTTTCCCTTGGCCATAAACCCC
>JAJZTS010000094.1 GCA_021848725.1 Pseudomonadota bacterium
ATGGCAATGGACGAAACCAAGACCCGTGTCGTCATCCTGACCGATGCCTATCGCATCAGCGGCCAGATCGACCTCGTGCCCGGCGCCCGCATCACCGACTTCCTGCATGAAGCCCGAGCCTTTATCGCCGTCACCCAAGCCGAGGTCTGGGAAATCGGCGGCCGGAAAGTACTCGCCGCCCCCTTCATCAATGTCAGTCTCGACCATATCCACGTCGTCACACCGGAAAGCTGATTCGAGTTGAACTGTCGAGCGCTGCCGCGTTCAAGCCATAAAATATCGGCCGACTTCTGACAGGTTGCCGTTGACAGCCGGACGGACAGCCCGAATAATCAAGCCATGACTGCACTTCACCAGCCCTCCGCCCGAATCAAGCCGTGCCTGCGCCTGCGCGTATGGCGCAGCGTCATGCCGTCTGGGGCCTGGAGTCGAATGCACTAAGTTAAGCCACCGCACCGAATCCGAAAGGCCACAGACACCCTCTGTGGCCTTTTTTATTTTGCCGTCCGTATTCGCAGGAGAATGAGATGTCGCTACCGGCCGCCTTTTTATCGGTGATCCTGATCTGGTCGACCACGCCGCTTGCCATCAAATGGAGCGCGCTCGCCACTGGGCCGAGCTTTGCCGTATTAGCGCGTATGGCGCTCGGCGTGCTGCTCAGCCTCGTCCTGGCCGGTATCCTGCGCATTCGCCTGCCGTTGCACCGCAAGGCCTGGCAGACCTACCTCGTCGGCGGCATCAGCGTATTCCTCGCCATGAGCCTGACCTACTGGTCGTCGCAATACATCAGTTCCGGCCTGATCTCGGTGCTATTCGGCCTATCGCCGCTGATCACCGGCGTGGCGGCCGCCTACTGGCTGGAAGAGCAGTCCCTGACGCCGACCAAACTCGCCGGCATGCTGCTTGGCCTGGGCGGCTTGGCCTTGGTGTTCCATGGGAGCCTGGCACTGGGCGGCCATGCCTTGGCCGGTATCAGTGCCCTACTCGGTGCCGTATTGGCCCAATCCATTGGCCTGGTTTGGATCAAGCGGATCGGCGACAACAGCTCGCCGGTCGCGCTCAATCTGGGCGGGCTGTTGGTCGCACTGCCGCTCTTCTTTTTGGTTTGGTTGTGGAGCGACGGCCACTGGCCGACGGCCCTGCCCGAACGCGCCGGTGTCGCCATACTTTATCTAGCGCTCTTTGGCTCGGTGATCGGCTTCGTGGCCTATTTCTATATGATCCGCCACATGCAGGCCGGCAGCGTCGCCCTGATCACCTTGATCACACCGGTGCTGGCCCTGCTGCTCGGCCATAGCCTGGATGGCGAAGCGGTAAGCAACCCGGTCTGGCTGGGTACCGGCGGCATCATGGCCGGCCTCAGCCTGCACCAATGGGGCGAGCGCTGGCTCAGGGCGATCGCCATCCGTCGGTGAAAACCACGCCGGCCTGCCGCCTGAACCGAACTGGCTCAGGGCAGGTTCGGCAGGTCGCCCGGCAACGGCGGTAGGATGCTGCGCTCTTCGGCGGCTTGAGGCGGCTCGCCATGGATCAGCAGGTGGAATTGACGTGGCGAATCGGCATTGGCCTCGGCCTCGCCGTAGCTGATCTTGCCCTCGCGATGTAGCTTGGCCAGGGACTGATCGAAGGTCTGCGACTCGGCCATCAAGTGCTCCTCCATGCGCTGCTTTATCTCGTCCAAGCGCCCTTCGCGGATCAATTGCTGCATGCCGGGGTCGACAATAAAAATCTCCAAGGCAGCCACCCGCTTGCCGTCGACCGTGCGCACCAGACGCTGGGCGACGATGGCGACCAGACATGACGCCAAGTCGAACAGGACGGTGTTGCGCTGATCGAGCGGAAAGAAGTTGACGATGCGGGTCAACGCCTGGTGGCTGTTGATGGCATGCAGCGAGGACAGGCACAACTGACCGGTATTGGCGTAATTGATGACGTGATGCATGGTCTGGCGGTCACGGGTCTCGCCGATCATGATCATGTCCGGTGCCTCGCGCAGGGCATTGATTAAGGCGCTATCGTACGATTCGGTGTCGGCCCCGATCTCGCGCTGGCTGATCACGGCCTGCTTGCGTTGAAATACAAACTCGACCGGGTCTTCCACCGTCAGAATATGCCCCGGCATGTTGGCGTTGCGATGCTCGACCATGGCGGCCATGGTGGTGGACTTGCCGGAACCGGTGGCACCGACCACCAGGATCAGGCCATGCTTTTCCATGGCCAGCCGGCCGAGGATTTCAGGTAACGCCAAATCAACCAGCGCCGGCACCGTCGAGGACAGCCGCCGGATGACCATGGCGACGGTGCCACGTTGGCGGTAGAGATTGACCCGAAAGCGGCCGACATCGCCCAGGCTGTAACCGAAATTGAGTTCGTTGCGCGCCTCGAACTGCTGCACCCGGCCGGCATCCATCAATTCATAGGCCAACTGCTTGACGCCTTCGGCAGTCAAATCCGGCATCGTGACGGGATGGACGACACCGGCGACCTTGATGCCGACCGGCGCGCCGGCCGTGAAGAACAGGTCGGACGCCTGCTTCTGAACCATCGCCTGGAGAAACTGCACGATTGTCGACATGATGCTCCCCTCATCCTGATCTAGGCGCAGTATAGCCTCCAGCCAACCTCGAGGCCTGCCCCACTTGGTAGAGACGAACCGGATGCTAGGCTTCAGAGTTGTACTAATATGCGCCCAAGCGAAACTCCGGCGGAGGGTACGGCAATGATCACCAAAGATTTCACCAGTGTCTGGGCCTGGCTCGGTTTGTGCGGCCTGCTGCTAGCGAGCCCGGCGCAAGCCGCCGCACCGAACGAGGACAAGGGCCAGTTTCTCGGCGGCATTGCCACCGAGTATCCGGCATGGTTCAAAGAAAGCTTCCTGCACCTGAAGGAGGACGTCGCCGAAGCCGCGGCGGCCGGCAAGCGGGTGATGGTCATCTTCCATCAAAACGGCTGTCCCTATTGCAACGCCCTAGTCGAACGCAACCTGAGCCAGAAGGATATCGAGGATGCCGTGCGCAAACAGTTCGATGTCGTCGCCATCAATATGTGGGGGGATCGCGAGGTGAGCGGCCTCGATGGCAAGCACTACACCGAGAAAAGCTTTGCCGCCGCCAACAAGGTGCAGTTCACGCCGACCATCCTGTTCTTCGACGAGGCCGGCCAAGTCGTGCTGCGCCTGAACGGCTATCTACCGCCCGCCCGGTTCAAGACCGCCATCGACTATGTCGGCCAGCGCCAGGAAAAGGCCATGAGTTTCCGCGACTATGCTGCCGCCCACGAACCAGCGCCGGCCAAGAGTGAGATGCATCAGGAGGCCTTCTTCCGCCCCGCCCCGTTCGACCTCAGCCGCAAGAGCAACGCCAAGGGCCAGCCGATTGCCCTATTCTTCGAACAGAAAGACTGCCCGGCCTGCGATGAGCTGCACACCAAGGTGCTGCCGGACCCAGCCACCCGTCGGATCATCGGCAAGTTCCTGGCGGTGCAGCTCAATATGTGGGGCAACGATGCGGTGGTCACCCCCGACGGCAAACGGACCACCGCACGCGAATGGGCCAAGGCCTTGGATGTGAAATACGCGCCGACCATTGTCTTGCTGGATGCCGGCGGCAAAGAGATCATCCGCTCGGAGGCCTTCTTCAAGGTCTTTCACACCCAGGGCATCTTCACTTATGTCGAGAGCGGCGCATACAAGAAAGAGCCGAGCTTCCAGCGTTATTTGGAAGGCAAGGCCGACGCCATTCGCCAGACCGGCAAAGACGTCGACATCTGGCGTCAAGCCGACGAGCCGGCCGGCAAGCGGCCTTGAGCCGGCCCGCCCTCTGCCCCTGCGGCAGTGGCCGCGCGCAGACTGCCTGCTGTGGCCCCTATCTGACGCGAACCGCCTTGCCGGACAATGCAGAACAGTTGATGCGCTCGCGCTATAGCGCCTTTGTGCTGCGCGATGCGGATTACCTCTTGGCCACTTGGCACCCGGATACTCGGCCGGCCACGCTCGACCTCGACGAGAACCCGCCGCCCAAGTGGCTGGGGTTGGAAGTGAAGCGGCATGAAGTACAAGATGCTAGCCATGCCACGGTAGAGTTCGTCGCACGCTATAAGGTCAACGGCCGCGCCCAGCGCCTAGCCGAGTGCAGCCGGTTCGAACGCATCGGCGATCGCTGGTATTACCTTGATGGCCGCATTGAACCCTAGCCCGTTCGATGGCACGCGATGACCAAATAACCGGCTCGATAATCACGGATTAATTTTCGGTTGACCTCGCCAAATCAAACGCGTATAAGGCGATCTGTGTTTGATTTCAAGTTGTACGCAGTATGGTTCGTGCCAGATGCCACCTTGGATTTGAACATTTTGTACCGTCGAGTGCGCTCGGCTTTAAATTTTTCATTGATTGAGGATTTTGCAATGGCAACTGGTACCGTGAAATGGTTTAACGAGACCAAAGGTTTTGGCTTCATCACCCCCGACGGCGG
>JAJZTS010000004.1 GCA_021848725.1 Pseudomonadota bacterium
GGGTTACAGGTTCGATCCCTGTCGGGCAGGCCAGTTTTAGTGGCGGTGGTAGCTCAGTTGGTAGAGCACTGGATTGTGGCTCCAGGTGTCGTGGGTTCGATTCCCATCCATCGCCCCATCTTCTTCTTTTTCAGCTGCCTTTTCTGATCGGCCTCGGCATGGGGCTGTAGCTGGCCGGCAAGACGCCGGTGGTCCAGTGCTTGCGCCAGGCGGCATAGACGGCATTAGGGTACTGGGCCTGGCCCAGGCTGCCGTTGTAGCGACCGAGGGCGCGGAACAGGTCGCCGTGTTCGATATCCAGGTAGTGGCGCAGGATGGTGCAGCCGTAGCGCAGGTTGGTCCGCAGGTGGAACAGGTTCTGTTCGCGGCTGCCGATCAGGTCGACCCAGAACGGCATCACTTGCATATAACCGCGGGCGGCGACGCTGGACACGGCATATTTGCGAAAGCCGCTCTCCACCTCGATCAGGCCGAGCACCAGTTCAGGGTCGAGGCCGGCACGGGTGGCTTCGTAGTGGACGGTCTCGAGAAAGTCGGCGCGGTATTCGGCGTCGGGGATAAAGCGGGTGAGGCGTTGCGACATCAAGCTCAGCCAGGCCTGGACTACGGGCGAATCGGCGAAGGCCGCCTCCACCGCTGTGTCCGCCACGGTCTTGGACAACTGGGTTTTGACGCTGGCCGACAAGGGTTCGTATTTTTGTGCGCCGGCCAGGGCGTGACCTGCCGTCATGCCTAGCGCCAGAATCAGCAGCCTTGTCGTCCCTTTGTTCACGCCTTGACCCGCTCCTCGATCATCTTCGCCGCCTCGGTCTGCGGCAGCTTGGTCGCCGCTGCGTCCTGGCGGCCCTGGTATTCCAGCTGGCCTTCCTTCAGACCGCGCTCGCTGACCACGACCCGATGCGGCACGCCGATCAGCTCCATGTCGGCGAACATCACGCCCGGCCGCTCGTCGCGATCATCCAGCACGACATCGATATCGGCCGCCTTCAACTGATTATAGAGGGCATCCGCCGCTTCTTTGACCGTGGGGTTCTTGCGATAGCCCAGGGCGACGATGGCCAGTTCGAACGGGGCGATGCCCTTGGGAAAGACGATGCCGCGCTCGTCGTGGCCCTGTTCGATGGCGGCGGCGACGATGCGGGAGACGCCGATGCCGTAGCAGCCCATGACCATGGTTTGGCTCTTGCCCTGCTCGTCGAGGAACTTGGCCTCCAGCGCCTCGGAGTATTTGGTGCCGAGCTTGAAGATGTGGCCGACCTCGATGCCGCGGCACAGCTCCAGCGTGCCCTGGCCATCCGGGCTGGGGTCGCCCTCGACCGCGTTGCGCAGGTCGGCGAACACCGGCTCCGGCAGGTCGCGGCCGAAGTTGACCCCGGTGAGGTGATAGCCGGCGACGTTGGCGCCGCAGACGAAATCGGCGACGTTCATCAGTGCCCGGTCGGCGACGATGGGTAGGTTCAGGCCGACTGGGCCGATGGAGCCGGGCGGGCAGCCGGCGGCGGCATGGACCTCGGCATCGGTGGCGAAGGTGAGCGGGGCGAAGACCTCGGTCAGCTTGCCGGCCTTGACCTCATTCAGCTCGTGGTCGCCGCGCAAGAGCAGGGCGACCAGGCCCTTTTCGCCCTTGACGATCAGGGTCTTCACCACCCGGTCGGCCGGTACTTTCAGGAACGCGGTGACCTCGGCGATGCTGTGCTTGCCCGGGGTGGCCACTTCCTGCTTGGCCTGGCTCGGCGCCGGGCGGCTGCCTTGGGGCGCCAGGGCCTCGGCCATTTCGACGTTGGCGGCATAGTCGGAGTTGGGGCAGAAGGCGATGGCATCCTCGCCGGAGTCGGCCAGGACATGGAACTCGTGCGAGCCGGAGCCGCCGATGGCGCCGGTGTCGGCGGCCACGGCGCGGAACTTGAGGCCCAGCCGGGTGAAGATGCGGCTGTAGGTGTCGTACATCGTGCGGTAGGTCTCGTCCAGGCTGGCTGCGTCGGCGTGGAAGGAGTAGGCGTCCTTCATCAGGAACTCGCGGGCGCGCATGACGCCGAAGCGGGGCCGGATCTCGTCGCGGAACTTGGTCTGCACCTGGTAGAAGTTGACCGGCAACTGGCGGTAGGAGCGGATCTCCTTGCGCGCGAGGTCGGTGATCACCTCCTCGTGGGTCGGGCCGAACAGGAAGTCGCGCTGGTGGCGGTCCTTGATCTTCAGCATCTGCGGTCCGAACACGTCCCAGCGGCCGGATTCCTGCCACAGCTCAGCCGGGATCACTGCCGGCATCAAGAGCTCGATGGCGCCGGCGCGGTTCATCTCCTCGCGCACGATGGTCTCCACCTTGCGCAGGATGCGCAGGCCCAACGGCATCCAGGTATAGAGGCCGGAGCCCAGGCGCTTGATCAGGCCGGCCCGGAGCATCAGCTTGTGGCTGACCAGTTCGGCCTCGGCCGGGGCTTCTTTGCTGGTGGAGAGGAAGAATTGGGAGGTGCGCATGATAGGCTTGGGGGATTCGGAATAAAGCGCGGATTCTAGCAAATGCGGTTGTTTTCAAGGCAGCGGACCCAGGGCCAGGGTGGCTTCGACCCGGTTGAGATCAGTGAAAAAGGCGGCGTCCGCTTTCTGCACCTGGGCGGCATGGCCGTGCAGAGCGCCATGCGCTTGCGCGACCCCTTCGCGCTGGAACTGGAATACACCCGGGCGATGATGGCCTTTCTGTTGTTCCACCCCGAGCCGCGCGAGGCCGCGCTAATCGGCTTGGGTGGCGGCTCCATCGCCAAGTGCATCCATCGCAACCTGCCGGCGTGCCGGCTGACCGCGGTGGAGCTCAACCCGGGGGTGATTTCGGCAGCGCGGGCCTATTTCTTCCTGCCGCCCGACGACGAGCGGCTTCAGGTGATCGAGGGCGATGGCGCGGCCTTTGTCCGCGAGCAGCCGGACAGCCGCGACGTGCTGCTGGTCGATGCCTACGATGCCAAGCGTATCGTCGAGGCCTTGGCCAGCGCTGAGTTCTACCAAGCCTGTTATGCCCATCTGCGGCCCGGCGGGGTGGCGGCCTTCAATCTCTGGGGCTCGGAAGACCGTTTCGGCATCTATCTCCATCGGATCGGTCAGGCCTTTGGCGGCCATACGCTGATCCTGCCCGCCGAGAAGAAGAGCAATATCATCGTGTTCGGCTTCAAGCCGCCATTGCCGGATCCGGGCTTTCAAACGTTGGCTGCGCGGGCGCGCGAGCTGGAGGGGGTTCTCGGGCTGGAATTCCCTGGCTTCGTTGACCGGATGCGGGCCTTCAATAACGTCGGCAACAGCGGCTTTGCCCTCTAGTCGAAGCGGCTTTTCTCCCGCCGCGAAGGGTGGGAGAATGGAAACAATTCATGAACTTTTAAGGTGCGGCCATGATCGACAAAGACGGTTACCGGCCGAACGTCGGGATTGTGCTCTGCAATACCCGCAACGAGGTGTTCTGGGGCAAACGCATCCGCCAGTCCTCGTGGCAGTTTCCACAGGGCGGCATCAAGAGCGGCGAGTCGGCCGAGGAGGCCATGTACCGGGAGCTGACCGAAGAGGTCGGCCTGGAGCCTGTCCATGTGCGCATCCTCGGGCGTACCCGCAGCTGGTTGCGCTACGACGTGCCCAAGGATTGGGTGCGCAAGGAATGGCGCGGCCATTACCGCGGCCAAAAGCAGATTTGGTTCTTGTTGCGCTTGGTTGGCCGCGAATGTGACGTCCGGCTGAAGGCGAGCGATCATCCCGAGTTCGATGCTTGGCGTTGGCACCAATATTGGCAGCCGGCCGAAGAGGTGGTCGAATTCAAACGCGAGGTCTATCGTTTGGCCTTGGGCGAGTTGGAGAAATTCCTCCAGGCCGATGCCGCGCCGCGCGTGCGCCATCCTTATCTCCATGTTTTGCATACTCACGGCGGCGGCCGTGGGTATGAACGTTGACCCCGTAAAACCAAAGGCAATCGAATCATGAGCGAAAACTACAACGTCATCCCGTCCGCCCCCCTGCAGAAAGGGGCCAGCTTCCAAAAACCGAGCCAGGCCTTGCCTGAGAGGGTGAGCTTGGACGACCCGGCGTTGATGGTGATGACTGATTTCCGCAGCGTCACCGCCCATAACACCCACCCGCTGGAGAGCATCGAGTCGGCTCGGCTCAAGATGATCAACCGTTCGGTGCGTCTGCTCTTGGTGGTGGACGAGCAGAACCACATCCTGGGTTTGGTGACCTCGACCGATCTCACGAGCGAAAAGCCGATGCAGATCATCCAGACCCAGGGCATTCGCTACAGCGACGTGCTGGTCAAGGACATCATGACCCCGCGCGAGAAGATCGAGGTGCTGTGTATGGACGATCTGGTCAAGGCCAGGGTTGGCGATATCGTCGCCACCTTGCGGACTTGCGGCCGTCAGCATGCGCTGGTCGGCGAACGGCAGGCCGATCGCAGCCAAGTCCTGCGTGGCGTGTTCTCGGCCTCGCAGATATCCCGTCAGCTTGGTGCGCCGGTGCATGCCATCGATGTGGCACGCACTTTCGCCGAGATCGGCGCGGAATTGACGCGCTAAGGCTATGGAACTCACGGTGCGCCCAGGCCAGCAGCTGCTTGGCGCACCGAATTGGCAAGCTGGTCAACCGCTA
Source organism: Pseudomonadota bacterium (assembly GCA_021848725.1). Taxonomy (GTDB): domain Bacteria; phylum Pseudomonadota; class Gammaproteobacteria; order Burkholderiales; family Thiobacillaceae; genus Sulfuritortus. The sequence continues at coordinate 4,618 of JAJZTS010000004.1, forward strand.
TGGCAGCGGGTGCCAAAACGCGATGCCCAGGGGCATTTGTTGGCCGATTTCGTCATGGGGGCGCCTAGCCTGAAGGGGTGGCTGCCGGGCGAGTTCGCGCCGTGGTTGACCCTGGTCGAGGGCGCGCTCAAGCGTTTCGGCCCCGCGGTGGTGTTTGCCGATTTCAATCTCCAAACCCGCCTGCTTTGGGTGTCGCACGAGGCGCGGCGCGGTCTGGGCCTACAGATCGTGGCGGCGCTGCGGGCGGTGGCCCCGGAGTTGCTGCTGGTGGCGCAGCCCGCTGACCTGGCCAGATGATCTAGGACTTACCCGGCCCGATAATATTTGAGTAAAATGCTTGGCTAATTGCCGCTAGCTGATGCGCCCCGCTGCTTAGTCGACGGAATGACCTTGAAATTCGACGCATTGCCGTCAGTTATCCGGGTGGCGATCGAGGCTTGAGCCCCCAGGGCGCGGGGCGCCGGTTTTACGTTTAATTCAATAGAGGCTCTACGATGTCAGTGACCGAACAGCAAGTGCAAGCAGCTCTAAAGGAGCTGATCGACCCCAATACCCAGCGCGATTTCATCAGCACCAAATCCGTCCGCAACATCAAGATCGACGGCGGCAAGGTCAGCTTCGATGTGGTGCTGCCCTACCCGGCCAAGCTGGTGCAAGGCCAGATCAAACAGATGGTCGAAGACAAGGTCAAAACCGTGGCAGGCGTCGAGTCGGCCGCTGCCAATATTTCCTGGAAGATCGTCGCTCATGGTGTGCAGAAAGGCGTCAAGCTGATCCCCGGCGTGAAGAACATTATCGCCGTCGCCTCTGGCAAGGGCGGCGTCGGCAAATCGACCACCGCCGTGAACCTGGCTCTGGCCCTGGCCGCTGAGGGGGCCAGCGTCGGCATGCTCGACGCCGACATCTACGGCCCGTCGCAACCGACCATGTTGGGTATTCATGGCCGCCCGGAGTCGGCCGATGGTGAGAACTTGGAGCCGATGATCGGTCACGGCATCCAGGCCATGTCCATCGGGTTCCTGATCGACGTCGACACCCCCATGGTTTGGCGCGGCCCCATGGTCACCCAGGCCTTGGAGCAGTTGCTCAACAACACCAAGTGGAAGGACATCGATTACCTGGTAATCGACCTGCCGCCGGGCACCGGCGACATCCAGCTGACCCTGGCCCAGCGCGTGCCGGTGACCGGCGCCGTGATCGTAACCACGCCGCAGGACATCGCCCTGATCGACGCCCGCAAGGGCCTGAAGATGTTCGAGAAGGTGGGTGTGCCCATCCTCGGTATCGTCGAGAACATGTCGCTGCATATCTGCTCGAAGTGCGGCTGTGAAGAGCGCATCTTCGGCGAGGGTGGCGGCGAGAAGATGTGCAAGGACTACAGCGTCGAGTTCCTCGGCGGCCTGCCGCTGGATATCCACATCCGCGAGGATGCCGACTCCGGCAAGCCTTCCGTGGTGGCCGACCCGAACGGCCGGGTGGCCGAGATCTATCGCCAGATCGCCCGCCGCGTGGCGGTCAAGGTCGGCGACCTGGCGGTGGACCACAGCTCCAAGTTCCCTAGCATCGTGATCCAAAATACGTGAAACGTAAGACGTGTGGGGTGAGGAGGTGCATATCTCCTCACCCCTTGCGAGGCCATGCTTGGCTGCAGGCATAAAACTAGGTCGCTCATAGACCTGAAACGCTTGGCGTTCATTTACCCTGTTCGTCCTATCTAGGGTGAAACAGTCTCTATATGTCTTCTGGCCTAAAGGCATATAACCAATGGCCGATGTTGCCTGATCTCGTGATGTGCTAGTTTGCATTCGGCCATTCGTTCCGGATTTCAAATTACCGGGAAAATTGGTCCAAATTTCAATTTAAAAATCAGGGAGCACACCATCATGCGCAACATATTGCTATCGGCCATGGTTTTCTCCATCGCCATTACATCGACAATTCGGCCTGCTGCTGCGGGCGTCATTGAGGGCTCATACATTGTCACCTTCAAAAAAGACGCTGGCATGGTGCTGCCAGCGACCGCTGAGAATCGGGTAAAGGGGCCAATCCCTTTCGGGCAGCATAGCACTGGCCAAAACAAGCGTGAGCTGGCGGCCAAGTTGGGCACCACGGGTGAAGTGGCGTTAATCTTGGATGCCATCAATGCGGTAAATATAAAAATGGATGCGAAGGAAGCGGAGAGGCTAAGGCAGGATAAACGTGTATTGCGTGTTACCCAAAGCGTGATACCGACACCTTATATCACCCAGGATGCAACGTACAATTGGGGGCTGGATAGATTTGATTCTAAAACCGCCGATCTGAACAATACATACAACTATACCAATACAGGCGCCGGTCGAACGATCTGGATTCTGGATTCCGGTTTGGCCTTGTCCAATCCGACTGTGGCAGCGGAATTCGGCCCTCGCGCATCGATATTCTACGATTGGTTTAATACTGTTCCGTATGGCGATGATTGTTCTTTTAATAGTCACGGAACCAAGGTGGCTAGTGTTGCGGGGGGTAGTACTCTTGGCACAGGAAGGGGCGCAACGTTAAATATTGTAAAACTAACCAATTGGCCGGCCGGTGGGTCGACATGCGGCACTGATCCCGGTATAGACACATTTTTAGGTTCTCTCAATTGGTTGGCTACTCCGGGCAATGCTTCGAGGGGGTCAATCGTAAATCTGAGTTTTGGATTTTCAAACTCTACCTGCACCGCTGCAACCAATCCTGATTGGGACAATGCTATTCGAGGTATGCACAACAATGCGGGTCTTATCGTTGTGGTCGCTGCCGGAAATAATGGATGTAATGTTGCTGATTTTTCGATGACCAATCTGCCGGAAGCGTTTGTTGTCGGTGGAACCAGCAACGAAGGCTTATACTTAGCAAGTAATAGATATGATGCCCTTTATTCCAATGCCTATGGCAGCACTAATACTGGGGCCAACGTATCCACTTTTGCTCCGGCAGAAGACGTTAGAGCGATGATGAATAATGGGCTTGTGCCACGCGAAAGTGGAACCTCGCTAGCTGCTCCCTATATTGCTGGTGTGTTCGCTGTTGCATGCCAGGCAGCGGGGACATATTGCGATACAGCGCCCATGGCTAACGTTTATAGTGATCTCAGGAATACCGGTGAACTAAACACGGTTAAAAACGCAGATGGCAGCACCCCGTTACCCAATGGATCAACTTCCCGATTCATATGGCAGCAATGGTGATTTTTTGGCGCAATGCAATTCCATAGCGAACCCCTCATTATGGGGTTCGCTAATGGGGCGCCTCCTTGCCGGCTAGCAATCGTTAATCCATTGGAGGTACATAGTGCGCTATATAAATATCCTGCCCCTGACCATCGCTTTATTACCCGCCATGTCCGCTTTGGGGGCAGACGCTCCGGTTTATAAAAACGGGTTGCTTACGATTCCCACTGTGAACACCGCCGAGCAAGTCGGCCAATATCAGGATGTCACCTTCAAGCTCACCGAACAAGGCTACTGGCAGTTATCCAGTTTAAAAGCTATGGGCTCCGTCATCGGGAATTCAGGCCTTGGATTGGCACCAATAAGCAAAGTGGAGGTGGTAAAGACCGATACGTTTCCTACGCAAGTATTCTTGCGTGTAAGCGGCGCGTTCTCCGATGGCTGTCCGCACATGGGACAAGTCAATCAAAGGCTGGAAAATAATCGGTTCGATATTACGGTCGCTAACCAATATGTTGTTGGCATCCCCTGCCCGGCGATTCAAACACCCTTTGTTAAGACCTTCCCCTTGGCCGTTTATGGCTTGAGCGCCGGCGCTTATTCCTACAACGTCAACGGCACCACGGGCACGTTCACCTTGGCGACGGACAACAAGTATCCTGGCGATTACTAGGCTTTAATATCCCAGTAGGCAATATGGGTGGCAGGGCGTGAGGCGGTGTAGAATCGTCTCACTCCTAACCCCTCACTCCTCACGCGAATATGAGCATCAAATCCGACAAGTGGATTCGGCGCATGGCCGAGCAGCAGGGCATGATCGAGCCGTTCGAGCCGGGCCAGGTCAAGAGCGTCAACGGCCACAGCATCGTCTCCTACGGCACATCGAGTTACGGCTACGATGTGCGCTGCGCCAACGAGTTCAAGCTGTTCACCGACATCAACACCACCATTGTCGACCCCAAGTCCTTCGATCCCAACAGCTTCGTCGAGGTCAAGGGCGATTCCTGCATCATTCCGCCCAATTCCTTCGCCCTGGCCCGCACGGTCGAGTATTTCCGCATCCCGCGTAGCGTATTGACCATCTGCCTGGGCAAGAGCACCTATGCCCGCTGCGGGATCATCGTCAACGTCACGCCCTTGGAACCGGAGTGGGAAGGTCACGTGACCCTGGAGTTTTCCAATACCACGCCGCTGCCGGCCCGTATCTACGCCAACGAGGGCGTGGCCCAAATGCTGTTCCTGGAGTCGGACGAGGTCTGTGAGACGTCTTACCGTGACCGGGGCGGCAAATACCAGGGCCAGACCGGCGTCACCCTGCCTAAAATCTAGGCGAGGCATCCATCCTGGCCGGCCAATGCAATTTCTACCCCACGCCGGCCGGATGCTCCCTATAATCCGCGCTTTCCTTTAATCCCCTCTCCCCTCGGGAGAGGGTTAGGGTGAGGGATTCTGCCGATCCAGCTACCCTCACCCCCGGCCCCTCTCCCGATGGGAGAGGGGGGCGAATGGAGTAAGGCCATGCGATTCCGCTTTCCCGTCGTCATCATCGACGAAGACTTCCGTTCCGAAAATCAGAGCGGCTTGTCCATTCGCGCCCTGGCCAAGGCCATCGAGGAAGAGGGGATGGAGGTGCTGGGGGTGACCAGCTACGGCGACCTGTCCTCCTTTGCCCAACAGCAGTCGCGCGCGTCGGTCTTCATCCTGTCGGTCGATGACGAGGAATTGGCCAACGAAGAAGAAGAGACCATCGCCGAGCTGCGCGCCTTCGTCGAGGGGATTCGCTTCCGCAATGCCGAGATTCCGATCTTCCTGCACGGCGAGACCCGCACCTCGCGCCATATCCCGAATGACATCCTGCGCGAGCTGAACGGCTTCATCCACATGCTGGAGGACACACCCGAGTTCCTCGCCCGCTATATCGTGCGCGAGGCGCGGACCTATCTGGACTCCATCGTGCCGCCGTTCTTCCGGGCGCTGACCCATTACGCCTCGGACGGCTCCTATTCCTGGCATTGCCCGGGCCATTCCGGTGGTGTCGCCTTCCTGAAGTCGCCGATCGGCCAGATGTTCCACCAGTTCTTCGGCGAGAACCTGCTGCGGGCCGATGTCTGCAACGCCGTGGACGAGCTGGGCCAGCTGCTCGATCACACCGGCCCAGTGGCGGCCTCCGAGCGCAATGCGGCGCGCATCTTCAACTGCGACCATCTGTTTTTCGTCACCAACGGCACTTCGACCTCGAACAAAATGGTCTGGCACTCGACTGTGGCGCCGGACGACATCGTGGTGGTCGACCGCAATTGCCACAAATCCATCTTGCACTCGATCATCATGACCGGCGCGATCCCAGTGTTTCTGACGCCGACCCGCAACCATTACGGCATCATCGGCCCGATCCCGCTGAGTGAATTCAAGATCGAGAACATCCAGAAGAAGATCGAGGCCAACCCCTTCGCCAGCAAGCTCAAGAACAAGAAGCCGCGCATCCTGACGATCACCCAGTCGACCTACGACGGCGTGATGTACAACGTCGAGACGGTCAAAGAGATGCTCGATGGCCGGATCGATACCCTGCATTTCGACGAGGCCTGGTTGCCGCACGCCGCCTTCCACGACTTCTATGGCGACTACCACGCCATCGGCGAGGGCCGCTCGCGCTGCAAGGATTCGATGATCTTCGCCACCCAGTCGACCCATAAGTTGTTGGCCGGCTTAAGCCAGGCCTCGCAGATCCTGGTGCAGGACTCGGAGCAACGCCAGCTCGATCGCGACGTGTTCAATGAGGCCTATCTGATGCATAGCTCGACTTCGCCGCAATACGCGATCATCGCCTCTTGCGACGTGGCGGCGGCGATGATGGAACCGCCGGCCGGTACCGCCCTGGTCGAGGAGTCCCTGGTCGAGGCGATGGATTTCCGTCGCGCGATGCGCAAGGTCGAGCGCGAGTTTGGCCAGTCCTGGTGGTTCAAGGTTTGGGGGCCGCAATACCTGGCCGAAGAGGCGGAGGGGGTGGGCGACCAGGAAGACTGGATGCTGAAGGATAATGAGCGTTGGCACGGTTTCGGCAACATCGCGCCGGGCTTCAATATGCTCGACCCGATCAAGGCGACCATTATCACCCCGGGCCTGGACGTGTCCGGTGAGTTTGCCGACCGGGGCATCCCGGCCGCCATTGTCACCAAGTACCTGGCCGAGCACGGCGTCATCGTCGAGAAGACCGGCCTGTATTCCTTCTTCATCATGTTCACTATCGGTATCACCAAGGGCCGTTGGAACACACTGTTGACCGCCTTGCAGCAGTTCAAGACCGATTACGACGCGAACCAGCCGCTGTGGAAGGTGTTGCCGGAGTTCATCGAGAAACAGCCGCGTTACGAGAAGATCGGCCTCGGGGACTTGTGCGACCAGATTCACAGTATCTACAAGGCCAATGACGTCGCCCGGTTGACGACCGAGATGTATCTGTCCGAGATGGCGCCGGCGATGAAGCCGGCCGAGGCCTTCGCCAAGATGGCGCACCGCGAGATCGAGCGGGTCGAGATCGACAAGTTGGAAGGCCGCATCACCAGCGTGCTGCTCACCCCCTATCCGCCGGGTATCCCCTTGCTGATCCCGGGCGAGCGCTTCAACAGCACCATCGTGCGCTACTTGCAGTTCGCCCGCGATTTCAATGAGCAATTCCCGGGTTTCGAGACCGACATCCACGGCCTGGTCAAGGAAGCCATCGACGGCAAGGTGGCTTATCACGTCGATTGCGTGGCCTGATGCGGGGTTTCTGCCTTGCTATCCGACTGATTTTTCATTAGAATCCCGCCCCTTCCCCGGCTTGTTGGTTCGGGCCGGGTTCCTTGCTCCACCGCTGCTTCGGCTGTTAGGCCGAAACGGACGGGGGGCCGTTAGTCCGAAAGGAGTGTTATGCGTCACTACGAAATCGTCTTTATCGTCCATCCGGACCAGAGCGAGCAGGTGCCCGCCATGGTCGAGCGTTACCGCAGCCTGATCACGTCCAAGAGCGGTCATATCCATCGTCTGGAAGACTGGGGCCGCCGCCAGATGGCCTACACCATCCAGAAGGTGCACAAGGCCCACTACGTGTTGATGAACATCGAGTGCGACCAGGAGACCCTGGACGAGCTGGATCACGGCTTCCGCTTCAACGATGCCATCCTGCGCCACATCGTCATCAAGCGTGACGAGGCCGTCACCGGCGCTTCGCCGATGATGAAGGAAGAGAAGTCCCGCAATATGCTGGCTCCTCAGTCGCAGCAGGAGGCTTCGACCGAGGCTGCCGCCTAAGGGTGGCCAACCGGGTCGAGTTGACAGGGCAGATACTGGAGACCAGCGGCCTGCGCTATACCCCAGCCGGCCTGCCCACCGTGCAAATGCGTTTGGCGCATGGCTCGGAGCAGGGCGAGGCAGGGCGGATGCGGCAGGTGGTGTGCGAGATTGAGGCGATCGCCTTCGGCGACATTGCCAACAAGCTCAGCCAAGGCCAGATCGGTACCCAGCTCAGCGTGTCCGGCTTTCTCGACCGTAAGAGCCCCCGCAGCAGCCTGTTGACGTTGCACGTAACCGATTACGAATTGATTTAAGGAGTACCACCATGGCGTTTTTCCGACGCAAGCCTGATAACAAAGGCAAGGGCAAGACCGGCGGCGCGTTGTTCCGTCGCAAGAAATTCTGCCGTTTCACTGCCGAGGGCGTGAAAGAGATCGACTACAAGGACACTGAAGTTCTGAAGGACTTCCTGACCGAGCAGGGCCGCATCATCCCCGCTCGCATCACCGGCACCCGTGCCCACTATCAGCGCCAACTGGCCACCGCGATCAAGCGTGCCCAGTTCTTGGCCCTGCTGCCTTACACCGACCTGCACCAGTAAGAGGAGCGCAACATGGAAATTATTCTGCTGGAAAAGGTTGTCAACCTGGGTGCTTTGGGCGATATCGTCCGGGTCAAGGACGGTTTTGCCCGTAACTTCCTGATCCCCCAGGGCAAGGCCAAACGCGCCACCGCCGCCAACCGCGAGGAATTCGCGCAGCGCCGCGCCGAGCTGGAAAAGATCGCTGCCGAGAAGCTGGCTACGGCTCAGACCCGTGCCGAAAAACTGACCGGCTATATGTTGCAGATCAGCCAGAAGGCCGGTGTCGATGGCCGTCTGTTCGGCTCCGTCACCAACGTCGATATCGCCGAAGCCTTGAAGGCGCAAGGCTTCGATGTGAGCAAGGCCGAGGTGCGCATGCCCGCGGGTCCGTTCAAGATGGTCGGCGACTACGACCTGACCTTGGCCCTGCACAGCGACGTCTCCGTCGACATCAAGGTGTCCGTGCTCGGCGAACACTAAGTCGCTATGGCCCAAGTACAAAAGGCCGCACATGCGGCCTTTTGTCATTTAGGGGCCAAGGCTACAATGCCCCTTTACGAATCGAGCCACTATGTCCGCTGTTTTTGCCGATCCCGATCTGTCCGCCATCAAGCTGCCGCCGCATTCGGTGGAAGCGGAACAATCTGTGTTGGGCGGGCTCTTGTTGGAAAACGGCGCCTGGGATCGGGTGGCGGACGCGATCTCCGAGGTCGATTTCTACCGAGCCGATCACAAGCTGATCTGGAAGCAGATCACGCGCTTGATCGAGGACAACAAACCGGCCGACGTGATCACCGTGGCCGAGGCCTTGGAGTCGCACAAACAGCTCGACGAAGTCGGCGGCCTGCCGTACCTGACGACGCTGGCGCAGAACACACCGTCGGCGGCCAATATCCGCCGTTATGCCGAGATCGTGCGCGAGCGCGCGGTGCTGCGTCGGCTGGCCGAGGTCGGTTCCGAGATTGCCGAGTTGTCCTACAACCCGGCCGGACGCAGGGCGAGCGAGATCCTCGACGAGGCCGAGGCCAAGGTGTTCGAGATCAAGGAGGCCGGGGCCCGTGGCGGCCAAGGCTTCCAGGAGATCAAACCGGTGCTGATCGAGGTCGTCAACCGCATCGACGAACTCTACAACCGGGATAACCCGAGTGAGATTACCGGCGTGCCGACCGGCTTCGCCGACCTGGATGGCAAGACCTCCGGTTTGCAGCCGGGCGATCTGGTCATCGTCGCCGGCCGGCCGTCCATGGGTAAGACCGCCTTCTCGCTCAATATCGCGGAGAACGTCGCCTTAGCGGCCAATTTGCCGGTGGCGGTGTTCAGTATGGAAATGGCCTCGACCCAATTGGTCATGCGGATGCTGGGTTCGGTCGGCAAGCTGGACCAGCATAAGCTGCGTACCGGCCGTATCAGCGCCGATGATTGGCCCAGGCTGACCCATTCCCTTGGCGTGTTGAGCGAGGCGCCGATCTTCATCGACGAGTCCGGTGGCCTCACCTCGATGGAGGTGCGCGCGCGCGCCCGGCGCCTGGCGCGCCAATGCAAGGATGGCCGCTTGGGCTTGATCGTCATCGATTACCTGCAGCTGATGTCGGGCAGTGGCGGTTCTGGCGAGAACCGCGCGACCGAGATCTCCGAGATCTCGCGTTCGCTGAAGAGCCTGGCCAAGGAACTGCACGTGCCGGTGATCGCGCTGTCTCAGCTCAACCGTTCGCTCGAACAGCGGCCGAACAAGCGGCCGGTGATGTCCGACTTGCGCGAATCCGGCGCCATCGAGCAGGACGCCGACGTGATCTTGTTCATCTATCGCGACGAGGTGTACAACCCGGATAGCCAGGACAAGGGTACGGCTGAGATCATCATTGGCAAGCAGCGGAACGGTCCGACCGGCACCGTGCGCCTGACCTTCATGGGCGAATTCACTCGCTTCGAGAACTTCGCGGCCGACATCTACCTGACGTCGAACAACTAAGGGTTTATGTCCCGCCCGCTCGTTGCCCGCATCGATACCGCCGCCCTGGCCCATAATCTGGGTCTGGCCCGCCGCTTGGCCGGTGAAGCCCGCATCCTCGCAGTGATCAAGGCCAACGGTTATGGCCATGGACTGCTCCGCGTCGCACGTGCCCTGCGCGCGGCCGATGGCTTCGCCGTGCTGACCTTGGACGAGGCCGAGGCCCTGCGGGCGGAGGGTTTGACCCATCCGATCGTGATGCTCGAGGGCTTCTTCCATCCTGACGAATTGCCGGCGCTGGCGCGCTGGCGTTTGCAGCCGGTGATCCACCGCGAAGATCAGGCCGATCTCTTAATGCGTGCCCGCCTTGACCATCGGCTCGATGTCTTCGTCAAGGTCGATACTGGCATGCATCGCTTAGGCCTGCATCCTAAGCGGCTCAAGGCCGTGGTGGCGAGGCTGCAAGAGGCCGAATCGGTCGGCCACATTACCCTGATGACCCATTTTGCCAATGCCGACGATGCCGGGCTAGGCATCGTCGAGCCGATGCAGCTTTTCCACGAAGCGACAGAAGGGCTGGGGTTGCCCGCGAGCTTGGCCAATTCTGCTGCATTGCTGCGCTATCCGCAGTCCCATGGCGATTGGGTGCGACCTGGCATCATGCTCTATGGCGCATCGCCCTTCGGTGGTCAGAGTGGACAGGATGTCGGCTTGCTGCCGGCCATGACCCTGGAGAGCCGGCTCATTGCCCAGCGGTCTTTGCGCAAGGGCGAGGCGGTTGGCTATGGCAGCACCTTTGTCGCGCCCAAGGATATGCGTATTGGCATCGTGGCCTGCGGTTACGGCGACGGTTATCCGCGCCATGCCGATACTGGCACGCCGGTCTTGGTCGAGGGGCATCGCACGCGTACCTTGGGCAGGGTGTCGATGGATATGCTGTGCATAGACCTGAGCCCCATCCCGCATGGTCATGTCGGTAGCCTGGTGACGCTTTGGGGTGGCGACCTGCCGGCGGAGGAGGTGGCGGCCAGTGCCGGCACCATCGCCTATGAGTTGTTCACCGGCATCACGCCGCGGGTGCGCATCGAGGAACATTAGGACGACGGGTGGCGCTGACGCTGCCGAGGGAAAACACCATGTCAGACATTCTGGACAAGATATTAGCGGTCAAACATGAAGAGATCGCCGCTGCCCGCAAGGCTGAACCGTTCGAAGCGATCCGCGAGGCGGCCGAATTGGCGCCGCCGCCGCGTGATTTTGTCGGTGCCGTCCGGGCCAAGCTGGAGGCCGGTCGGCCAGCGGTGATCGCCGAGATCAAGAAGGCCAGCCCGAGCAAGGGCGTTATTCGTGCCGACTTCAGGCCGGCCGAGATTGCAGCCAGTTACGAGCGGGGCGGGGCGGCCTGCCTGTCCGTGCTCACTGATCGCCAGTTCTTCCAGGGCGCCTCGGAATACCTCAGGGAGGCGCGCGCGGCCTGCGCGCTGCCGGTGTTGCGCAAGGACTTCATGGTCGACCCCTATCAAGTCTACGAGGCGCGGGCCATGGGGGCGGACTGCATCCTGCTCATCGTGGCCGCCCTGGGGCTGGCACAAATGCAAGAGTTGGAGGCGCTGGCAGCGGAATTGGGCATGGCCGTGCTGGTCGAATCGCATAATGCAGCTGAATTGACGCAGGCCCTGCAGTTGAAGACGCCGCTCATCGGCATCAACAATCGCAACCTGCGCAGTTTCGAAGTCAGCTTGGCAACCACGCTGGACCTGCTGCCCGGCATCGCCCAGGATCGGATTGTTATTACTGAAAGCGGCATCCTCGTGCCGGCCGATGTCACGCTGATGCGGCAAAACGGCGTCCATGCCTTCCTGGTGGGTGAAGCCTTCATGCGGGCGGCCGAGCCGGGGGTGGAATTGGCTAATTTGTTCGGTTAACTCATTGATAATTAACGGGATGGTTAAAAACTACCAGCCCCGGCCTTGTTGTTGGCAAGCAACAAGGCGACCGGGGCGGGTGGCAAAAGTGGGAAAACCTTGGAGCCGAGCCCCCTGGCTTTGAGAAAATGGGCCCCGAACTTCTCGCGCGAGAGGTTGTAGATTCCCGGAAACCCGGGTGGTTTTCATCACAAAGGAGAGTTACATGAAGAAGTCTCTGATCGCTCTGGCTGTGGCCGGCGCCTTTGCCGCTCCCGCCTTCGCTGCCACTTCCAACGTGGACATTAGTGGCCAGCTCCACCTGTCTTTGGACTATCTGGACGCCGACACCGCTGCTGCCAGCGGCAACTGGAACGTTTCCAGCAACGCTTCTAACATCGTCGTCAAGGGTACCGAGGACCTGGGCGGTGGCATGAAGGCTGTTTGGAACATCCAGACCTACTTCGACGTGGGCGCCACCGGCAATGCCGACGGTTCCTTCGGCGGCACCGCCAACGGCGTTGGCTCCGGCAACACCTATGTCGGCCTGAACGGCGGTTTCGGTACCGTTATCCTGGGCAAGGCTGAGTCCCCCCTGAAGATCGTCAGCCGCAAGGTCGACCTGTTCAACAACCAGATCGGTGATACCCGCAACCTGCTGAATGCCGATGGCGCCGCTGGTGACGTTCGCCCGAACAACGTTGTTGCTTACATCACCCCCGACATGAACGGCTTCAACGCCACCCTGGCCTACGTGACCAACACCGCTGCGGGTGCCGCTACCGACGCATCCGACACCGTTGTCGCTGCAAACGCCTTCTACACCAACGGCCCCCTGCTGTTGGGTGCTGGCTACCAGAACCGTGATTTCGGTACTGCGGGCAAGCCTGACGAGACCATCTGGCGCTTGGCCGGTGGCTACACCTTCGGCGACTTCAAGGCGGTTGCCTTCTATCAAGACGCTGGCGATGCGAACGGCGTTAAGAATGCCGACCGCAAAGTCTGGGGTCTGGGTGGCGCCTACGCGATGGGTCCGATGACCCTGAAGGCCCAGTACTATCAGGCCGATGACCGCAAGAGCACCAGCAACAACGGTGCCGATATGTGGGCCCTGGGTGTGGACTATGCCATGTCCAAGCGCACCACCGCTTACGTTGCTTATGCTAGCACCGACAACGACTCCGGCGCTGCCTTTAGCGCCTTCGGCGGCGGTCACGGTGACAACCCCGGTACCGGCCTGGGCGGCAACCCGCACGGCGTTTCCCTGGGTCTGATCCACAACTTCTAATCGCCTAGATTTCTAGTCGTTTAGTGGTTGAAACGGGCGTCTTCGGACGCCCGTTTTTTTTGTTCTCATGCCTATATCTTTCGATGGATCGCTCGGCCAAATGGCCGATTGGATATTTCGCTCGATTCGTTATGCTCCCATGGACGCCTGTTGCGTCCTTTTTGATCATTAGGGAGAACATGATGAAGAAATTAATGCTTGCGGTTTTGTTGTCGGCCTTGTTTGCTTTCCCGGTTTGGGCTGTTGTCGATATCAACAGTGCGACGCCATCGCAATTGGAAACGGTCAAGGGTATTGGCCCAGCCAAGGCGAAGGCGATCGTCGACTATCGCGATAAACATGGGGCATTTAAAAGCCTCGACGATCTAGCCAATGTAAAAGGCTTCGGCAAAGCCAGTGTCGCGAAGCTCAAAGACAAGCTTGCGGTCGATGGCAAGGTCGGAGAAAAAGCCATGCCAGCGACGAAGTCCAAGTGAGTCTCAAACGGCATTGAGCCCGAGAGGGGGATGCGCTAGAATCCGCCGGACTTTGCGATTTTGGAGCCTGCGATGAAAGAGCTATTCAACAAGACCAACTTGCCGATGACCGTGGTGATCGCTTTGATCGCGTGGGCATGGCTGAGCCTGATCACGGTACTGATTGGCAAGCTGTTCTGACCTCGGCGCCACTCAATAAAAAAGCCCCGCATCGCGGGGCTTTTTTATTGTTGAGGGTGTTAATCAACTAAGCAGCATGGCCTTCATTTTCTGCAAGGCCTTCGCCTCGATCTGCCGTACCCGTTCGGCCGAGATGCCATATTGCGCGGCCAACTCATGCAAGGTTGCAGGATTCTCTTCGTTCAGCCAGCGGGCTTGGACGATATGCCGGCTGCGCTCGTCGAGCGCCTCCAATGCTCGGGCCAGGCCGGTGGTGGCCAGTTGCTCGCGCTCCTTGCGTTCGATATCGAGGATCGGTTCTGCATCGGGTGCGGCGAGGTAGGCGATGGGGGCAAAGCTATCTTCGTCCTCATCGGTGTTGGCCTCCAGCGCAACGTCCTGGCCATAGAGCCGGGTTTCCATCTCGCGTACGTCGTGTCTACTGACGTTCAAAGTCTGAGCCATGGCTTCGACTTCGTCTGGGCTCAGGCTGCCGCCATGTTGCTTGAGGCTGCGCAGATTGAAGAACAGCTTGCGTTGGGCCTTGGTCGTGGCTACCTTGACCAGGCGCCAGTTGCGCAGGATGTACTCGTGGATTTCCGCCTTGATCCAATGCACGGCAAAGGAGACCAGGCGCACGCCACGCTCGGGGTCGTAGCGTTTGACGGCCTTCATCAGGCCGACATTGCCTTCCTGGATCAGGTCGGCATGGGGTAGGCCATAACCCAAATAGCCGCGGGCGATGGAAACGACCAAGCGCAGGTGGGACAGCACCAACTGACGTGCGGCTTCCAAGTCCTGCGCGTCGCGGAAGCGGCGGGCGAGGCTGGTTTCCTCTTCGGCGCTGAGCAGCGGGAAGCGGTTCGCGGCCTGGATGTAGCTCTCGATGCTACCTAGGCTGGAAGGGACTGGAAAGCTTAGGGCCTGTGCGGTCATATCAAAACCTCCAAGGGACTGAAGCGGATTCTAGCACTCGGTAATGGAGAGTGCTAATCCCGATAAGTTCCGTCAACTATAGAGGGTCAGGCAATGCGCAAGCTGCGTTGGGTATGGGCGACGGCATAGAGGGCGCCGATCAGCCCCAAGAGGCCGGAGATTGCCGCCAACGCCATGCCGTCCAGCCAACTCAAGCCGGCCAGCGCGAATTCGCTGCCGTAAGCCGCAGCGAGTTCTGCGATGCGGCCATGCAGCAGAAAGAGCGCCAGGCTCAGCAGGCCCCAGGCGGTCAGGCCGCCGAGCAGGCCCTGTAGGCCGCCAAAATAGAGGAATGGCCGGCGGATGAAGCGGTCGGTCGCGCCGAGTAGGCGGGCGACCTCGATCTCATCGCGCTGGGCGTAGATTTGCAGGCGGATGGTGTTGCCGGTAATGGCGGCCAAAGCCAGGCCGAATAAACCGGCAAGCAGCCAGATCACGCGCTCGCCCAGCTGCATGAAGGCATTCAGCCGGCGTGCCCAACCGCTATCGAGGTTGACTCGGTCCACCTCCGGCCGCTTACGTAAGGTCTCGGCCAGGCGGTCTAAGGCGGCCGGGTTGGAATCGCGGGTGCGGAGGATCAGCGCATGCGGTAGCGGGTTGCCGGGCAGGCCGGCGGTGATGTCGCCCAGCCCCAGTTTCTCCAGGCGTTTTAGGGCCTCGTCGCGACCGATGAAGCGGACGGAGGCAACATCCGGCTGCTGTTGCAGCACCTGGCCGATTTGCCGGGCTGTCGCCTCGGGGGTGTTGAGCTTGAAGAATACACTCAGCTCTGCGCGCGGTGCCGCATCGGCGGTCGCCTTTTTGAGGTTGTCGAGCAGCAGATACAGGCCGGCAGGCAGGGTGATGGCGGCGGCGATCACCAGCACGGAGATCAAGGCGGCGAGGGGCGCGCGGCGCAGGCGGTCGAATGCGACAGCGAAGCTGTGCGCATGGTGGGCAAACCAGGCGTTCATAGCAGCTTGCCCTCCGCCAAATGGATGGCGCGGCCGCCATAACGTTGCGCCTGGCTTTGGTCATGGGTGGAAATGATCAAGGTCACGCCGACCTGGTTGAGGGCGTGAAACATCGCCATGATCTCGCCCGCATAGGTTTCGTCCAGGTTGGCCGTGGGCTCGTCGGCCAATAGCAATTGCGGTCGGCCGACGATGGCGCGGGCAATGCATAAACGCTGTTGCTCGCCGCCCGACAGGGTAATCGGGCGTGCACGTTCCTTTCCGGTCAGACCGGCCTTGTCCAGCGCGGCGCGTACGCGTTTGCCGGCTTCATGGCCGGTCAGGCCCTGGATTTGCAAGGGCAGCAGCACATTGTCGAAGACGCTACGGTCATAGAGCAATTTGTGGTCTTGGAAGACCAAGCCGAGATTGCGGCGGAAATAGGGCAGACCCGTGCGGCGCATGCGGCCAATGTTCTGGCCGAACACGACGACACTGCCCGAGGTGGGCCGCTCGGTGGCGGCGATGAGCTTGAGCAGAGTGCTCTTGCCCGCGCCGGAGCGGCCATTGACGAATACCATCTCGCCCTTGGCGATACCGAGCGAGACATGGGACAGCGCCTCATGGCCGCCAGGATAGCGCTTGGTGACGTCGTTCAGTTCGATCATGCGGCGAGTCTATCAGGACTGCATATCAGGAAAACAGGGCGTCGACGAATTCATCGACGCGGAAGGGTTGCAAGTCTTCCAAGCCCTCGCCGATGCCGATAAAGCGCACGGGGATCGGCCGGCGTTTAGCCAGCGCGGCGATCACGCCGCCCTTGGCTGTGCCGTCGAGCTTGGTCAGCACCAGGCCGGTGACCTTGATCGCCTCGTCGAAGGCCTGGGCCTGCAGGATCGCGTTTTGGCCGATGTTGGCGTCGAGCACCAGCAATACCTCATGCGGTGCGGTCGGGTCGGCCTTCTGGATCACTCGGCGGATCTTCTTGATCTCTTCCATCAGGTGCAGTTGGGTCGGTAGCCGGCCGGCGGTATCGGCCAACACGATGTCGATGCCGCGCGCGGTGGCGGCCTGGATCGCATCGTAGATCACCGCCGCCGGGTCGCCGCCCTGGCCGCCGATCACTTCGACCTGATTGCGCTCACCCCATTCCGCCAGTTGTTCGCGTGCGGCGGCGCGGAAGGTGTCGCCGGCGGCGAGCATCACGCTCTTGCCTTCTTGCCGAAAACGCCAAGCCAGCTTGCCGATGGTGGTGGTCTTGCCCGCCCCGTTGATGCCGGCCAGCATGATCACGAAGGGTTTGTGGCCGGTCGGCACGAGCGGATGTTCCAAGGGCGCGAGCAGTTCCGCCAGCACGCTTTTTAGTGCGGCCTTGAGTTGCTCGGATTCGGTCAGGCCATCGCGTTTGACCCGGGCGCGTAGCGCGCTCAGCAAGTGTTGGCTGGCCTCGACGCCGACATCGGCGGTGAGCAGGATGTCTTCGAGTTCCTCATATAGGGCCTCGTCGATCTTGGCATGGCTGGAGAACAGCCTAGCGAAGGGCTGGGTCAGGGCCGAACGGGTACGGCCCAGGCCGGTCTTCAGGCGCTCGCCCCAACTGGGCTTGGCCGCCGCTTTGGCCTGGTCGTCGTCCTGGTTTTTCTTGAAGAAACTAAACACGTGATATCGGGGTCGGATGGTGCGTTTGTGACGGAGATTTTATCATGCGTGTCCTTAGGTCATTTTCGAACGATACGACGATGCGAATGCTAGCCTGTCTGCTACTGAGTTTTGGCCTGGCCCTGAATGCGCAGGCAGACCTGGCCGAGCGCACATTGGGCAACGGCCTCAAGGTGATCGTGAAGACCGATCACCGCGCGCCGGTGGTGGTGAGTCAGGTTTGGTACCGGGCCGGCAGTATGGACGAAAGCTATGGTACGACCGGGGTGGCCCATGTGCTCGAACACATGATGTTCAAGGGCACCCAGGCCGTGCCGGCCGGCGAGTTCTCCAAGCAGATCGCCGCGGCCGGCGGGCGCGAGAATGCGTTCACCTCGCGCGACCATACCGCCTATTTCCAGACCTTGCAGAAAGATCGCCTGGCATTGGCGTTCAAATTGGAGGCCGACCGTATGGCGAATCTGACCTTGGCGCCGGAGGAGTTCGCCAAGGAGATCCAGGTGGTGATGGAAGAGCGGCGCATGCGCACTGACGATGAGCCGCATGCCCTGCTCTATGAGAACTTCATGGCGACCGCGTTCGAGGCGCATCCATATCGGCATCCGGTGATCGGCTGGATGGGTGACTTGAAAAACATGACGGTGGCCGACGCCCGGGCCTGGTATCGGCACTGGTATGCGCCGAATAATGCGACTGTGGTGGTGGCGGGCGATGTCGAGCCGGAGCAGGTGTTCGCGCTGGCCGAGCAATACTTCGGCCCCATTCCGGCACGCACCCTGCCCGAGCGCAAGCCATTGGTCGAGCCCGAACAGTCCGGCATGAAATCGGTGGTCACGCGGGCGCCGGCCAAGCTGCCTTATCTGCTGATGGCCTGGCCCGCGCCGAAATTGTCCGATCCAGCCAAGGATTGGGAGCCCTATGCCCTTGAGGTGCTGGCCGGCGTGCTCGATGGCAACGCCTCGGCCCGCTTGTCGCAGCGTTTGGTCAAGGAACGCAAAATCGCGACCGAGGTCAGTGCCGGCTATGACGATGCGGCCCGCGGTCCGGTGCAGTTCATGCTCGACGCGACGCCGGCCGAAGGCCACAGCGTCGGTGAGGTGCAGGCGGCGTTGAAACACGAGATCGTCCGCATTCAGCGTGACGGTATTTCCGGCAAGGAGTTGCAGCGGGTGAAGGCCCAGGTTCTGGCCGGGCAAGTGTTTCAGCGCGATTCCTTGTTCTATCAAGCGATGCAGATCGGCGAATGGGTCACGGCCGGGCTCGATTACCGCTTGCTCAAGCAACGCTTCGAGCGGATTCGGGCGGTGACGGCCGAGCAGGTGCAGGAGGTGGCCAAGCGCTATCTGGTCGACGACAAATTGACGGTGGCAACGCTCGATCCCCTGCCCTTGCCGGAAGGCAAGGCCGAAGCCTCCACCATGATGGGAGACGGTCATGTCCGCTAAGCAATGGTTTGGTGTGTTGCTCTGTGGCCTGTTGGCCTTGCCGGTCCAAGCCGCGCTGAATATTCAGCGCTGGCAGACCAGCCAGGGCGCGCGCGTGGTGTTCGTCGAGAATCACGACCTGCCGATACTGGATATCTCCGCCGACTTTGCGGCCGGCACCGCCTACGATCGGCCCGGCCAATATGGCGTGGCTAGCCTGACCCGGCATTTGATGGGCCTGGGGGCCGGTGCTTGGTCGGAGCGCGCGATTGCCGAGCGTTTGGCCGACGTGGGGGCGAGCTTGGGCGGCAGCATCGATGGCGATCGGGCGAGCTTCGAATTGCGCACCTTGAGCAGCGTGGCCGAGCGGGAACAGGCGGTGGCCACCCTGGCCGCGATCCTGCAGCGGCCGCATTTCCCAAAACCGGTGATTGAGCGGGAAAAGGCGCGCACCATCGCCGGCCTCAAGGAGGCACGGACCCAACCCGAGGTCATCGGCGCCGAGGCCTTCCAGATCGCGATCTATGGCGATCATCCCTACTCGGCTGCCAGCCGGGTCGGCGAAGCGGGGCTGGCCAAGTTGCGGCAGGCCGATTTCATCGATTTCCATCGTCGGCACTATCGGGCCAAGGCCTTGTCGATCGCCCTGATGGGCGATGTCAGCCGAGCCCAGGCCGAGGCCATCGCCGAACAATTGGCCGACGGTTTGCCCGCCGGCGAGGCGCCAGCGGCCATTGCCCGGGTGACGGTAAACCCTGTCGGCAAGACCCAAGTGTTGCCGCATTATGCGACCCAGAGCCACTTGTTCATGGGCCTGCCCGGCCTGAAACGCGAAGATGCCGACTATTTCCCCTTGCTGGTCGGCAACTACGTGCTGGGCGGCGGCGGCTTCGACTCGCGCTTGATGAAGGAGATTCGGCAACAGCGCGGCTTGGCTTATAGCGTCTACAGCTATTTCTCGCCGATGGCCGAGTTGGGCCCGTTTCAAATCGGCCTGCAGACCAAGCGCGAGAGTACCGACGAGGCGGTGCGGGTCGCGCGCGAGACTTTGCGCCGTTATGTGGACGAGGGGCCGAGTGACGAAGAATTGACGCAGGCGAAGAACAATATGATCGGCGGCTTTCCGCTGCGCCTGGATAGCAACAAAAAGATCCTCGGTTATCTGAGCGTCATTGGCTTCTACCGGCTGCCTTCGGATTGGCTCGACAGTTATATGGCCAAGATCGCCGCAGTGACACGCGATGACATCGTGCAGGCCTTCCGGCAACGCGTGCCCTTGTCGGCGGTGCAAACCGTGATCGTCGGTGGACAGCCGAATGCCGCCGCGGCCAAGTAATCAGGTCCGCATCATCGGCGGCAGCCATCGCGGCCGTAAGCTGCATTTCCAGGCGATGCCCGGCCTGCGGCCGACGCCGGACCGGGTGCGTGAGACCCTATTCAACTGGCTGGGGCAGCGTCTGCACGACTTGCGCTGCCTCGACTTGTTCGCCGGCAGCGGCGCGCTCGGGTTCGAGGCGGCCTCGCGCGGTGCGGCCGAGGTCGTGCTGGTCGAACGCGATGCCCGGGCCTGCACGGCGCTGGAGGGTAACGCCGCCGTGCTGGGTGGGCGGGTAGTTCGGGCCGATGGCCTAAACTACTTGAACACCGAGTGCGGCTTATTCGATGTCATCTTCATCGACCCCCCTTTCGCCGAAGGGCTCTGGGACAGGGCTTTGGCGCTTGCGGCGACACGGCTCGCCCCCGAGGGTAAAATCTACCTTGAACACGATGGCTCGCTATCCAAACCTGTGCTTGCCGCCTCGGGCTGGCAGGTCTTGCGCGAAGGGCGGGCCGGGCAATCGCATTTTTGTTTGCTGGAACGGGCATGGTCCGAGTAATCGTCGCGAAGCGACGCTTTGTCCCCCTCTCCCGCGCGCGGGAGAGGGTAGGGGAGAGGGAAGCGCATGACCGCTAGAAAAATCATTTACCCCGGCACCTTCGACCCGATCACTCGTGGACACGAGGACTTGGTGCGCCGTGCCGCGCGCATTTTCGACCAGGTTGTGGTCGCGGTGGCCGATAGCGCCACCAAGGCGCCTTGCTTCAGTCTGGCCGAGCGGGTGGATATGGCGCGTCAGGTGCTGGCCGATGTGCCGGACGTGCAGGTGGTGGGTTTTTCCAGCTTGTTGATCCAATTCATGGCCGAACAGCAGACCAATCTGGTCCTGCGTGGCCTGCGCGCGGTGTCGGATTTCGAATACGAATTCCAGTTGGCCGGCATGAATCGGAGCCAGAATCCGGACATCGAGACGGTGTTCCTGACGCCGTCGGAGCAGTACATGTTCATCTCCGCCAGCATCGTACGTGAGATTGCCCGGCTCAAGGGCGATGTCAGCCAGTTTGTAAACCCTGTGGTGGCCCAGCGTTTGGCCGCCCGTTTTAGTTGAGAGTTAAGGAAATCGCATCATGGCTTTGATGATCACCGACGAGTGCATCAACTGCGACGTTTGCCTGCCCGAGTGCCCGAACGAGGCGATCTCGCAAGGTGAGGACATCTACGTCATCGACCCCAATAAATGCACCGAGTGTGTCGGTCATTACGATACGCCGCAGTGCCGCGAGGTCTGCCCGGTCGATTGCATCCCGATCAATCCGAACTACGTCGAGACCAAAGAGCAGTTGCAGGCGAAGTACGAGCAGCTGACCGGCAACAAATAAGGCCGTGCGAGCCGCCTAATTTTTCTGGCAATGCGGGCAGTAATAGCTGGCCCGGTTTGCCTGGCGTAGCAACTTGATCGGCGTGCCGCATTGGCGGCAAGGCTCGCCGGCGCGGCCATAGGCGAAATAGCTCTGCTGGAAATAGCCCGGCTCGCCGTGGCCGTTGACGAAGTCGCGCAGCGTGCTGCCGCCGGCCTTGATCGCTCGACGCAAGGTATCTTTGATCGCGGCGGCCAGCCGGTCGCAACGGGGCCGGCTGAGTTTGTCGGCGCGCAGGGTCGGCCGGATGCCGGCCTGGAACAGGGCCTCGTTGGCGTAGATGTTGCCGACGCCGACGACGAGGTGGGCGTCCATGATCAGGTGCTTGATCGCCGTCGTTTTGCGCCGGCTCATGGCATAGAGGCGCGCGCCGTCAAAGTCCTTGTCCAACGGCTCGACCCCAAGCGCGGCCAATAGCGGGTGGCTGTCGGGTTGCTCGCTCCATAGCACCGCGCCGAACCGGCGCGGGTCGCGTAGGCGCAAGGCTTGGCCATCATCGAGCAGTAGGTCGACATGGTCGTGCTTGTCCGGCGGCGTTGTCGCCTCGACCAGGCGCAAGCTGCCGGACATGCCCAAGTGCAGCAGCAGGCCACCGTGGTCGAGGCGCAGGATCAGGTATTTCGCGCGCCGCTCCAGCGCTTGAATGTGTTGACCGGCAATGAGCGCATCGAGCTTGTCCGGCACGGGCCAGCGCAGGCGGGGGTTGCGCACGCGGGCGCCGCGCAAGCGGTGGCCGACGATGTGAGGGGATAGGCCGCGGCGTACGGTCTCGACTTCGGGCAGTTCGGGCATGGCGCGATGATAGCGTGCGCGCCGCCGCTCTTGCATAATGCTCCAAACCACACCGATTTCAGCTATGACCTTCAATCCTTTCTTGATGCTGCTGGCCGTCTTGGGCCTCGTCGGCTGCGCTCAGTTGGCGCCCGCGCCCGAACAAGCTGTCGCCCCGCCCAAGCCCGCCCCGGCCAGCAACGACAAGACGGCCGCCGCCGCGCCCGTCGCCACGCCTGCCCAGCCGCTGACCGAGCAGGTGCTCTATCAATTCCTCCTGGCGGAGACAGCCTGGCAGCGCGGTGAACGCAAACTGGCGGCGGAGGCTTATGTCGATCTGGCCTTGCGTACCCGCGATGCGCGCATCGCGCGCCGTGCCACGGAGCTGGCCTTGCTCGCCCAGGCGCGCGAAGAGGCGGTGCAGTCGGCCAAGCTGTGGGTCGAGCTGGAGCCGGGGTCCGAGCAGGCGCAGCAGGTATGGATCTCGCTGTTGGCCGCCAGCGGCCATATCAAGGAGACCCGGCCCCATTTCGAGGTCCTGCTGCGGGCGGCGGGCGGATCGCCAGGGCCGGTGTTCATGCAAATGCACACCGTGTTCAGCCGGCAGACCGATTACCGGGGCGTGCTCGATCTGGTCAGTGACTTGGCGCGGCCCTATCCGAATTTGGCCGAGGCACATTTCGCCGTGACCCAGGCGGCTTGGAATGCCGGCCAATACGACCGCGCCGAACAGGCGGTGGACCGGGCTTTGGCCTTGCGGCCGGACTGGGAGGCGGCGGCCTTGCTCAAGGGGCAGCTGCTGCAGCGCAAGGGCGATGCCGAAATGCTGGCCTATTGGGCGGGCTTCCTTGCGCAGCACCCGGCCATGCGCGAACTGCGTTTGGCCTATGCCAAGCAGTTGGCACGCACGGGGCGTTATCCCGAGTCCCGGCAAGAATTCGAACGCTTGCTCGACGATGCGGCGGGCAATCCCGAGGCGACGTTGGCAGTCGGCCTGCTCGCCATGCAAGCGGGCGATTATGAAGCGGCCGAGACCTATTTGCTGAAAACGTTGGAACTGGGTTACCCCGAGGCCGATCAGGTCAAGCTGTATCTGGGCCAGATCGCCGAGGCGCGCAAGCGTGTGGCCGAGGCCTTGCGCTGGTACCAAGCGGTCGACCGGGGGCCGCGCTATGTCGCCGCCCAGGTGCTGGCTGCGGCCTTGCTGGGCAAGCAAGGCCGCGTGGCCGAGGCGCGGGCGCTGCTGCAGGGCCTGAGCCCGGCCGACGACAGCGAGCGCATCCAAATCGTGCAGGCCGAGGCGCAGATTTTGCGCGAGGCGCACGATTATGCCGGGGTCTATAAAGTGCTGTCGCAGGCGCTGGCCGGCCAGCCGGAGGCGCCGGAGTTGCTGTACGACCGGGCGATGGCGGCGGAAAAGCTGAACAAGCTTGACGTGCTGGAAAAAGACCTCCGCAAGTTGATCAAGCTCAAGCCCGATTATGCGCACGCTTACAACGCTTTGGGTTATACCCTGGCCGACCGCACCAACCGCATTGCCGAGGCGATCGAGTTGCTGCAAAAGGCGCTGCAACTGGCGCCGGATGATCCATTCGTGCTCGACAGCATGGGCTGGGCGCAATTCAAGGCGGGGCGCTCGAAAGAGGCCGCCGAGTACCTCAAGCGCGCCTATGCCGCGCGCCCCGATCCCGAGATCGCCGCCCATCTGGGCGAAGTGCTGTGGAAGCAGGGCAAGCGCGACGAGGCGAAAAAGCTATGGGAGGGCGCGCTCAAGGCGCATCCGGACAACGAGGCCTTGCGCGAGACGATCTCGCGCTTCAAGCCCTGATGTATCGCCGCTGGCTTGGGCTGGTCGCCCCATTACTGATGTCGGCCTGTGCTGCATTGCCGCCGCCGTCGTTGGTGCCGGCGGCAGACGGTTATCGGCTGGAGGGTCGAATTTCGGTGCGTGCCGCCGAGCAGGGTTTTTCCGGCGGCATCGTTTGGCAATCCTCGGGTGGGCGGCAGGATATCCTGTTGCGCACGCCGCTGGGGCAGGGGGTGGCCGAGGTGCATGTGGACGCGGCCGGGGCCGGTATGACCGATAGTGCCGGCAAGCAGTACCAGGCTGACAGCGGCGAGGCGCTGGTGCAGCAGGCCATCGGCGTGGCCCTGCCCTTGGCCGGGTTGGCGCATTGGCTGCGTGGCCAACCCGATCCGGCCCGCCCGTTCTCGGGCCAGCCGGATGGGCATGGCGGCTGGCTCAGTCTGGAACAGGACGGCTGGCATATCGAATATGGCCAAGCCTTTGCGGGGACGCGCCTGCCGAAGCGACTGAGTGCGCATCGCGACGACCTGGAAATCCGTTTGGTGGTGGACGCATGGCAGGCCCCATGAAGCCCGAGGGCGAGGCCTACCCGGCGCCGGCCAAGCTCAATCTGTTTCTGCACGTGGTCGGCCGGCGGCCGGACGGTTATCACCTGCTGCAGACGGTATTCCGTTTTCTCGACCACGGCGATCGCTTGCATATCGCGGTGCGCCCGGATGGCGAGATCCGGCGCAGTAATCCCTTGCCCGGCGTGGGGACGGAGCATGATCTGTGCACGCGAGCGGCGCGGCTGCTGCAGAGCCATACCGGCTGCCGGCTGGGGGCGGAGATCGGCTTGGACAAGCGCCTGCCTATGGGCGGCGGCCTGGGCGGCGGCAGCTCGGATGCGGCGACTGTGCTCTTGGTGTTGAATCGGTTGTGGGGGCTGGGTCTGCCACGCGCCGAACTGCAGGCCATGGGCCTGCAACTTGGCGCCGACGTGCCGGTCTTCGTGTTCGGCCGCTCCGCCTTTGCCGAGGGGGTGGGCGAACGCTTGCAGGCGGTGGAATTGGCGCCGGCGAGTTATGTCGTGTTGACGCCGCCGGTACACGTGTCGACCGCGGAAATCTTCGCGCATCCGGCATTGACACGCGATACGCCAGCCGTCAAAATGCGCGTCTTTTCAACGGGCTTCGGTCATAACGACCTGGAGCGCGTGGTCTGCAATCTCTATCCGCAGGTGGCTGAATGCTTGGCCTGGCTGCGGCAGTTTGGAGATGCGCGGATGACCGGATCGGGGGCGTGTGTGTTTGCCGCATTCCCCGATCGCCTAACGGCCGAGCGGGTTTTTGCGGCTCGCCCGGAAGGGGTGGACGGTTTTGTGGCCGATGGCCTGGATCAACATCCTCTGCTGGGTTGGGCGGCATAGGCGGTTCGCCGCCATGCAACGCTTGGGGAGTCGCCAAGTGGTAAGGCACCGGATTTTGATTCCGGCATTCGTAGGTTCGATCCCTACCTCCCCAGCCACTTGAAATAAGCGTGTAGCTTGTCTCTACACGCTTTTTTGTTTTTTGCGCGCGGAGTTTCCTCGTGGGATACGACAGCTTGATGGTGTTTACCGGCAATGCCAACCCCAGGCTTGCCGAAGACGTTGTCCGCCACCTGAACATCCACCTCGGTCGTGCGAGCGTGGGCCGGTTCTCGGACGGCGAAACCATGGTGGAAATCCTCGAGAACGTGCGCGGCAAGGACGTGTTCGTCCTGCAGTCGACCAGCATGCCGACCAACGACAACCTCATGGAGGTGATGTTGATGGTCGATGCCCTGCGCCGGGCCTCGGCCGGCCGGATCACCGCGGCCATCCCCTATTTCGGCTATGCCCGCCAGGATCGCCGCGTGCGTTCGGCCCGGGTGCCGATCACCGCGCGGGTGGTGGCCGACATGCTGACCGCCGCCGGGGTCGATCGCTTGCTGACCATGGATTTGCACTCGGACCAGATCCAGGGCTTTTTCGATATCCCGGTCGATAACATCTATTCGGCGCCGATTCTGCTCGGCGATATTTGGAAGCAGAACTACGACAACTTGATGATCGTGTCGCCCGACGTCGGCGGCGTGGTGCGGGCCCGGGCCTTCGCCAAGCGCTTGGATTGCGATCTGGCTATCATCGACAAGCGTCGGCCCAAGCCGAACGTAGCCAAGGTGATGCACATCATCGGTGAGGTGAAAGACCGCACCTGCATCATCATGGACGACATGGTGGATACCGCCAACACCCTGTGCGAGGCGGCGCGCGCGTTAAAGGAGTACGGCGCCAAGCGGGTGTTGGCCTACTGTACCCACCCGGTGCTGTCGGGCAGCGCGATCGAGCGGGTCAATAATTCCGCGCTGGACGAACTGGTGGTGACCGACACCATCCCGCTGCGAGACGAGGCCAAGGCCTGCGGCCGTATCCGGCAATTGACGGTGGCCGAGCTGCTGGCGGAGACCATCCGCCGCATCAGCAATGAAGATTCGGTGAGCTCGCTGTTCGTGGAATAGCGGGCCGACGAAGGACCGCCTGGTCGCGGGCGGCTTTTTTGTTTGTTTAGGAGTTGATCATGAAATTTGAAGTTATCGCTAGCAAGCGTGGCGTGCAGGGAACGGGTGCGAGCCGCCGCCTGCGTCACGGCGGCAAGGTGCCGGGCATCGTTTATGGTGCCGGCAAGGATGCCGTGGCCTTGGAGATGGACCATAACGATCTGCTGTTGCAGTTGCGCAAGGAGGCCTTCCATTCCTCCGTGCTGACGCTGAATGTGGATGGCGAGAAAGAGCCCGTGCTGCTGCGCGACGTCCAGGCCCACCCGTTCAAGCGCCAGGTGCTGCACGTCGATTTCCTGCGCGTCGACAAGACCCACAAGATCCACATGAAGGTGCCGTTGCACTTCTTGAACGGCGACAACGCGCCGGGCGTCAAGCTGCACGGCGGCGTGCTATCGCACGTGATCACCGAGGTGGAAGTGGTCTGTCTGGCCGACAAGCTGCCCGAGTACCTGGAGATCGACCTGTCTGCCTTGGATGTCGGCCATTCCGCGCACCTGTCCCACGTTAAGTTGCCGGCGGGCGTCGAGTGCACCGCTTTGCTGCGCGGCGAGGACCCGACCGTGGCGACCATCCTGGGCGTGCGCGGCGAGGCGGAAGCCGCTCCGGCGGCTCCGACCGAGGGCGCTTGATCTAGGCGCGAGACTGGGGCGTGGAGACCGGCATCCGACTGATCGTCGGTCTCGGCAATCCAGGCAGCGAATACATCGATACCCGGCACAATGCCGGGTGTTGGTGGCTAGACCGGCTGGCGGCTCGCCATGCCGGTCTTTTTCGTTCTGAGGGCAAGTTTTTCGGCGAGATCTGCCGCCTCGCGGTGGGCGGCGCCGACCTGTGGTTGTTGAAACCGACGACTTACATGAATGCCAGTGGCCGCGCAGTCGCGGCGCTGGCCCATTTTTACAAGATTCCGGTCGGCCAGATACTGGTCGCCCACGATGAGCTGGATCTGCCGCCCGGTGGTTTGCGCCTGAAGCTGGGCGGCGGTCACGGCGGCCACAATGGCGTGCGTGACATCAGTGCCGCGCTCGGCGCGGATTATTGGCGACTGCGCATCGGCATCGGCCATCCGGGCGACAAGGCCCAGGTGTCCGATTTCGTCTTGCACCGGCCGGGCCGGGAAGAAGCGAGTCTGATCGAGGATGCGCTCGATCGGGCGGTGCCGGCGTTGCCGGCCCTGCTCAAGGGCGAGTTCGATCTGGCGATGCGTCGGCTTAACATCCGGCCGAAACCTGACAAGAAAGCGGTGACAGAAGAATGAGTTTGAAATGCGGTATCGTCGGCCTACCCAACGTCGGCAAGTCCACCCTGTTCAACGCGCTGACCAAGGCGGGTATCGCGGCGGAGAACTATCCCTTCTGCACCATCGAGCCCAATGTCGGCGTGGTCGAGGTGCCCGATCCGCGTTTGGATCAGTTGGCCGCGATCGTCAAGCCGCAGAAGACGCTGCCGGCCATCGTCGAATTCGTCGACATCGCCGGCCTGGTGGCCGGTGCCTCCAAGGGCGAAGGCCTGGGCAATCAGTTCCTGGCCAACATCCGCGAGACCGATGCCATCGTCAACGTGGTGCGCTGTTTCGAGGACGAGAACGTGGTGCACGTGGCTGGTCAGGTCGACCCGATTGCCGACATCGAGGTGATCGGCACCGAGTTGGCCCTGGCGGATCTGGCAACGGCGGAAAAGGCCCATGCCCGCGACGTCAAGAAGGCGCGGGCCGGCGACAAGGAGGCGCAAAAGCTGATTGCCGCGCTCGACAAGCTGCTGCCGCACCTGAACGAGGCCAAACCGGCGCGCAGCCTGAAGCTGTCGGACGATGAGATCGAGTTGATCAAACCCTTGTGCCTGTTGACGATCAAACCGGCGATGTACGTCGCCAACGTGGCGGAAGATGGTTTCGACAACAATTCCTATCTCGACCGTTTGCGCGCCCATGCCGAGGCGGAGGGCGCGCCGGTGGTGGCGGTCTGCGCCGCGATCGAGGCCGAGATCGCCGACCTGGACGATGCCGACAAGGCAGACTTCCTGGCTGAGATGGGCTTGGAGGAACCGGGTTTGGATCGCCTGATTCGCGCCGCCTACGATTTGCTTGGCCTGCAGACCTATTTCACCGCCGGCGTGAAGGAGGTGCGGGCCTGGACGATCCACAAGGGCGACACCGCACCCAAGGCGGCCGCCGTGATCCATACCGATTTCGAAAAAGGCTTCATTCGCGCCGAGGTGATCGGCTTCGCCGACTTCATCGCCTGCAAAGGCGAGCAGGGCGCCAAGGAGGCCGGCAAAATGCGCCTGGAGGGCAAGGAATACGTGGTGCAGGACGGCGACGTGATGCACTTCCGGTTCAATGTCTGAGTTTGTGCCTGATTGCTAGAGGAGCGGGGAGTGCGCGTGTCTCCCTATCTCCTGCTGACGCTGACCACGCTGTTTTGGTCCGGCAATTTCGTCCTGGCCCGTGCGGTCCACGCAGAAATTCCGCCGCTGGCCTTGTCTTTTTGGCGTTGGCTGCTGGCGTTACTGATCCTGTTGCCGTTTGCCGGCGCCCAGTTGTGGCGGCAATGGCCTATTGCGCGTGCGGCTTGGCGCCCGCTGCTGCTGCTGGCCACGTTCGGGGTGGCGGCGTTCAATAGTTTTGTTTATCTCGGCCTGCAGCACACCACGGCGACCAATGCGGTCTTGCTGCAAAGTGCTATTCCAGTCCTGATCATTGCGTTGAGTTGGCTGTTTCTCGGGCAACGGCTGGCTGCAACGCAGTTCCTGGGCTTGCTGGCATCCCTGCTCGGCGTGGGCGTTATCGTCTTTCATGGCGATCTCCAGCGCCTGCAACTGCTGGGGTTTAATCGAGGTGATTTGTTGGTGATGGCGGCAGTGATCAGTTGGGCGGCGTATTCGGTGCTGCTGCGTTATCGGCCGGCCGAGTTGTCTGCGCTGGCGTTCCTGTTGGCGATTGTGGCGTTCGGCGTGCTGATCATCAGCCCGTTTTATCTATGGGAACTGGCTGCGGGCAAGGGGTTCGCCCCGACGCTGCCGAACCTGCTGAGCGTGGGCTATGTCGGGATTTTTCCGTCGGTGTTGGCCTATATCTTTTGGAATCACGGTGTGGCTAGGGTGGGCGCCAGTAGGGCGGGTTTGTTTATTCACCTGATGCCGGTGTTCGGTATCCTGCTGTCGGTTGTCTTTCTTGGCGAGCGCATCCGGTTCTTCCATTTTGTCGGTATCGTTCTGATCTTCCTTGGGATTTTCTGGGTCCAGCACGGCCGTCCAAAGGTGCAGGGCTAGGGCGATGAGCGATCTCTAGCAATATTCCGGCCAGAAAACGTAAACCGTGATTGACATAAATTGCTTGGATTAGGATAATTCCGCGCTTTCGCGGAGGGGTTCCCGAGCGGTCAAAGGGATCAGACTGTAAATCTGACGGCTCTGCCTTCGAAGGTTCGAATCCTTCCCCCTCCACCAGTTGTAAGCGCGAAAAGGCTGATGCGGGTGTAGTTCAATGGTAGAACCTCAGCCTTCCAAGCTGATGACGTGGGTTCGATTCCCATCACCCGCTCCAGAAGCTGGTCGCGCGAAAAGTTTAGTTAAATGCCCATGTGGCTCAGTGGTAGAGCACTCCCTTGGTAAGGGAGAGGTCGGCAGTTCGATCCTGCCCATGGGCACCACGAATTTTTATTGTGTTCAGTGTTGATTTGAGCTGAGAGGTATTGAGTCATGGCCAAGGGTAAATTTGAGCGGACGAAACCGCACGTAAACGTGGGTACGATTGGTCACGTGGACCATGGCAAGACCACGCTGACGGCGGCGATCACGACGATTCTGTCGAAGAAATTCGGTGGTGAGGCGAAAGGTTACGACCAGATCGACTCCGCACCGGAAGAAAAAGCGCGCGGCATCACCATCAACACCGCGCACGTCGAATACGAGACGGCCAACCGGCACTACGCCCACGTGGACTGCCCTGGCCACGCCGACTACGTCAAGAACATGATCACCGGTGCCGCCCAGATGGACGGCGCCATCCTGGTCGTGTCTGCCGCTGACGGCCCCATGCCCCAGACCCGCGAGCACATCCTGCTGGCCCGTCAGGTCGGCGTGCCCTACATCATCGTCTACATGAACAAAGCCGACATGGTCGACGACGCCGAGCTGCTCGAGCTGGTCGAAATGGAAATCCGCGAGCTCCTGTCCAAGTACGACTTCCCCGGCGACGACACCCCCATCATCAAAGGCTCCGCCCTGAAGGCCCTGGAAGGCGACCAGTCCGAAATCGGCGAGCCCAGCATCTTCGCCCTGGCCGACGCCCTGGACAGCTACATCCCCGAGCCCGAGCGCGCCGTTGACGGTGCCTTCCTGATGCCCGTGGAAGACGTCTTCTCCATCTCCGGCCGCGGCACTGTGGTGACTGGTCGGGTCGAGCGTGGCATCGTCAAGGTTGGCGACGAAATCGAGATCGTCGGCATCAAGCCCACCGTCAAGACCACCTGTACCGGCGTCGAGATGTTCCGCAAGCTGCTCGACCAGGGTCAGGCTGGCGACAACGTTGGCGTGCTGCTGCGCGGCACCAAGCGTGAAGAAGTTGAGCGTGGCCAAGTGCTGGCCAAGCCGGGTTCGATCAACCCGCACACCAAGTTCACGGCCGAGATTTACGTGCTGAGCAAGGACGAGGGGGGTCGTCACACCCCGTTCTTCAACGGCTACCGTCCGCAGTTCTACTTCCGCACCACCGACGTGACTGGGTCGATCGACCTGCCGGCGGGCACCGAGATGGTGATGCCTGGCGACAACGTGTCGATCACGGTGAGCCTGATTGCGCCGATCGCGATGGAAGAAGGTCTGCGTTTTGCTGTGCGCGAGGGCGGTCGGACCGTCGGCGCCGGCGTCGTGGCGAAGATTATTGAGTAAAGGCTGTATCTAAAAGGTGTTCAAAGCCAAAGCGCCCCGCGTTGGGCGCTTTGGTGTCTCTGCCGCAGGGGCATAGCTCAATTGGCAGAGCGTCGGTCTCCAAAACCGAAGGTTGGGGGTTCGATTCCCTCTGCCCCTGCCATTTCGAGATGAACAGCCGGATGGATGCGTAACAGATAAATGGCGGAAAAGATCAAGTTGTTGATAGCGGCGATGCTGGCGGTGGCTGGCGTCGTGGGCTTTTATCTGCTGGCGGACAGTCCGGCCGTGGTGCGGGTGCTGTCCGTATTGGTGGGGCTTGGTCTTGCCGCTTTTGTGGCCCGCTATACCGAAGTGGGCGCTGGCTTCTATGCCTTCAGCCGTGATTCGGTCGACGAGGCGCGCAAGGTTGTTTGGCCGACTCGGAAAGAAACCTTGCAGATGACCGGTGTGGTCATCTTGTTCGTGCTGGTCATGGCTTTGTTCCTGTGGCTGGTGGATGGTGTGCTGTTGTGGCTTGTCAAACTGCTAATGGGCAGAGGGAACTGATGGCGAAACAGTGGTATGTGGTGCATGCCTACTCGGGCTTCGAGAAAAGCGTGCAGCGTGCGCTGAAGGAGCGGATCGAGCGTGCCGGCATGCAGGACTCGTTTGGCGAGATCATGGTGCCGGTCGAAGAGGTCGTCGAGATGAAGGGCGGCCAGAAGAGCATCACCGAGCGCAAGTTCTACCCCGGCTATGTCCTGGTGCAAATGGAAATGAACGATGCGTCCTGGCACCTGGTCAAAAGTACGCCCAAGGTTTCCGGCTTCGTTGGCGGTACGCCGAACAAGCCGTCGCCGATCAGCGAAAAGGAAGTCCAGGCCATCCTGCAGCAGATGCAAGAGGGTGTGGAGAAGCCGAAACCGAAGGTGACCTTCGAGGTGGGCGAGATGGTGCGGGTGACGGACGGTCCGTTTACCGACTTCAACGGTACGGTCGAAGAGGTCAACTACGAGAAGAGTCGTCTGCGCGTGAGCGTCACCATCTTCGGTCGGGCGACGCCGGTCGAATTGGAATTCGCTCAGGTCGAAAAAGCCTAGTTCGCTCGCGCGAACTGGGCCTTTCGGCAAGGCTAACCCGCGTCGCGGGTTAAGCCCACGAAGTGGGCAGCCAGGGCCAAACGGCCTGAGTTTAGGTGGTCCGGGCAACCGGGCCGATTGGGGAGGGACGGCCAGTCCCGCTACAACCCGTTTAATGGAGTGAAACATGGCAAAGAAGATCATCGGCTACATCAAGCTGCAAGTGCCGGCCGGCAAGGCGAACCCCTCGCCGCCGATCGGCCCCGCGCTGGGTCAGCGCGGCCTCAACATCATGGAATTCTGTAAGGCCTTCAACGCCCAGACTCAGAGTGTCGAGCCGGGGCTGCCGATCCCCGTGGTGATTACCGCCTATGCGGACAAGAGCTTCACCTTCGTGATGAAGACCCCGCCTGCCACCATTCTGTTGAAGAAGGCGGCCGGCCTCACCAAGGGCAGCCCGCGGCCGCATACCGACAAGGTCGGTGTGGTGACTCGCGCCCAGCTCGAAGAGATTGCCAAGACCAAGATGCCCGATCTGACCGCCGCGGACATGGATGCCGCCGTGCGCACGATCGCCGGTAGCGCCCGCAGCATGGGCTTGAATGTGGAAGGGGTGTGACATGGCTAAGCAATCCAAGCGCGTGCAGGCCCTGAAGGCCAAGGTCGATCGCAACAAGCTGTATGTTGTGGATGAGGCGCTGGCCCTGGTGAAAGAGGCGGCTACCGCCAAGTTCGACGAATCCGTCGATGTCGCGGTGAACCTCGGCGTCGATCCCCGCAAATCCGACCAGGTGGTGCGCGGCTCCGTCGTGCTGCCGCGCGGCACCGGCAAGGCCGTGCGGGTCGCCGTGTTCGCCCAGGGCGCCGCGGCTGAGGCCGCCAAGGGCGCCGGCGCCGATATCGTCGGTTTCGACGATCTGGCCGCCGATGTCAAGGCCGGCAAGATGGACTTCGACGTGGTCATCGCCACCCCGGACGCCATGAAGGTGGTCGGCCAGTTGGGCCAGATTCTCGGCCCGCGCGGCCTGATGCCGAACCCCAAGGTCGGTACCGTGACCCCGAACGTGACCGAGGCGGTGAAGAACGCCAAGGCCGGCCAGGTTCAGTATCGCACCGACAAGGCCGGTATCGTCCATGCCACCATCGGTCGCGCCTCCTTCGGCGTCGATGCGCTGAAAGAGAACCTGTCCGCGCTGGTCGAGGCCCTGAACAAGGCCAGGCCGGCCGGTGCCAAGGGTATCTACATGAAAAAAGTGGCCATCTCCTCCACCATGGGTGTGGGTGTGCGGGTGGACCAGTCCAGCCTGGCCCAGTAATCGGCTTGGCGCAGTAAGTATTTTGGGCTGTCCGCTGCCGGTATGGGGCGGGCAGGTTGTCCAAGACCGGAGGGGAGTCGGGTTTCGATTGCAGGGTACGGGTTAGAACAAACCCGGACTTGTTCTGAACGACGACTCTTAATCCAGGCTATAGGGCTATCGATTTTGGGGTTTTCTGAACCCTGCAGTCCGTACCCTGAATCCTGACCCACCGCAGACGGCGTCACCCGAACAGGTTTAACGCAAGTTGCTCCTGAATCAGGTCGCCGTAAGGGTGGTGCCTCGTCGTCGATGGGGCGCCGTTTTTAGGCTTGATAGGAGGAAGACCGCATGAGTCTGAATCTGGAAGACAAAAAAGCCGTTGTGGCCGAGGTGGCGGCGCAGGTCGCCAACGCTCAGACCATCGTGCTGGCCGAATATGCCGGCGTTACGGTGGATGCACTCACCCAACTGCGCGTCAAGGCGCGTCAGTCCGGTGTGTACCTGCGCGTGTTGAAGAACACCCTGGCGCGCCGTGCGGTGGCGGATACGCCGTTTGCGCCGCTGGCCGAGCAAATGACCGGCCCGCTGATCTACGGTATTTCCGTCGATCCGGTGGCGGCGGCAAAGGTGTTGAACGACTTCGCCAAGGGTAACGACAAGCTGGTGCTGAAGGTCGGCGTCTATTCGGGCAAGTTGCTCGATAAGGCCGGCGTGCAGGCCTTGGCCTCGATCCCGAGCCGCGACGAACTGCTGGCCAAGCTGCTCGGCGTCATGCAGGCGCCGGTATCCGGCTTTGCTTGCGCGCTGGCCGCCTTGGCCAAGCAGCGCGAAGAAGCCGCGGCTTAATCGACCTTATACGTATCTGGATTTAGGAGTATTGACATGGCTGTTACCAAAGAAGACATCCTCGAAGCCGTCGGCTCGATGACCGTGATGGAACTGAACGACCTGGTCAAGGCGTTCGAAGAGAAGTTCGGCGTGTCCGCTGCCGCGATGGCCGTGGCCGCCCCCGCCGGTGGCGGCGGCGCTGCCGCTGCAGCCGAAGAGAAGACCGAGTTCGACGTGATCCTGTCCAGCGCTGGCGCCAACAAGGTCAACGTCATCAAGGTCGTTCGCGCGGTGACCGGCCTGGGCCTGAAAGAAGCCAAGGACCTGGTCGACGGCGCGCCCAAGGCGGTCAAGGAAGGCTGCCCCAAGGCCGAGGCCGAGGACATCAAGAAGCAGCTTACCGAAGCTGGCGCCACTGCCGAGATCAAGTAATTTCGGCGTGCGCCGGGCTATTGCCGGTGTATGGCTGGTGGACCCGGGTCTGCGAGGAGCAGGCCCGGCCCGCCGGCCTTTTGGTTTTGAAAAAATCGTTCGCGTCATAGAGGAAAGCAGAAGTCAGATGAAAGAGGCGGTTGCCGTGCAAGCCCACTCTCACCTGTCTTTTGTGCAGGCAACGATCGATTTCCGTTCCTTGATCGCCTTCTCCTGATAAGGGGTCACCATGAGCTATACCTTCGCCGAGAAAAAACGCATCCGCAAGAACTTCGCCAAGCGCGTCAGCGTCTTGCCGGTGCCCTATCTACTGACTACTCAGCTTGAGTCTTTTTACGAGTTCCTACAGGAGTTCGTCGCCCCGGATCAACGCAAGGATGTCGGTCTGCAGGCGGCGTTCAAGTCCATCTTCCCGATCACCAGCCACAACGGCGGTGCTCGCTTGGAGTACGTCAGCTATAACCTCGGCCAGCCGGTGTTCGATATCGTCGAGTGCCAGCAGCGCGGCCTGACCTTCGCTGCCAGCTTGCGCGCCAAGGTGCGCCTGGTCATCCTCGACCGCGAGAGCAGCAAGGAGAAGATCAAGGAAGTGAAGGAGCAAGAGGTCTATATGGGCGAGATTCCGCTCATGACGCCGACCGGCTCTTTCGTCATCAACGGTACCGAACGCGTGATCGTGTCGCAGTTGCACCGTTCGCCCGGCGTGTTCTTCGAGCACGACCGCGGCAAGACCCACAGCTCCGGCAAGCTCCTGTTCTCCGCACGCATCATTCCCTACCGCGGTTCTTGGCTCGACTTCGAATTCGATCCCAAGGACTTCGTGTTCTTCCGGGTCGACCGTCGGCGCAAGATGCCGGTTACCATTCTGCTCAAGGCCTTGGGTTATACGCCGGAGCAGATCCTGGCTGACTTCTTCGAATTCGAGACCTTCCATTTGGGCAAGAAGGGCATCGAGTACGAGATCAAACCCGAGCGTCTGAAGGGCGAAACCGCTCGCTTCGACATCGTGGACAAGAGCGGCAAGGTTGTCGTCGCCAAGGACAAGCGCATCACCGCCAAGCACATTCGTGACCTGGAGGCCGCCGGCATCAAGCGGCTGACGGTCGATGGCGAATTCCTGCTCGGTCGCGTGGTGGCGAGCAGTATCGTCGACAAGGAAACCGGCGAGATCATCGCCCGCTCCAACGATGAGATTACCGAGGCCCTGTTGGAGAAGCTGTTGGCTTCCGGCGTCGCCTCGTTCGAGACCTTGTATACCAACGATCTCGATTATGGCGCCTATATGTCGTCGACCCTGCGCAGCGACGAGACGGTCGACCAGTGGACCGCGCGGGTGGCGATCTACCGCATGATGCGCCCCGGTGAGCCGCCGACCGAGGATGCGGTCGAGGCCCTGTTCCAGCGCCTGTTCTTCAGCGAGGACTCGTACGACCTGTCCAAGGTCGGCCGCATGAAGTTCAACCGCCGTATCGGTGTCGACGAGTTGACCGGCGCCGGCACCCTGACTCGCGAAGACATCGTCGCGGTGATCAAGATCCTGGTCGAGCTGCGCAATGGCCGCGGCGAGGTCGACGACATCGATCACCTGGGCAACCGCCGCGTCCGCTCGGTCGGCGAGCTGGCCGAGAACCAGTTCCGTGCCGGCCTGGTGCGGGTCGAGCGCGCGGTCAAGGAGCGGCTGAA
The DNA here is from genome assembly GCA_021848725.1 of Pseudomonadota bacterium. Taxonomy (GTDB): domain Bacteria; phylum Pseudomonadota; class Gammaproteobacteria; order Burkholderiales; family Thiobacillaceae; genus Sulfuritortus. The sequence goes on from JAJZTS010000004.1 coordinate 41,482, forward strand.
CCAGGCCGAGAGCGAGAACCTGATGCCGCACGACTTGATCAATGCCAAGCCGATCTCGGCCGCGATCAAGGAGTTCTTCGGCTCCAGCCAGCTGTCCCAGTTCATGGACCAGACCAACCCGCTGTCCGAGATCACCCACAAGCGTCGGATTTCCGCGCTGGGCCCGGGCGGCTTGACCCGCGAGCGCGCCGGTTTCGAGGTGCGCGACGTGCATCCGACCCACTACGGCCGGGTCTGCCCGATCGAAACCCCGGAAGGCCCGAACATCGGCCTGATCAACTCGCTGGCCCTGTATGCCCGGACCAACGAGTATGGCTTCATCGAGACCCCCTACCGCAAGGTGACCGACGGCAAGGTGACCGACCAGATCGATTACCTGTCGGCGATCGAGGAAGGTCAGTACGTGATCGCCCAGGCCAACGCGCCGTTGGATGCCAAGGGTCGTTTCACCGACGATCTGGTGTCGAGCCGCCACCATAACGAATTCGAGCTGTCGACGCCGGACAAGATCCAGTACATGGATATCGCGCCGTCGCAGATCGTGTCGGTCGCCGCTTCGCTGATCCCGTTCCTCGAACATGACGACGCCAACCGTGCCTTGATGGGCTCGAACATGCAGCGTCAGGCCGTGCCCTGCCTGCGCCCGGACAAGCCGCTGGTCGGTACCGGCATCGAGCGTACCGCTGCGGTCGATTCCGGCACCGTGGTCACCGCCCGTCGCGGCGGTGTGGTCGATTACGTCGATGCCAGCCGGATCGTGGTCCGGGTCAACGACGACGAGGCCGCCAGCGGCCAGGTCGGTGTCGATATCTACACCCTGACCAAGTACCAGCGTTCCAACCAGAACACCAACATCAACCAGCGGCCGCTGGTGAAGGTGGGCGACAAGCTGGCGCGTGGCGACGTGATTGCCGACGGTGCCTCGACCGACAAGGGCGAATTGGCGCTGGGCCAGAACATGTTGGTCGCCTTCATGCCTTGGAACGGCTACAACTTCGAGGACTCGATCTTGATCTCCGAGCGCGTGGTGGCCGAAGACCGCTATACCTCGATCCACATCGAGGAGCTGTCGATCGTCGCCCGCGATACCAAGCTCGGCCCGGAAGAGATCACCAAGGACATCTCCAACCTGGCGCCGCAGCAGTTGGGCCGCCTGGACGAGGCCGGCATCGTGCACATCGGTGCCGAGGTCGAGGCCGGCGATGTGCTGGTCGGCAAGGTGACGCCCAAGGGCGAGACCCAGCTGACCCCGGAAGAGAAGCTGCTGCGCGCGATCTTCGGCGAGAAGGCCTCCGACGTGAAGGACACCAGCCTGCGCGTGCCGACCGGCATGAGCGGCACGGTGATCGATGTCCAGGTCTTCACCCGTGAAGGCATCGAGCGCGATAGCCGCGCCAACCAGATCATCGACGACCATCTGCGCAAGTACCAGAAGGACTTGGCCGACCAGATGCGCATCGTCGAGCAGGATGCCTTCGCTCGTCTGCGCAAGCTGATCCTGAACAAGGAAGCCAAGGGCGGCCCGAAGAAGCTGGCCAAAGGCGCCAAGGTCACCGGCGACTACTTGGACGGCCTGAACCCGCACGACTGGTTCGATATTCGCTTGTCCAACGAGGACGTCGCCCGCCAGATGGAAGGCGTCAAGGAATCGCTGGCCAAGGTGCGCGAAGAATTCGACCGCATGCTGGAGATCAAGAAGCGTAAGCTGACCTCCGGCGACGAGCTGTCGCCCGGCGTGATCAAGATGGTCAAGGTCTACTTGGCGGTCAAGCGCCGCCTGCAGCCCGGCGACAAGATGGCCGGTCGGCACGGTAACAAGGGTGTGGTGTCCAAGATCGTGCCGGTCGAGGACATGCCGTTCATGGCCGACGGCACCCCGGTCGACATCGTGTTGAACCCGCTCGGCGTGCCGTCCCGGATGAACGTCGGCCAGATTCTGGAGACCCATCTGGGCTGGGCGGCGCGCGGCCTGGGCCTGCGCATCGGCGAGATGCTGGCGCAGCAGGCCAAGATCGCCGATCTGCGCAAGTTATTGGAGAAGGTCTACAACAGCTCCGGTAAGAAAGAAGACATCGCCAGCCTGTCCGACGACGAGGTCAAGGAGTTGGCGGAGAACCTGGGCAAGGGTGTGCCCTTCGCTTCGCCGGTGTTCGATGGCGCGCACGAGAGCGAAATCAAGGCGATGCTCGACTTGGCCTACCCGGACGATGACCCGCGTACTCAGCAGGTGGGCTTTACTCCGGCCAAGACCCAGGTCCACTTGTACGACGGCCGCTCCGGCGAGATGTTCGACCGCACGGTGACCGTCGGCATCATGCACATGCTGAAGCTGCACCACCTGGTCGACGACAAGATGCACGCCCGCTCGACTGGCCCGTACTCCTTGGTGACCCAGCAGCCGCTGGGCGGCAAGGCGCAGTTCGGCGGCCAGCGTTTCGGCGAGATGGAGGTCTGGGCGCTGGAAGCCTATGGCGCTTCCTACACGCTGCAGGAGATGCTGACGGTCAAGTCGGACGACGTCTCGGGCCGGACCAAGGTCTACGAGAACATCGTCAAGGGCGAGCACAAGATCGATGCCGGCATGCCGGAGTCCTTCAACGTGTTGGTGAAGGAAATCCGCTCCTTGGCGATCGACATCGATCTGGAACGTTATTGATTAGCAAGAAGAGGGCCGCAAGGCGCATTTCTGGCACACGATTTAACCCTAACGGGGGTATAGCACGATGAAAGCACTGCTTGATCTGTTCAAACAGGTGACCCAGGACGAAGAGTTCGACGCCATCAAGATCGGTTTGGCGTCGCCGGAGAAGATTCGCTCCTGGTCCTACGGCGAAGTGAAGAAGCCGGAGACCATCAACTACCGCACCTTCAAGCCGGAGCGGGATGGTCTGTTCTGCGCCAAGATCTTCGGTCCGATCAAGGATTACGAATGTTTGTGCGGCAAGTACAAGCGGCTCAAGCATCGCGGCGTAATCTGCGAGAAGTGTGGCGTCGAGGTGACCCAGAGCAAGGTGCGGCGCGAGCGTATGGGCCACATCGAACTGGCCTCGCCGGTTGCCCACATCTGGTTCCTGAAGTCGCTGCCCAGCCGTCTCGGTATGGTGCTGGACATGACCCTGCGCGACATCGAGCGCGTGCTCTACTTCGAAGGTTTTGTGGTGACCGAGCCGGGCATGACCCCGCTCAACCGCGGCCAGCTGCTGACCGAGGACGATTACCTGGCCAAGCTGGAAGAGTACGGCGACGAATTCAAGGCCAATATGGGTGCCGAGGGTATCCGTGACCTGCTGCGCAACCTCGACCTCAACGGCGAGATCGAGAAACTGCGCAGCGAACTGACCAAGACCAGTTCCGACACCAAGATCAAGAAGATCGCCAAGCGCCTGAAGGTGCTCGAGGCCTTCCAGAAGTCCGGTATCCATCCCGACTGGATGATCCTGGAAGTGCTGCCGGTGCTGCCGCCCGAGCTGCGCCCGCTGGTGCCGTTGGATGGCGGCCGTTTTGCCACGTCCGATCTGAACGATTTGTACCGCCGCGTCATCAACCGGAACAACCGCTTGAAGCGCCTGCTGGAGCTGCGCGCGCCCGAGATCATCGTGCGCAACGAGAAGCGCATGCTGCAGGAGTCGGTCGATTCCCTGCTCGACAACGGCCGTCGCGGCAAGGCGATGACCGGTGCTAACAAGCGCCCGCTGAAGTCGCTGGCCGACATGATCAAGGGCAAGGGCGGCCGTTTCCGGCAGAACCTGCTGGGCAAGCGCGTCGACTACTCCGGCCGTTCGGTCATCGTGGTCGGCCCGACCTTGAAGCTGCACCAGTGCGGCCTGCCCAAGCTGATGGCGCTGGAGTTGTTCAAGCCCTTCATCTTCCACCGCTTGGAGGTGATGGGTTTGGCCACCACGATCAAGGCCGCCAAGCGCATGGTCGAGGCCCAGGAGCCGGTGGTCTGGGACATCTTGGAAGAGGTGATCCGCGAGCATCCGGTCATGCTGAACCGGGCGCCGACCTTGCACCGCCTGGGCATCCAGGCCTTCGAGCCGGTGCTGATCGAGGGCAAGGCGATCCAGCTGCATCCGCTGGTCTGTACCGCCTTCAACGCCGACTTCGACGGCGACCAGATGGCCGTGCACGTGCCGCTGTCGCTGGAAGCGCAGATGGAAGCGCGCACCCTGATGCTCGCCTCCAACAACGTGCTGTCGCCGGCCAACGGCGAGCCGATCATCGTGCCGTCGCAGGACATCGTATTGGGCCTGTATTACATGACTCGCGAGCGTATCGCCGCCAAGGGCGAAGGCATGATGTTCGCCGACGTCGGCGAGTTGCGCCGCGCCTGGCAGTCCGGTCTGGTCGATCTCAACGCCAAGATCGTGGTCCGCATCCGCGAGCGTCTGTTCGACGACAACGGCCAGTTAGTCGAGAAGGTCAGCCGCTACGAGACCGTGGCCGGCCGTTCCATGCTGTCCGAGATTCTGCCGCCCGGCCTGTCGTACGACCACGTCAACAAGGTGCTGAAGAAGAAAGAGATCTCCCGGTTGATCAATGCCAGCTTCCGCAAGTGCGGCCTGAAAGAGACCGTGATCTTCGCCGACAAGTTGATGTACACCGGCTTCTCCATGGCCGCGCGTGGCGGTATCTCCATCTGCATGCAGGACATGCTGATGCCGCCGCAGAAACACGACATCCTGTCCGCCGCCGAGAAAGAGGTGAAGGAGATCGAGGAACAGTACACCTCCGGTCTGGTCACCCAGGGCGAGCGTTACAACAAGGTGGTCGACATATGGGGTCAGGCCGGCGACAAGGTGGCCAAGGCCATGATGGAGCAGCTGTCGCACGAAGAGGTGGTCAACGGCAAGGGCGAAAAGGTCAAGCAGGAGTCGTTCAACTCCATCTACATGATGGCCGACTCCGGCGCCCGCGGTTCCGCCGCCCAGATCCGCCAGCTGGCCGGCATGCGCGGCCTGATGGCCAAGCCGGACGGCTCCATCATCGAGACCCCGATTACCGCGAACTTCCGCGAAGGCCTGAACGTTCTGCAGTACTTCATCTCGACCCACGGCGCGCGTAAGGGTTTGGCCGATACCGCGTTGAAGACGGCGAACTCCGGCTACCTGACCCGGCGTCTGGTCGACGTGACCCAGGACCTGGTGATCACCGAAGACGATTGCGGCACCGGCAACGGCATGGTCATGAAGGCCCTGGTCGAAGGCGGTGACGTGATCGAGCCGCTGCGTGAGCGCATCCTTGGCCGCGTGGCCGCGAGCGACGTGGTCAGTCCGGATACCGGCGAGACCGTGATCGATGCCGGCACCCTGCTCGACGAGGCCATGGTCGACCTGATCGAGCAACAGGGTATCGACGAGGTCAAGGTGCGGACGCCGCTGACCTGCGAAACCCGGTGGGGCCTGTGCGCCAAGTGCTACGGTCGCGACCTCGGCCGTGGCCATCTGGTCAACTCGGGCGAGGCGGTCGGTGTGATCGCGGCCCAGTCGATCGGCGAACCGGGTACCCAGTTGACCATGCGGACCTTCCACATCGGTGGCGCCGCTTCGCGCGCTGCCTCGGCCAGCCAGGTCGAGTGCAAGTCGACCGGTACGGCCCGCTTTGCTGCGACCATGCGCTACGTGACCAATGTCCGCGGCGAGCAGGTGGTGATTTCGCGTAACGGCGAGGTCTTGATCGTCGACGACAACGGCCGCGAACGCGAGCGCCACAAGGTGCCGTACGGCGCCACCCTTGGCGTCAAGGACGGTGCTGCGCTGAAGGCCGGTACTGCGCTGGCCACTTGGGACCCGCATACCCGCCCGATCATCACCGAGTATGCCGGCCGCGTGAAATTCGAGAACGTGGAAGAAGGTGTCACCGTCGCCAAGCAGATCGACGAAGTGACCGGCCTGTCCACGCTGATCGTCATCGATGCCAAGCGTCGCGGCAGTGCCGCCAGCAAGGGCCTGCGTCCGCAGGTCAAGCTGATCGGCGCCGACGGCAAGGAAGCCAAGGTGGCCGGTACCGACATCACCGTGAACATCGGTTTCCAGGTCGGTTCGCTGATCACCGTGAAGGACGGCCAAGAGGTGAACGTGGGTGACGTGCTGGCGCGTATCCCGCAGGAAACCTCGAAGACCCGCGACATTACTGGCGGTCTGCCGCGCGTAGCCGAACTGTTCGAGGCCCGCAGCCCGAAGGATGCCGGCATGCTGGCCGAGATCACCGGTACGGTTTCCTTCGGTAAGGACACCAAGGGCAAGCAGCGCCTGGTGCTGACCGACATGGACGGCACCCCGCACGAGTACCTGATTCCAAAGGACAAACACGTGACCGTGCACGACGGCCAAGTGGTGCAGAAGGGCGAGACCATCGTCGACGGTCCGGCCGACCCGCACGACATCTTGCGTCTGCAGGGCATCGAGGCCTTGGCTCGCTACATCATCAACGAGGTGCAGGACGTCTACCGTCTGCAGGGCGTGAAGATCAACGACAAGCACATCGAGGTCGTGGTGCGGCAGATGCTGCGTCGTGTCCACGTGGTCGATGCCGGCGACTCCCGCTTCATCCCGGGTGAGCAGGTCGAGCGCTCGGAGGTGCTGGAAGAGAACGATCGCCTGGTGGCCGAAGGCAAACAAGTCGCTACGTATGACGACGTGCTGCTGGGTATCACCAAGGCTTCGCTGTCGACCGACTCGTTCATCTCGGCGGCCTCCTTCCAGGAGACCACCCGCGTGCTGACCGAGGCCGCCATCATGGCCAAGAAGGACGACCTGCGTGGCCTGAAGGAAAACGTCATCGTCGGCCGCTTGATCCCGGCCGGAACGGGCTTGGCCCACCATCGCAACCGGCAACAGCAGGCGGCGATGGAGGCGGTGGTCGTCGAGACCCAGGTCGAGGAAACGGCGGCCGAGGGTGGGGCCGGCGAGGAGGCTTGACAGCCCCTCTTTACACCTCTAGAATGCGCGGTCTTTTTCTGGCGGCGGCCCGCGAGGCGACTCGTGGGCCGTTTTGTACAGGCAAAACCGATTTTAAGTAGCTGATTTTTCGAGAAGGCGCGAGCAATGCCAACCATTAACCAGCTTGTGCGCAAGGCGCGCAAGGCCCCGATTGAGAAGAGCAAGGTACCAGCCATGGAGTCCTGCCCGCAGAAGCGTGGCGTGTGTACCCGTGTCTATACCACGACCCCGAAGAAGCCGAACTCGGCCTTGCGTAAAGTCGCCAAGGTTCGCTTGTCCAACGGCTTTGAGATCATCGGTTATATCGGTGGTGAAGGCCACAACCTGCAAGAGCACTCGGTGGTGCTGGTGCGTGGCGGCCGGGTTAAGGACTTGCCGGGTGTGCGCTACCACATCGTGCGTGGCAGCCTGGATACCCAGGGCGTCAAGGATCGGAAGCAGTCGCGCTCGAAGTACGGTGCCAAGCGCCCGAAAGCGGCCTAATGCTGAATTGAGGATAGAGAACTATGCCACGTCGTCGTGAAGTCCCTAAGCGCGAGATCCTGCCGGATCCGAAATTTGGTAACCAGGAAGTTGCCAAGTTCATGAACGTCATCATGAGCAGCGGCAAGAAGTCCGTTGCCGAGCGCATCGTCTATGGTGCCTTCGATCAAATTAGTCAGAAGAGCGGCAAGGATCCCCTTGAGGTGTTCTCCTCCGCCCTGGCCAACATCAAGCCGGTGGTCGAGGTGAAAAGCCGTCGCGTCGGTGGCGCCAACTATCAGGTGCCGGTGGAAGTGCGTCCGGCTCGCCGTCTGGCTCTGGCCATGCGCTGGTTGAAGGAAGCTGCCCGCAAGCGGGGCGAGAAGTCCATGGGCGCTCGTCTGGCTGGCGAATTGATCGATGCGGCCGAGGGTCGCGGCGGCGCCATGAAGAAGCGCGAGGAAGTGCACCGTATGGCCGAAGCCAACAAGGCCTTCAGTCATTTCCGTTTTTAAAGAATTAGGTGAAATAAAGTGGCTCGTACCACCCCCATCGAACGCTATCGCAATATCGGCATCTCGGCGCACATCGACGCCGGCAAGACCACCACGACCGAGCGTGTCCTGTTCTACACCGGTAAGTCCCACAAGATCGGTGAAGTGCATGACGGCGCTGCCACCATGGACTGGATGGAGCAGGAGCAGGAACGCGGTATCACCATCACCTCCGCGGCGACCACCGCCTTCTGGCGCGGCATGGATGGCAAGTACCCCGAGCATCGCATCAACATCATCGACACCCCGGGCCACGTCGACTTCACCATCGAGGTCGAGCGCTCCATGCGGGTGCTGGACGGTGCCTGCATGGTCTATTGCGCGGTGGGTGGCGTGCAGCCCCAGTCTGAAACGGTGTGGCGCCAGGCCAACAAATACGGCGTGCCCCGCCTGGCCTTCGTCAACAAGATGGACCGTTCCGGCGCCAATTTCTTCAAGGTCTACGATCAGATGCGTGCGCGTCTGAAGGCCAACCCGGTTCTGCTGCAGGTGCCCATCGGCGCCGAGGATACTTTTGCTGGCGTGGTCGACCTGGTCAAGATGAAAGCGATCTTCTGGGATGATGCCTCCCAGGGTATGAAATTCGAGTATCGCGACATCCCGGCCGAGTTGGTCGATACCTGCAAGGAATGGCGTGAGAAGATGGTCGAGGTGGCCGCCGAGGCTAGCGAAGACCTGATGAACAAGTACCTCGAGGAAGGCGATCTGCCGGAAGAGGAGATCAAGCAGGCGCTGCGTACCCGTACCATCGCCAGTGAAATCGTGCCGATGCTGTGCGGCTCTGCCTTCAAGAACAAGGGCGTGCAGGCCATGCTCGATGCCGTGGTCGACTATTTGCCGTCGCCGCTCGATATTCCGCCGGTCAAGGGCGAGAAGGAAAACGGCGAGCCGGACGAGCGCAAGGCCGACGACAGCGAGCCGTTCTCCGCGCTGGCGTTCAAGATCATGACCGACCCCTATGTCGGCCAGCTCACCTTTTTCCGGGTCTATTCCGGCGTGGTGAACTCGGGCGACACCATCTACAACTCGGTCAAGGGCAAGAAAGAGCGCCTGGGCCGCATCCTGCAGATGCACGCCAACAACCGGGAAGAGATCAAGGAAGTGCGCGCCGGCGACATCGCCGCCGCTGTCGGACTGAAAGAGGCGATCACGGGCGATACCCTGAGTGCGTTGGACAAACCGATCATCCTCGAGCGCATGGAATTCCCCGAGCCGGTGATCCACGTCGCCGTCGAGCCGAAGACCAAGGCCGACCAGGAAAAGATGGGCCTGGCCCTGAACCGCTTGGCCCAGGAAGACCCGTCCTTCCGCGTTCGTACCGACGAAGAATCCGGTCAGACCATCATCTCCGGTATGGGTGAATTGCACCTGGAGATTCTGGTCGACCGCATGAAGCGCGAGTTCGGCGTCGAGGCCAATGTCGGTGCCCCGCAGGTGGCCTACCGCGAAGCGATCCGCAAGGCGGTCGAGGTCGAAGGCAAGTTCGTCAAGCAGTCCGGCGGTAAGGGTCAGTACGGCCACGTCTGGATCAAGATGGAACCGAACGAGATGGGCAAGGGCTACGAGTTCGTCGACGCCATCAAGGGTGGCTCGGTGCCGCGCGAATACATCCCCGCGGTCGACAAGGGCCTGAAGGATTCGCTGCCGAATGGCGTGCTGGCCGGCTTCCCGGTGGAAGACGTCAAGGTGACCCTGTTCGACGGTTCCTACCACGAGGTGGACTCCTCCGAGCAGGCGTTCAAGATGGCCGCCAGCATGGCCTTCAAGGAAGGCATGCGCAAGGCCAATCCGGTTCTGCTTGAGCCGATGATGGCGGTCGAGGTCGAGACCCCCGAGGACTACATGGGCGACGTCATGGGCGACCTGTCCTCCCGTCGCGGCATGATCCAGGGCATGGAAGACCTGCCCGGCGGCAAGGCGATCAAGGCCGAGGTGCCGTTGTCCGAGATGTTCGGTTACTCGACCCAGCTGCGCTCGCTGTCCCAGGGTCGCGCCACGTACACCATGGAATTCAAACACTACTCCGAGGCGCCGAAAAACGTCGCGGATGCCATCATCAACAAGAAGTGAGGTATTGAGTCATGGCCAAGGGTAAATTTGAGCGGACGAAACCGCACGTAAACGTGGGTACGATTGGTCACGTGGACCATGGCAAGACCACGCTGACGGCGGCGATCACGACGATTCTGTCGAAGAAATTCGGTGGTGAGGCGAAAGGTTACGACCAGATCGACTCCGCACCGGAAGAAAAAGCGCGCGGCATCACCATCAACACCGCGCACGTCGAATACGAGACGGCCAACCGGCACTACGCCCACGTGGACTGCCCTGGCCACGCCGACTACGTCAAGAACATGATCACCGGTGCCGCCCAGATGGACGGCGCCATCCTGGTCGTGTCTGCCGCTGACGGCCCCATGCCCCAGACCCGCGAGCACATCCTGCTGGCCCGTCAGGTCGGCGTGCCCTACATCATCGTCTACATGAACAAAGCCGACATGGTCGACGACGCCGAGCTGCTCGAGCTGGTCGAAATGGAAATCCGCGAGCTCCTGTCCAAGTACGACTTCCCCGGCGACGACACCCCCATCATCAAAGGCTCCGCCCTGAAGGCCCTGGAAGGCGACCAGTCCGAAATCGGCGAGCCCAGCATCTTCGCCCTGGCCGACGCCCTGGACAGCTACATCCCCGAGCCCGAGCGCGCCGTTGACGGTGCCTTCCTGATGCCCGTGGAAGACGTCTTCTCCATCTCCGGCCGCGGCACTGTGGTGACTGGTCGGGTCGAGCGTGGCATCGTCAAGGTTGGCGACGAAATCGAGATCGTCGGCATCAAGCCCACCGTCAAGACCACCTGTACCGGCGTCGAGATGTTCCGCAAGCTGCTCGACCAGGGTCAGGCTGGCGACAACGTTGGCGTGCTGCTGCGCGGCACCAAGCGTGAAGAAGTTGAGCGTGGCCAAGTGCTGGCCAAGCCGGGTTCGATCAACCCGCACACCAAGTTCACGGCCGAGATTTACGTGCTGAGCAAGGACGAGGGGGGTCGTCACACCCCGTTCTTCAACGGCTACCGTCCGCAGTTCTACTTCCGCACCACCGACGTGACTGGGTCGATCGACCTGCCGGCGGGCACCGAGATGGTGATGCCTGGCGACAACGTGTCGATCACGGTGAGCCTGATTGCGCCGATCGCGATGGAAGAAGGTCTGCGTTTTGCTGTGCGCGAGGGCGGTCGGACCGTCGGCGCCGGCGTCGTGGCGAAGATTATTGAGTAAGAAGGCAAACCATGCAAAGCCAGAAGATTCGCATCCGCCTGAAGGCGTATGACTACAAACTGATCGACCAGTCCGCCATGGAAATCGTGGATACCGCCAAACGGACCGGCGCCGTGGTCAAGGGCCCCGTGCCCTTGCCCACCTCGATCGAGCGCTTCAACCTGCTGCGTTCGCCGCACGTCAACAAGACCTCGCGCGACCAGCTGGAAATGCGCACCCACAAGCGCCTGATGGACATCATCGACCCGACGGATAAGACCGTCGACGCCCTGATGAAGCTGGACCTGCCGGCGGGTGTGGACGTCGAGATCAAGTTGCAGTAAACTCGCGCCCTTTTCCACAGGCGGAACTATTCTTTCTTGCCTGTGGTCTGTGTGCGTTTAATTTAGATACCGCCGGCCAATTGAAGTCGGCGCCTTAAAAGGAAACGAAAATGAGTCTAGGCCTTGTCGGTCGCAAGATCGGCATGACCCGCATTTTCGCTGATGACGGTACCTCCGTCCCGGTGACTGTGCTGGACATGTCGAACAATCGCGTCAGCCAAGTAAAGACCGTAGCAACGGATGGCTATGATGCCGTTCAGCTTGCCTACGGCAGCCGTAAGCCCAATCGCGTGACCAAAGCCATGGCGGGCCACTTCGCCAAGGCCAGTGTCGAGGCGGCGGCAGGCATGACCGAATTCCCCGTTGCCGCTGATGTTGCGGGCCAGTATCAGGCCGGCACCAGCGTGACTGTCGAAATTTTCCAGCCTGGCCAAATGGTCGATGTCTCGGGTGTGACCCAAGGTAAGGGTTTCGCCGGCACGATCAAGCGCCATAACTTCAGCTCGCAGCGTGCCTCGCACGGTAATTCCCGTTCGCACAATGTGCCGGGTTCTATCGGTCAGGCACAGGATCCGGGCCGGATCTTCCCGGGTAAGCGCATGTCGGGTCATATGGGTGCGGCGAATCGCACCATCCAGAACCTGGAAGTGGTGCGTGTCGATAACGAGCGTCAGCTGCTGTTGATCAAGGGTGCCGTTCCGGGCCCTAAAGGTGGCGACGTGGTCGTGCGTCCGGCCGTGAAAGGGGGCGCATAATGGAACTGAAGATGATTAATGCCCAGGGTGCCGATGCCGGTGCCGTGTCGGCATCCGATACCCTGTTCGGTCGCGAGTACAACGAGGCCCTGGTGCATCAGCTGGTCAAGGCTTTTTTGGCCAATGCCCGTCAAGGCACCCGCGCCCAGAAGGATCGCGAGCAGGTCAAGCACAGCACCAAGAAGCCGTTCCGTCAGAAAGGCACCGGCCGTGCCCGTGCCGGTATGACCTCCAGCCCGTTGTGGCGCGGAGGCGGTCGGATCTTCCCGAACAGCCCCGACGAGAACTTCACCGAGAAGGTGAATCGCAAGATGTATCGCGCCGGCATGGCCTCCATCCTGTCTAAGCTGGCCCAAGATGGCCGCTTGAAGGTGGTCGATGGCTTCACGGTCGAGGCGCCCAAGACCAAGTTGATGGCTGCCAAGATCAAGGATATGGGCATGAGCAACCGCGTGTTGATCATCACCCCCGAGGTCGATGACAACTTGTGGCTGTCTTCCCGTAACCTGCACAACGTGCTGGTGCTGGAGCCTCATCAAGCCGACCCGTGGAGCCTGGTCCGTTTCGACCATGTGCTGATGACACGCGATGCGGTGAAGTCGTTCGAGGAGATGTTCGCATGAATACCGTGAAGATGAACGAGGAGCGCCTGATGCAGGTCATCCTCGCGCCGGTGATCTCCGAGAAGAGCACGCGCGTGGCCGATCAGAACGAGCAGGTCGTATTCCAGGTGGCACCCGATGCCACCAAGCCTGAGATCAAGGCGGCGGTCGAGCTGCTGTTCAAGGTCCAGGTCAAGGATGTGAAAGTGGCCAATGTCAAAGGCAAGATGAAGCGTTTCGGTCGCTTCTTTGGTCGCCGCGACAACTGGAAGAAGGCATACGTTTGCCTGAAGCCGGGCCAGGAACTGAACTTTGTGGCAGGGGAATAAGCCATGGCTCTGGTAAAACTTAAACCGACTTCCAACGGCCGTCGTGCCGTGGTCAAGGTGGTCACGCCTGGTTTGCACAAGGGTGCGCCCCATGCTGCTTTGCTGGAGAAGCAAAAGCAGAAGGCTGGCCGTAACAACAACGGTCATATCACCACCCGGCACAAGGGTGGTGGTCACAAGCATCATTACCGTATCGTCGACTTCAAGCGCGACAAGGACGGCATCGTGGCCAAGGTCGAGCGTATCGAATACGACCCGAACCGCAGCGCCCATATTGCCCTGCTGTGCTATGCCGATGGCGAGCGGCGCTACATCATCGCCCCGCGCGGTCTCGAGGCTGGCGCCCAGGTGGTGAGCGGTGCCGAGGCTCCGATCAAGCCGGGCAACACCCTGCCGCTGCGCAACATCCCGGTCGGTAGCACGGTGCATTGCATCGAGATGCAGCCGGGCAAGGGTGCCCAGTTGGCGCGTGCTGCCGGCACCAGCGTCCAGTTGCTGGCGCGCGAAGGCAGTTATGCCCAGTTGCGTCTGCGTTCCGGCGAAATCCGCAAGGTGCACGTCGATTGCCGTGCCACCATCGGCGAGGTCGGCAACGAAGAGAACAACCTGCGTTCCTACGGCAAGGCTGGCGCCATTCGTTGGCGCGGTATCCGCCCGACGGTGCGTGGCGTCGCGATGAACCCGGTCGATCACCCGCATGGTGGTGGCGAGGGCCGTACCGGCGAGGGCCGTGTGCCCGTGTCGCCGTGGGGTCAGCCGACCAAGGGTTATCGTACCCGCAGCAACAAGCGCACCGACAATATGATCGTGCGTCGCCGTCACAAAGCGTAAGGGGTGAGTTGAAATGGCTCGTTCAGTAAAGAAAGGCCCGTTCGTTGACGGGCATCTCATGAATAAAGTAGTGGCGGCTCACTCCGCCGGCGACAAGCGCCCGATCAAAACCTGGTCGCGCCGCTCGACGGTTCTGCCCGATTTCATCGGTCTGACCATCGCCGTGCACAACGGTAAGCAGCATATCCCCGTGTATGTCACGGAAAACATGGTGGGCCACAAGCTCGGCGAGTTTTCGCTGACCCGTACTTTCAAGGGTCATGCCGCCGACAAGAAGGTCAAGAAGAAGTAAGGAGAGCATGATGAGAGTTTCTGCCGTATTGCGGGGCACTCGGCTTTCCGCACAAAAGGCCCGCCTGGTGGCTGATCTGGTTCGCGGCAAGCCCGTGGACAAGGCCCTGAACATCCTGGCCTTCACCCCGAACAAGGGTGCGGGCGTGATCAAGAAGGTGCTGGAGTCGGCGATCGCCAATGCCGAGCACAACGAAGGTGCCGATATCGATGCCCTGAAGGTCGCTACGATTTTCGTCGACGAGGGTCCGGTGCTCAAGCGCTTTACCGCGCGCGCCAAGGGTCGCGGCAACAGGATTACCAAGCCTACATGTCACATCACTGTGACCGTTGGCGACTGAGGGATAGCGAAATGGGACAGAAGATTCATCCGACCGGCTTCCGCTTGAGCGTGACCCGCAACTGGTCCTCCAAGTGGTTTGCCAATAGCAAGGGCTTTGGCAGCACCCTGATCGAAGACATCAAAGTGCGCGACTTTCTGAAAAAGAAGTTGAACCATGCTTCTTTGAGCCGCATCCAGATCGAGCGTCCGGCCAAGAATGCCCGCATCACCCTGTTCTCGGCGCGTCCGGGCGTGGTGATCGGCAAGAAGGGCGAGGATATTGAGAATCTGCGCAAGCAGGTGCAGGCCATGATGAGCGTGCCGGTGACCCTGAACATCGAGGAAGTGCGCAAGCCTGAGACCGATGCCCAGATTATCGCCGACTCGATCGCCAACCAGCTGGAAAAGCGGATCATGTTCCGCCGCGCGATGAAGCGTGCGATGCAGAACGCGATGCGCTTCGGTGCTCAGGGTATCAAGATCATGAGCTCCGGCCGATTGAACGGCGCCGAGATCGCCCGCACCGAGTGGTACCGCGAAGGTCGTGTGCCGCTGCACACCCTGCGTGCCGATATCGACTACGGTTTTGCCGAAGCCAACACCACCTACGGTGTGATCGGCATCAAGGTTTGGGTCTACAAGGGCGAGAGCGTGGGTCGCGGCGAGAAGCCTGTGGCCGCTCCCGAGCCCGAGAAACGTGGCAAGAAGTCAGGAGTGAAACATGCTGCAGCCGGCTAGAAGGAAATTCCGCAAGGAGCAGAAGGGCCGCAACACCGGCGTCGCTACCCGCGGTGCCAAGGTGAGCTTCGGCGAATTCGGCTTGAAGGCGATCGGCCGTGGCCGGATTACCGCCCGTCAGATCGAAGCTGCGCGTCGTGCGATGACACGTCACGTCAAGCGCGGTGGCCGTATCTGGATTCGTATCTTCCCGGACAAGCCGATCTCCCAGAAGCCGGCGGAGGTGCGTATGGGTAACGGTAAAGGTACGCCCGAGTACTACGTGGCCGAGATTCAGCCGGGCAAGATGCTGTATGAGATGGAAGGTGTGAGCGAAGAGTTGGCGCGTGAGGCGTTCAAGCTGGCCGCCGCAAAGCTGCCCATTCCCACCATGTTTGTGACCCGTCAGATCGGGGGCTGATCATGAAAGCAAATGATTTGAGAGCCAAGAGCCAGGATGAGCTCAAGAAAGAACTGATGGACCTATTGCGGGCCCAGTTCAGCTTGCGCATGCAGCTTGGCACCCAGCAGACCAATAAGACCCACGAGCTTCGCAAGGTGCGCCGGGATATCGCCCGCGTGCGTACCGTCATGCACGAATCGAAGCTCAAGGCCGGCAACTGAGAGGTAGATGATGGCCGAGCAAGAGAAGAGCAAAAACGTTCGCGCACTGACTGGCAAGGTCGTGAGCGACAAGATGGACAAAACGGTGACCGTGCTGGTCGAGCGTAAGGTCAAGCACCCGCTCTATGGCAAGATTATCCGCATGTCCAAGAAATATCATGCGCATGACGAGAAGAACGAGTATCACGAAGGTGATACCGTGCAGATCGAGGAGTGTCGCCCGCTGTCCAAGACCAAAGCTTGGACCGTGAGCAAGCTTATCGAAAAGGCGCGTATCGTCTAAAAAGCGCTTGCAAGCAGAAAAGACCGTCGCTATAATCGCGGTCTTTTCGTCGTGCCACCAGGTCTGGAATGTTGTTCCCGGCCTCGGCGCAAAACCCTTCGGGATCCAAAACTGCTTGGCTTTGCCGAGATAAGTTGGATTGGAGTTGAGATCATGATTCAAATGCAGTCCATGCTGGACGTGGCCGATAACACCGGCGCGCGTACCGTGATGTGCATTAAGGTGCTGGGTGGTTCCAAGCGCCGGTATGCCAGCGTAGGCGACATTATCAAGGTGAGCATCAAGGATGCGGCCCCGCGCGGTCGCGTCAAGAAAGGCGATGTCTACAACGCTGTGGTCGTTCGTACGGCCAAGGGCGTGCGTCGTCCCGATGGTTCCCTGGTCAAGTTCGATGGCAACGCGGCAGTGTTGCTCAACAATAAGCTCGAGCCGATCGGCACCCGTATCTTCGGGCCGGTTACCCGCGAGCTGCGCACGGAGAAGTTCATGAAGATCGTCTCCCTGGCGCCCGAGGTTCTGTAAGGAGTCTGGTCATGCGTAAAATTCGCAAAGGTGACGAGGTCGTCGTCCTGACCGGCAAGGACAAAGGCAAGCGTGGCACTGTGCTGCGCGTGCTGGAGAGCCATGTGGTCGTGGAGGGCGTCAATCGCGTCAAGCGCGCGGTGAAGCCTAACCCCATGAAAGGCACGACCGGTGGTTTCATGGACAAAGACATGCCGATCGAGATCTCTAACGTGGCGCTGTTCAACACCGCCACCGGCAAGGGTGATCGCGTCGGGATCAAAACGCTGGAGGACGGGCGCAAAGTGCGCTTTTTCAAGTCCAATGGCGAAGTCGTGGATGCGTGAGGACTGAGCCATGGCGCGTTTGTACGATTATTACAAGGACACCGTTGTCGCTGAGCTGACCAAGCAGTTCGGCTACAAGTCGGTGATGGAAGTGCCCCGGATCGAGAAGATCACCCTGAACATGGGTGTCGGCGAGGCGGTTGGTGACAAGAAGGTCATGGAGTTCGCCGTCGGCGATCTGACCAAGATTGCCGGTCAGAAGCCGGTGGTGACCAAGTCCCGCAAGTCAATCGCCGGCTTCAAGATTCGCGACAACTACCCGGTCGGTTGCAAGGTCACCCTGCGCCGTGATCGGATGTATGAGTTCCTGGATCGCCTGGTGAATATCTCGATCCCGCGTATCCGCGACTTCCGCGGTATCGGCGGCAAGGGCTTCGATGGTCGTGGCAACTACAACATGGGCGTCAAGGAGCAGATCATGTTCCCCGAGATCGAGTACGACAAGATCGACGCCCTGCGTGGTATGAACATCACCATCACCACCACGGCTAAGACCGACGCCGAAGCCAGGGCGCTCCTGGTTGCGTTTAAATTTCCGTTCAAGAGCTGAGGGTTGACATGGCTAAGACCGCGTTGATCAACCGTGAAGATAAGCGCCGCCGCATGGTCAAGAAGTACGAGGCCAAGCGTGCTGAGCTGAAAGCGATCTTTAATGACGTCAATCGCTCCGATGAGGAGCGGATGGCTGCCCGCGAGAAGTACCAGGCGTTGCCCCGCAATGCCAGTCCGATTCGCTTACGTAACCGTTGCCAGCTGACCGGCCGCCCGCGTGGCGTGTTCCGCAAGTTTGGCCTGTGCCGTAACAAGATCCGTGAGTTCGCCATGCGTGGTGAAATCCCGGGTGTGGTCAAGGCCAGCTGGTAAGGGAGAGACGATATGAGTATGAGTGATCCCATTGCCGATATGCTGACCCGCATCCGCAACGGCCAGATGACCGAGAAGGTTACTGTCCGGATGCCGGCGTCCAAGCTGAAGAAGGCAATTGCCCAGGTGTTGAAGGACGAGGGCTACATCGAGGACTTCGCCGTGCGCGACAGCAACGGTCTGCCGGAGATGGAAGTGGCGTTGAAGTATTACGCCGGCCGCCCGGTGATCGAGAAGATCGAGCGCGTGAGCAAGCCCGGTTTGCGTGTTTACAAAGGTCAAGGCGACCTGCCGCGCGTGATGAACGGCTTGGGTGTGGCGATTGTGTCCACCTCCCAGGGTGTGATGACCGACCGCAAGGCCCGCTCTCTGGGCGTGGGCGGCGAGGTCCTGTGCGTTGTGGCGTGAGGTGAGCGATGTCCCGAGTTGCTAAGAATCCGATTGCGGTGCCGTCCGGCGTGGAAGTCTCCATCGCTGCCGATGCGATCTCCGTCAAGGGCCCGTTGGGCGCGCTTAAGCAGGCGCTTACCAGCCGCGTCAAGGTCAACCTGGCCGACGGTAACCTGCAAGTGGCCGCTGCTGACGACAGTCGCGAAGCCAATGCCATGTCTGGCACGACCCGTGCCCTGCTGGCCAATATGGTATTCGGTGTCTCCAAGGGTTTCGAGCGCAAGCTGACCTTGGTTGGCGTCGGCTACCGTGCGCAGGCCCAGGGCAACAAGTTGAACTTGAGCTTGGGTTTCTCTCATCCGGTCGAGCATGTCATGCCCGAAGGGATCAAGGTCGAGACCCCGAGCCAGACCGAGATCCTGATCAGGGGTGCGGACAAGCAGAAGGTTGGTCAGGTGGCGGCGGACGTGCGCGCCTACCGTAGCCCCGAGCCTTACAAGGGCAAGGGCATCCGTTATGCCGACGAAGTGGTGTCTCTCAAAGAGACCAAGAAGAAGTAA
The DNA here is from genome assembly GCA_021848725.1 of Pseudomonadota bacterium. Lineage (GTDB taxonomy): Bacteria > Pseudomonadota > Gammaproteobacteria > Burkholderiales > Thiobacillaceae > Sulfuritortus. The sequence continues at coordinate 60,450 of JAJZTS010000004.1, forward strand.
CCTGGAGCGCTTGAAATGGACAAGAATATCCGGCGTCTGCGCAGGGCGCGCAAAACCCGCGCCAAGATCGCAGAACTGGCTGTGGCCCGTCTGTGCGTACATCGCACGAATAGCCACATCTATGCACAAATTATCGACGCCACTGGCGGCCGCATCGTAACCAGCGCCTCCACCGTGGAAAAAGACGTGCGTGGCCAGATCAAGAATGGCGGCAACATCGAGGCGGCCAAACTGGTCGGTCAGCGCATCGCTGAAAAGGCGAAGCAGGCTGGCGTGACCACGGTTGCTTTCGACCGTGCGGGCAATGCCTATCACGGCCGGGTCAAGGCCCTGGCCGAGGCGGCGCGCGAAAACGGACTGAGTTTCTAAGCGAGGAATTAAGATGGCTAGAGTCGAACAGCAGCAGGACGAGCGCAGCGACGGCCTCAAGGAAAAGATGATTGCGGTCAACCGCGTCACCAAGGTGGTGAAGGGCGGCCGTATTCTGAGTTTCGCGACCCTCACCGTGGTCGGTGACGGCGAAGGCGGTGTCGGTATGGGCAAGGGCAAGGCTCGCGAAGTGCCGGTGGCCGTGCAGAAGGCGATGGAAGAGGCGCGCAAGAAGATGATCAAGGTGCCGTTGAAGAACGGCACCTTCCACCACTCGGTGGTTGGCTGCCATGGCTCCTCCAAGGTCCTGATCCAGCCCGCCTCCGAAGGTACCGGTATCATCGCCGGTGGCCCGATGCGCGCGATCTTTGAAGTGATGGGCGTGCACAACGTGCTGGCCAAGATTATCGGTTCCACCAACCCCTATAACGTGGTCCGTGCCACGCTGAACGGTCTGTCGCAGATGATGACCCCCAGCGAGGTTGCCGCCAAGCGTGGCAAGACCGTGGCCGAAATTCTGGAGTAAGCCATGAGCGGCAAGATCAAAGTGACCCTGATCAAGAGCCCGATCGGCACCAAGCAAAACCACCGCGAGAGCGTGCGTGGCTTGGGCCTGAAGCGGATGCATCAAAGCGTCATCCTGGAAGACACGCCGTCCGTGCGCGGCATGATCAACCAAGTGCGCTACTTGGTGAAGAGCGAGGTGGTCTAAATGCAATTGAACAATCTGAAACCTGCTGTCGGTAGCACCCACGCCAAGAAGCGCGTCGGTCGCGGCATCGGTTCCGGCCTGGGCAAGACTGCAGGCCGTGGCCACAAGGGCCAGAAGTCCCGCGCCGGTGGTTTCCACAAGGTGGGCTTCGAGGGCGGTCAAATGCCGTTGGCACGTCGTTTACCGAAGCGTGGCTTTATCTCCTTGAACCGCGCGTTCAAGGCTGAGGTGACCCTGTCGGACTTGAATAAATTGCCGATCGACGCGATCGATCTGCTGGCCCTGAAACAGGCCGGCGTTGTGCCTCAAATGGCCAACACCGTCAAGGTGATCCTGTCCGGCAAGATCGAACGTGCCGTCAAGGTCTCCGGCGTCGGCGTAAGCAAAGGCGCCAAGGCTGCGATCGAGGCTGCCGGCGGCAGCGTCGCCGAGGCCTAATTAGGAGCGCACTTGAACACGGCTGCGGGCAACTTCCTTGGCATGACCAGCAAGATGGGCGACCTTAAGCGTCGCCTTTGGTTTCTGCTGGGGGCCCTGATCGTCTATCGAATCGGCGCGCATATTCCTGTGCCCGGTATTGATCCGGCGACCCTGGAGCAATTGTTCCGCAGCCAGCAAGGCGGCATCCTGGGCATGTTCAACATGTTTTCGGGTGGTGCGCTGTCTCGCTTCACTGTTTTCGCGCTGGGCATCATGCCCTACATCTCGGCCTCGATCATCATGCAATTGCTGACGGTGGTATCGCCGCAGCTCGAGGCGATGAAGAAGGAAGGCGAGGCGGGCCGGCGCAAGATCACGCAATACACGCGCTATGGTACGGTCGTGTTGGCGCTGTTCCAGGCATTGGGTATTTCGATTGCCTTGGAAAGCCAGCCGGGCCTGGTGATCGAGCCTGGCCTGATGTTCCGCGTCACCGCGGTGATGACCCTGGTGGCCGGTACCATGTTCCTGATGTGGCTGGGTGAGCAGATTACTGAGCGTGGTATCGGTAACGGCATCTCCATCATCATCTTTGCCGGTATCGCGGCAGGCCTGCCCCACGCGGTTGGCGGCACTTTGGAGTTGGCGCGCACGGGTGCCTTTTCAATCCCGCTCGTATTGATGCTGTTCATCGGGGCGCTGTTGGTTACGGCGCTGGTGGTGTTCATGGAGCGTGGTCAACGCAAGATTTTGGTCAACTATGCCAAAAGGCAGGTTGGTAACAAGGTGTACGGTGGCCAGAGCTCGCATCTGCCATTGAAGATCAATATGGCTGGTGTGATCCCGCCGATCTTCGCGTCCAGCATCATCTTGTTCCCGGCCACCTTGGCGGGTTGGTTCGGCAGCAACGAGAGCATGTCTTGGCTGAAAGATATCGGCTCGGCGTTGTCGCCCGGTCAGCCGGTGTACGTGATTCTGTATGCGACGGCAATCGTCTTCTTCTGCTTCTTCTATACCGCCCTGGTGTTCAATCCCCGGGAGACGGCCGACAACCTGAAGAAGAGTGGTGCCTTCGTGCCGGGTATCCGCCCGGGCGATCAGACCGCGCGTTACATCGACAAGATCATGACCCGTTTGACCTTGGTGGGTGCAATCTACATCACCCTGGTCTGCTTGCTGCCCGAGTTTCTGATCGTTAATTGGAACGTGCCGTTTTATTTTGGCGGTACCTCTCTGTTGATTATCGTTGTGGTAACGATGGATTTCATGGCTCAGGTTCAGGCCTACATCATGACGCACCAGTATGAGAGCCTGCTCAAGAAGGCCAACTTCAAAGGTGGTTTGGTCGGGCGCTGAGGGGTATGTCGAAAGAAGACGTCATCCAGATGCAGGGGGAGGTGTTGGAGATGTTGCCCAATGCCACCTTCCGCGTGAAATTGGAAAACGGCCATGTTGTATTGGGCCATATCTCCGGCAAGATGCGGATGCACTACATTCGAATCCTGCCGGGCGACAAAGTTACCGTAGAGATGACGCCGTACGATCTCTCTCGGGCTCGGATCGTTTTCCGGGCGAAATGAGTTTTTAAAAGGAGCCGAACATGCGTGTTCAAGCCTCTGTGAAGAAGATCTGCCGCAAATGCAAAATCGTGCGCCGCAATGGTGTGGTGCGCGTCATTTGTAGCGAGGCGCGCCATAAGCAGCGCCAGGGCTGAAGGCTTGCGTTAAGCAAGCTTCAATTGTTATAATTTTTAGCTTTATTTTGCTGGGAGTTTTTCATGGCCCGCATTGCCGGGGTGAACATCCCCAACCATAAACATGCGGAGATCGCCTTGACGGCGATCTATGGTATTGGTCGCACCCGTGCGCGCCTCATCTGTACTGAGGCTGGCGTTGCACCGTCGACCAAAATGAAGGATCTGACTGACGCTGAGGTCGACAAGCTGCGCGACATCGTGGGCAAAATCACGGTAGAGGGCGACCTGCGCCGTGAAGTGACCATGAACATCAAGCGTCTGATGGATCTGGGCTGCTACCGCGGTCTGCGCCATCGCAAGGGCTTGCCCGTGCGTGGTCAGCGTACCCGGACCAATGCCCGTACCCGTAAGGGCCCGCGCAAGCAGATGCAAGTCAAGAAATAAGGTAGAGCGACATGGCTAAGGCTCAAGCGACGCGAGTGCGCAAAAAGGTAAAGAAGAACGTGGCGGAGGGCATTGCCCACATCCATGCTTCTTTCAACAATACCATCATCACCATCACCGACCGTCAGGGCAACGCCCTGGCTTGGGGTGCTTCCGGTGCGGCCGGCTTTAAGGGCTCCCGCAAGAGCACGCCGTTCGCGGCTCAGGTTGCGGCCGAAACCGCCGGCAAGCAGGCTCAGGAATACGGCGTGAAGAACCTGGAAGTGCGCATCAAGGGCCCCGGCCCGGGCCGCGAGTCTTCCGTGCGTGCGCTGAACAATCTTGGCTTCAAGATCACCAGCATTTCCGATGTGACGCCGATGCCGCACAACGGCTGCCGTCCTCCCAAAAAGCGTCGGATCTAATAGGAGTACAGCAAAGTGGCTCATTACATTGGACCCAAATGCCGTCAGTGCCGTCGGGAAGGCGAGAAGCTGTTCCTGAAGGGCGAGAAGTGCTTCACCGACAAGTGCGCCATGGAGCGTCGTGCTCACGCCCCCGGCCAGCACGGCGCCAAGCAAGTGCGTTTGTCCGACTACGGTACCCAACTGCGCGAGAAGCAGAAGATTCGCCGTATCTACAACGTGCTGGAAGGCCAGTTCCGTCTGACCTACAAAGCGGCCGACCGGCGCAAAGGTGTGACCGGCGAGAACCTCCTGCAGTTGTTGGAGTCCCGTCTGGACAGCGTGGCCTACCGCATGGGCTTTGCCGCGTCCCGTTCCGAGGCGCGTCAAGTGGTTCGCCACAACAGCATCCTGGTCAACGGCAAACGTGTGAACATTCCGTCTTTCCAAGTTAAGCCGGGCGATGTGGTTGAAGTGGCCGAGCGTTCGAAGGGTCAGCTGCGCATCAAGGGCGCGCTGGAGGCTGCCGAAGGTCGCGGCTTCCCCGAGTGGGTCGAGGTCGATACCAAGGCGATGAAGGGCACCTACAAGGCTCGCCCGCAACGCTCCGAATTGCCGCCGACGATCAACGAGCACCTCGTGATCGAACTTTATTCCAAGTAATTCGTCCGCCTAAAGGTCTAAAACTATGTCGAACACTGGCGATCTGCTGAAGCCCCGTATTGTCGAGGTCAACAGCATTTCCCCGCGCCAAGCGCGGGTTACGCTGGAGCCGTTCGAGCGTGGCTACGGCCACACTCTGGGTAATGCCTTGCGTCGCATCCTGCTGTCTTCCATGCAGGGCTATGCGCCGACCGAGATCCGCATTGCCGGCGTGGTGCACGAATATTCCGCCATCGAAGGCGTGCAGGAAGACGTGGTCGATATCCTGCTCAACCTGAAGGGCCTGGCCGTCAAACTGAACAGTCGTAACGAAGCGACTCTTTCCGTGAAGAAAGAGGGCGAAGGTGTCGTTACCGCCGGCGATCTGCAAGCCGGTCATGACGTCGAGATCCTGAATCCGGATCATGTCATCGCCCATGTCACCAAGGGTGGCAAGCTCGACATGGAGATCAAGATCGAGGGCGGCCGCGGCTACGTGCCGGTGACTGCCCGTGTCGTCAAGGACGAGACCCGTCCGGTCGGCGTGATCATGATGGACGCCCTGTATAGCCCGGTGAAAAAGGTCAGCTTCAGCGTCGACAGCGCCCGCGTCGAGCAGCGTACCGACCTGGACAAGCTGGTGCTCGAGGTTGAGACCAACGGTGTGATCGAGCCGGAAGAGGCCGTGCGCGGCGCTGCCCGCCTGCTGATCGAACAGTTGATGCCGTTTGCCGATCTCAAGGGCGTCAGCCTGTCGTCCGAGCAGCCCAGTATGGCCAGCGGTGCCCAGATCGATCCGATCCTGCTGCGTCCGGTGGACGAGCTGGAACTGACCGTGCGCTCCGCCAACTGCCTGAAGGCCGAGAACATCTATTACATCGGTGATCTGATCCAGCGCACCGAGAACGAACTGCTCAAGACCCCGAACCTGGGCCGCAAATCCTTGAACGAGATCAAGGACGTGCTGGCGGCGCGCGGTCTGACCCTGGGCATGAAGCTGGAAAATTGGCCGCCCGTTGGCTTGGATAAGCCCTAAGCCACGGCCCGAACAAAGAGGTAATACAAAATGCGTCATCGCCTGTCCAACCGCAAACTGAACCGTACCAGCAGCCATCGTTCCGCGATGCTGCGCAACCTGACCAACGCCCTGTTGCGTCACGAGGTGATCAGCACCACCCTGCCCAAGGCCAAGGAATTGCGCCGTGTGGCCGAGCCCCTGATCACCCTGGGCAAGAAGCCGAGCCTGGCCAACCGCCGTCTCGCTTTCGACCGCACCCGTGACCGCGACATCGTGGCCAAGCTGTTCGACGATCTGGGCCCCCGCTTCATGGCCCGCCCCGGTGGTTACCTGCGCATCCTGAAGGCCGGTTTCCGCAAGGGCGACAATGCCCCGATGGCCCTGGTCGAGCTGGTCGACCGTCCCGAGGGTGGCGAGGCCGTGGCCGCTGAATAATCGGCGCGAGCTATGGTAAAAAGCCGGCTTAAGCCGGCTTTTTTTTCGCCTACTGCCGGTGACCATCACGGGGGAGTGCGATGAAGATTCGGATGTATCAAGTCGATGCCTTTGCCGCTCGGCTGTTCGAGGGCAACCCGGCGGCGATCTGTCCGCTTGAAGCGTGGCTGGACGATGCGGTCATGCAGGCCATCGCTCAAGAGAACAATCTGTCGGAGACCGCCTTCTTCGTCCCCAGCGCGGGCCATTTCCATCTGCGCTGGTTTACGCCGAACAAGGAAGTCGATCTGTGCGGCCACGCCACGCTGGCGACGGCGCATGTACTGTACGAACACATGGGCTACACACACGCTCAAGCTGTATTCGACACTCGTAGCGGTGCGCTGATTGTCAGCAAGCAAGCCAAGGGGCTGGTCATGGACTTCCCGGCCATACACGCCGAGGCCTGTCTGTTGCCGTCTGCGCTGGCAGCCGGCCTTGGCTGCCAGCCCTTGGAGGTGTTGGCCGCGGAGGATTACCTCGTGCGTTTGGCGGATGAGGATCAAGTGCGGCAGTTGGCGCCGGGTATGGCGGCACTCAGCCGCCTGGATCGCCGCGGCGTCTGCATCACCGCGCCGGGTCGCGAGGCGGATTTCGTCAGCCGTTTCTTCGCGCCCAAGTATGGGATCCCCGAAGACCCGGTGACCGGTTCCGCCCATTGCATGTTGGCGCCATATTGGGCGGCACGTCTGAACAAGACCGAGCTACATGCAAGACAGATCTCGCCACGCGGCGGCGATGTGCAGTGCGAGTTGCGCGGCGAGCGCGTGATGCTGGCGGGCCAGGCGGTTACCTATATGACGGCCGAGATCGATTTGCCATGAATACGCCGATGCTGGTGCTGTTCACCGATTACGGCTGGGCCGATCCCTATGTCGGCCAGGTGAAGGCAGTGCTGGCGAGCGAGGCGCCGGGCGTGCCGGTGATCGATCTCCTGCACGGCGCGCCGGATTTCAATGCCCATGCCGGGGCGCATCTGCTCGATGCCCTGTGTCGCAATTTTCCGGCTGGCAGCGTGTTCTTCTGCGTGGTCGATCCCGGTGTCGGCGGCCCGCGCCAAGCGGTCGTCGTCGAAGCACATGGCCGCTGGTTTGTCGGCCCGGACAATGGCTTGCTCTCCGTCGTGGCGGCTCGGGCCGGCCAGGTGCGGACCTGGCGTATCGTTTGGCAGCCTGCGCGCATGTCCGCCACCTTTCACGGGCGCGATCTGTTCGCCCCGATTGCGGCCTGGATCGCCGCCGGCCAGTTTCCCCAAGACAAGCTAAAGCGCTATGACAAACTCGAGGTGGAATTCGATGCCGCCGATCTGCCCCGCATCATCTATCTCGATCACTATGGCAATGCTTGGACTGGGCTGCGCGGAGGCCTGATGGCCGGTGAGGTGGCACTCGAAGTGAAAGGCCGGCCGCTGCCGCACTATCGAACCTTCGGCGAGGCCGGCAAGGGCGAGGCCTTCTGGCATGTGAACAGCGCCGGCTTGGTGGAGATCGCGGCTAATCGGGCCAACGCCGCCGAACTGCTGGGATTGAAAGTAGGCGATCTGGTCAGCTTATCAGGATCGCCCGATAGTCGTTTACATTAGTCAGCGTCGGCCCGGTGACCAGCAGGTCGTCCAACCCCGCGAAGAAGCGGTAGGCGTCGTTGTCGGCCAGGCAACGTTGGCCATCGATGCCGGCCTGCTTGGCCCGCGCCAAACTGTCCGGTGCGATGAGCGCGCCGGCATTGTCCTCGGTGCCATCGATGCCGTCGGTATCCGCCGCCAGGGCATAGGCGCCCGCCAGACCGTTCAAGTGCAACGCCAGGCTCAACAGATATTCCGCGTTGCGGCCGCCCCGGCCTGGACCGGTTACCGTCACCGAGGTCTCGCCCCCTGAGAGCACCGCCACGGGCGCTGGCCCTGGCCGGTCATGGTGGCGTATCTCTTGCGCCAGGGCCGCGTGCGCTTGCGCCACTTCCCGTGCCTCGCCGATCACCGTGTCGCCCAGGATGACCGGGGTGACGCCCCGTTCGGCAAAGAAACTGGCGGCCGCATCCAAGGCCATACGGCCCTTGGCGATCACGCGATTTTCGACATGGGCAAAGCAGGGCCGGCCGGCCTTGGGCGTGTCGGCGATCTCGCCGCGGACGCCGAGCGTCAAATGCCGTGTGACGGCCTCGGGTGCGCCGACCTGCCAGCGTTGCAACACCGCCAAGGCATCGGCATAGGTGGTCGGGTCGGGTGCGAAGGGGCCGGAGGCGATGTGGGTCGCGGCATCGCCGGCCACGTCGGACACGATCAGCGCCAAGACCGGCGCCCGGGTCACTGCGGCGAGCTGGCCGCCGAGGGTGCGGCTCAAATGCTTGCGTACGGTGTTGATGTCTTCGATCGGCGCGCTCGAGCGCAGCAAGGCGTGAGTGGTGGCTTGAATGTCGGCCAGGCCCAGGCCTGGCGCCGGCAAGGTGAGCAGGCTGGAGCCGCCGCCCGAGATCAGGGCCAGGATCAGGTCGTTTTCGTTTGCGCCAGCGCAGAGGTCATGCAGGCGCTGGGCCGCATCGAGGCCGGCCGCATCGGGCAGCGGATGACCGGCCTCGATGACCTCGATGCGCTCGGTCGGCAGGGCATGGCCATGACGGGTGATGACCAATCCGCCGAGCGGTGCCTGTTTCGGCCAGTGCCGTTCGACACAGCGGGCCATGGCCGCAGCGGCCTTGCCGGCGCCGACGACGAGGGTCTTGCCCTGCGGAGGCTGGGGCAGGTGGACAGGTAGCACGGCTTCGGCCTGGACGCTGGCGACGGCGACGCGAAACGATTCGGCCAGGAGTTCGCGCGGTGTCATGGCGCTAAAAGCGCTCGTCCTCGCGCAGATAGCGCCACTGGCCGAGCGGCAACTCGCCCAGACGCACGCGGCCGATGCGCACCCGCTTGAGGCCGACCACCTTGAGGCCGACCAGTTCGCACATCCGGCGAATCTGCCGCTTGCGGCCCTCTTTCAAGATGAAGCGCAACTGGTCTTTGTTCTGCCAGCTCACCTTGGCCGGCCGCAGTTGGTGGCCGTCGAGCGACAGGCCGTGGTTGAGCAGGGCCAGGCCGTCGTCGGATAGCCGGCCCTCCACCCGCACCAGGTATTCCTTTTCCACCTCGGAGTCGTCGCCGATCAATTGCCGGGCGATGCGGCCGTCCTGGGTGAGCACCAACAAGCCGGTCGAGTCGATGTCCAGCCGGCCGGCCGGGGCCAGGCCGCGTAGCTGTGCCGGGCTGAAGGCCGGGCCGCGGCTCTCTTGCCATTGGGTGTTGCGCTGGATCAGCGTCACGGCCGGCGTGAAGCCCGGCTCCGGTTGGCCGGAGACATAGCCTACCGGCTTGTGCAGCAACACGGTCACCCGGCGCTGTTGCTGCTGGTCCGCCTGCTGGGCGAGCTTGATCTCGCAGTTCGGGGCCACCCGGGTGCCGAGCACGTCGACCTTCCGGCCGTCGACAAAGACCCAGCCGCGCTCGATATAGGCATCGGCCTCGCGCCGCGAGCACAGCCCGCGTTCGGCCATGAGCTTGGACAGGCGGACAGGTTCGGACATGGGCGGTTCTCGTGGCTGGCGCAACAAAACGCAAGGCCGGCAGCTTACACCGAAATCTCCGGCGCCGCCGCGCTACAGGGGCGCTCATGCTTGGGGAGGAGTTGCATCCGCGCGGATTTGGCTATCGGGCTTGAATCCCTTGGTTGACGGGTGCGCGTGCGTTGGGGATTCTTCGGCACGGTGCCTGGAACTTCCCGTCTCATGCAACCGCCTAGCATCTGCCGTTCGTAATGGTGCAAACCCACAAGAAAGTGTGATTCACTGCCATATTAGTGAACGTGTCGTTGTCCGTGTCCGGGTCATCACTGCGCCCATAGCCGATGTACAACTGACCGCCTTCGAGGTAACGCATAAAATCCAAACTGAAATTATTAACGATACTTAGCGGCATGGCCTCCTGCAGGCTGCTCGTGGTCTCGTAGGGGGTCCCATAAGCTCTACTCCAGCCTTTTGTTTTGCTCAGGAAGTAATATTCCTTCAATGCCACGTTCTCGAACATGACGTAGGTCGCTCCAGGCTTGCCAACGTCGGTGAAACCTGGCGAGACCGTACCCGTTATACTGACATTCGTCCCTGTCACTGTCGTGGTTGCCGTGGCAAGCTTGCTGGGTGTTGGGGGAGAAAAGAACGTCCCCTTCGAAGTTGTCGCATATAGCGCACCGGCTTTTGCAACCAAGGCATTGACGGTTCCCGCTCCCAGGGTGGCAGAACCTGCCGAAGCACGCCACGTCGCGCCGCCATCGCTTGATTCGTAAAGCGCGCCATTGGCCCCTCCCGCATAAAGCTTGGATCTGTCGGCGGCGATTGCAGTAGGAACGAAAGACAAGGACGTCTTGATAAAATCATTCTGGCCGCTCGATAAAATATAAGCGCCATCTCCCTCGGCGAGGGCCAAAACATTACCGTCGCTCGTGACCTGGATATCGGTCACTTTTCTGCCGTTCAGCCCCTTGAGCGCCCAGGTCTGTCCCTCGTTAGTGGAAGCGTAGACGCCCACCGAGGTGCCAGCGAGCAGTAAATTACCCAACGTGGCACGCACTGCCAGTACCGGCCTATTGGAAACAAACGGTGGGGAGCCTGTCGTGGGCAGGCCATTACTGCTAACGTTCGTCCAGCTTGCCCTATCGCGGCTCGTCCACACCCGACCGAAACTCGATGACAGTACATAGGTGTTGCCGGCAGTCAGCGTGATGCCGGAAATCGGATATGCCTCATCGCTTATAAGCAACAAGCCAGTAGCGGTTTGGGCCCAGGTTGCGCCGGCATCGGTGGAATACAAAATTCCCTTTTGCGTGCCCAGCCAATAGGTCTTGTCGGCGGCCGTATAGGTGAGACTGGTATATGGTTGGTTGCTTGCAGAGGGTGCAAGCGTCGTCCAGGTTTTGCCATTGTCAGCACTCTTCGATACGCCACTGCCGCTCCCGCCTAGCAGCGTACCGTTCTCCCCAGCCGCCAACCACTGGAACGTGTTCGTCGATACCATCGACAGATCCGCGAATGCCGGTGCGACGGACGCCATGCTGCTTACGACAAACAGCAACCCTGAAACAAACATTTTGATAGAACCCACAAATCCCCCTATTTTTTTCACAAAGAGAATGAAGCCTTGAAACTAAAGGGTTTATTGGGGCCAAGTCAAGATGTGGCTGGTCTGGTTCCTTGGGGCTTCAATACCGACTTGAGATAGCGCCCGGTATGGCTATCCGGGTGCTTGGCCACCTGCTCCGGCGTGCCCTCGGCCAGGATATAACCGCCGCCGTCGCCGCCCTCGGGGCCGAGGTCGATGATCCAGTCGGCGGTTTTCAGCACGTCAAGGTTGTGCTCGATCACCACCACGGTGTTGCCATGGCCGACCAGGCGATGGAGCACGTCGAGCAGCAGCGAGATGTCGTGGAAGTGCAGGCCGGTGGTCGGCTCGTCCAGGATGTACAGGGTGCGGCCGGTGTCGCGTTTGGAGAGTTCCAGCGCCAGCTTGACCCGCTGCGCCTCGCCACCGGATAGCGTGGTGGCCGACTGGCCCAGGCGGATGTAGGTGAGGCCGACGTCGATCAGGGTCTTGAGTTTGCGCGCCACGGTGGGCACCGGCTTGAAAAACTCGTAGGCCTCTTCCACGGTCATTTCCAGCACCTCGCGGATGCTTTTGCCCTTGTACTGCACCTCCAGCGTCTCGCGGTTGTAGCGCTGGCCGTGGCAGACGTCGCAGGGCACGTAGATGTCGGGTAGGAAGTGCATCTCCACCTTGATCATGCCGTCGCCCTGGCAGGCCTCGCAGCGGCCGCCCTTGACGTTGAACGAGAAGCGGCCGGGGCCGTAGCCGCGCTCGCGCGCCTGGGGCACGCCGGCGAACAGCTCGCGGATCGGGGTGAACAGGCCGGTGTAGGTGGCCGGGTTGGAGCGCGGCGTGCGGCCGATGGGGCTCTGGTCGACGTTGATCACCTTGTCGAAGAACTCGACGCCGTCGATGCTCTCGAACGGCGCCGGCTCCAGGGCCGAGCCGTAGAGCAGGTTGGACACGGCGGCATACAGGGTGTCGTTGATCAGGGTCGACTTGCCCGAGCCAGACACCCCGGTGATGCCGACGAACAGGCCGAGCGGCAGCTTGAGCGTGACCGCCTTCAGGTTGTTGCCGGTGGCGCCGCTGAGCACCAATTGCCGTTCCGGGTCCGGCGCCTGGCGCTTCTTGGGCACGGCGATACGCTTCTTGCCGGCGAGGTACTGGCCGGTGAGCGAGGTCTTGCTGGCCAGGATATCCTTCGGCGTGCCCTCGGCCACCACCTCGCCGCCGTGCTCGCCGGCACCGGGGCCCATGTCGACCACGTAGTCGGCGGTGCGGATGGCATCCTCGTCGTGCTCGACCACGATCACGGTGTTGCCCAGGTCGCGCAGGTGTTTGAGGGTGCCGAGCAGGCGGTCGTTGTCGCGCTGGTGCAGGCCGATGGAGGGCTCGTCCAGCACGTACATCACCCCGGTGAGGCCGGAGCCGATCTGCGAGGCCAGGCGGATGCGCTGCGCCTCGCCGCCGGACAGGGTGTCGGCCGAGCGCTCGAGCGACAGGTAATCGAGGCCGACGTTGTTGAGGAAGGACAGGCGGGCGACGATCTCTTTCACGATCTTGTCCGCCACCTGGGCGCGGTGGCCGGTCAGTTGTAGCTGCTCGAAGAAGGCCAGAGTCTGACGGATCGGCAGATGCGACAGGGCATGCAGAGTCTGGCCGCCGATGGTGACGTGGCGCGCCTCGATGCGCAGGCGCGAGCCCTCGCACTCGGGGCAGGGCCGGCTGGCGATGTACTTGGCCAGCTCCTCGCGCAAGAGCTGCGATTCGGCGTCCTTGTAGCGCTTTTCCAAGATCGGGATGACGCCGTCGAAACTGTGCTGGCGGGTGACCTTGCGGTTGCCTTCGCCGAGGTAGTGGAAGGGGATGACCTCGCCGCCGCTGCCGTAGAGCACGATCTCGCGCACCCGCTCGGGCAGTTCTTCGAACGCCGCCTCGATGTCGAAGCCGTAGTGCAGGGCCAGGTCGGTCAGCATGCGGAAGAAGAAGGCGTTGCGCCGGTCCCAGCCCTTGATCGCGCCGGAGGCGAGCGACAGGTGGGGGAAGGCGACCACGCGCTTGGGGTCGAAGAAGGTGATCGCACCCAAACCGTCGCACTTGGGGCAGGCGCCCATCGGGTTGTTGAACGAGAACAGCCGCGGTTCCAGCTCGGGCAGGGCGTAGTCGCACACCGGACAGGCGAACTTGGCCGAGAACAGCTGTTCGTGGCCGCTGTCCATGTCCACCGCCAGGGCCTTGCCGTCGGAGTGGCGCAGCGCGGTCTCGAACGATTCGGCCAGGCGTTGCTTCACCTCGGCCTTGACCTTGAGCCGGTCGACCACGGCCTCGATGGTGTGCTTCTTGTTCTTGTCCAGTTTGGGCAGGGCGTCGATGTCGTAGACCTCGCCGTCGACCCGCAGGCGGACGAAGCCCTGGGCGCGCAACTCGTCGAACAGGGCCAGCTGCTCGCCCTTGCGGCCGACCACCAGCGGTGCCAGGATCATCAGCTTGGTGTCCTCGGGCAGGCTCAGCACCTGATCGACCATCTGCGACACCGTCTGCGCGGCCAGCTCGATGCCGTGCTCCGGGCAGCGCGGGGTGCCGGCCCGGGCGAACAGGAGGCGCAGGTAGTCGTGGATCTCGGTCACCGTGCCCACGGTCGAGCGCGGGTTGTGCGAGGCGGTCTTCTGCTCGATGGCGATGGCGGGCGACAGCCCCTCGATCAGATCGACATCGGGCTTCTCCATCAATTGCAGGAACTGCCGGGCATAGGCCGAGAGCGACTCGACATAGCGGCGCTGGCCCTCGGCGTAGAGGGTGTCGAACGCCAGGGAGGACTTGCCCGAGCCGGAAAGGCCCGTGATAACAATCAGTTGATGATGCGGCAGGTCGAGATTGACGTTCTTGAGGTTGTGGGTGCGGGCGCCCCGGATGCGGATCATTGCTCGGCCTGAGAAAGCAAAACGGCTAATATACGCAAATTTCGGCGTTTGCCTCAAATATGTCTTCCGAAGCTGTTTCCATGACCCGCTCGGAACGCCGGGCGGCAGGCTCGCTCGCGGCCATTTTCGGCCTGCGCATGCTGGGCATGTTCCTGATCCTGCCGGTGTTCTCGCTCTATGCCCAGCATCTGCCGGGCGGCCAGGACAAGGCCCTGGTCGGCCTGGCCCTGGGTATGTACGGCCTGACCCAGGCCTTGCTGATGCTGCCCTTCGGCATGGCCTCGGACCGCTGGGGGCGCAAGCCGGTGATCATCGTGGGCTTGATCATCTTCGCCTTGGGCAGTTTCTTGGCGGCCAGCGCAAGCGACATCTATACGGTCATCTTCGGCCGCGCGCTGCAAGGTGCCGGCGCGATCTCGGCGGCGATCACCGCCTTGCTGGCCGACCTCACGCGGGAGGAGAAGCGCACCCACGCCATGGCCATGATCGGCGGCACCATCGCCCTGACCTTTGCCATTTCTCTCGCCGGCGGTCCGCTGCTTTACCGTTGGATCGGCGTGCCCGGCATCTTCGCCATGACTGGGGTGCTGGCCTTGCTGGCCATCGGGGTCGTCAAGTTCGTGACGCCGAATCCGGGCGTGACCGCCTTCCACTCGGATGCCCAAGCCAGTATGGGCCGCCTGCGCGGCGTGTTGCGCGACACCGAACTGTTGCGGCTGAACTATGGCATCTTTGCGCTGCATGCCGCGCAGATGGCGATGTTCGTCATCGTGCCGTTGGCCTTGCACGAGGCGGGCGGGCTCTCCGCCAGTTCGCATTGGCAGGTCTACTTGCCTGTGCTGCTCGGCTCTTTCGTGGTCTTGGTGCCGGCCATCATCTACGCCGAGAAGTATGGCCGCATGAAGCAGGTCTTCGTCGCCGCCGTGGCCTTGATGTTGCTCGCCCAGATCGGCTTCAGTCTGGCCATGGGCCACTTCGCCGAAATCGTTGCGGCCCTGTTTGCCTATTTCGTCGCCTTCAATATCTTGGAGGCGAGTCTGCCCTCGCTGATTTCCAAGGTGGCGCCGCCCGAGGCTAAAGGCACGGCCATGGGGGTATACAATACGAGCCAAGCCTTGGGCCTGTTTTTTGGCGGTGCCGTCGGTGGTTGGCTGGCCAAGGCTTGGGGCTATTCCGCCGTGTTCGTCTTCTGCGCGGTGCTGGTCGGCTTCTGGCTTGTGTTGGCGAAAAGTATGCGGCCGCCGATGCGGGTGAAGACCCAGATGTTCCATATCGGTCAACTCGATGTAGCCGCAGCGCAGATGTTGGCGGCCCGGCTGAAGGTGTTCGCTGGCGTAGAATCGGTGACGGTTCTGGCGGACGAAGGGGTGGTGATGCTCAAGGTCAGCCAGATCGGCTGGGATGAGGACGGCGTGAGACACGCATTGCAAGGGGGAGTTTGAATGGCTTCGGTGAACAAGGTAATTCTGGTCGGCAACCTGGGCGCGGACCCGGAAACGCGCTACATGCCCAGCGGCGATGCGGTGACCACCATCCGTTTGGCGACCACCGATCGTTTCAAGGACAAGAGTGGCGAGAAACAAGAACGCACCGAATGGCACCGTGTGGTGTTCTTCGGCAAGCTGGCCGAGATTGCCGGCGAGTATCTGAAGAAGGGCCGTCCGGTCTATGTCGAGGGCAGCCTGCGCACCCGCGAATGGGAGAAGGACGGCGTCAAACGGTACTCCACCGAGATCGTCGCCAACGAGATGCAGATGCTCGGTAGTCGCGGTGAAGGCGGTGGCGGCGGCTCCTGGGGCGGCGGCGAGGAGTCGGGCGGCGGCCGCGGCAAGCCGGCCAGTTCCGGCGGCGGTTCCGGCGGCGGCTTTGACGATATCGACGACGACATCCCGTTCTAACCCCTCTTCGCTGTCATGAAGGCCATTCTTGCCGATGACCATGCCCTGTTTCGAGACGGTTTCGCGCTGCTGCTGAAACAACTCGACCCGCAGGCCACGGTGCTGGAGGCGGCGAGCTTATTCGAGGTCTTGTCTCAGGCCGAGCAGAATGCCGATACCGATTTGGTGCTGCTGGATTTGTCGATGCCCGGCATGTCCGGCGTGGACAGCGTGCAAGACCTGTTGAACCGCTTTCCCGGTATCCCCGTCGTGATCCTGTCGGCCATCGAGTCGCGTCCGTTGGTCGAGGCCTTGCTGGAGATCGGCGTGGCGGGCTTCATCCCCAAATCGTCTTCTTCGCAAATCATGTTTTCCGCTTTGCGCCTGGTGCTGTCGGGTGGGATCTATATCCCGCCGCAATTGCTCGGTTCCGCTGTCGAGATCACCGACGGCAGTGTGCTGTCGCGCTTGACCGATCGTCAGCGCGAGGTGTTGCGCTTGCTGGCCGACGGCAAGACGAACAAGCAAATCTGCCGCGACCTCGATCTGAGCCAGGGCACGGTCAAGGCGCATCTGAATGGGGTTTACCGGGCGCTCGGCGTCGCCAATCGCACCGAGGCCGCCTTGTTGGCGCGCCGTCTCAATCTAGTCTAGTCGCTGCCGGTCAAGTCACGATGCCCGCCTGTATTGATGTGAGTGGAGGCTGGGCATGAGGCTACGCATGCGGTGGGCCTGGCTCATGCTGCTGCCGGCCAGTGCGTTGCTGGTGTTTTCGGCGGCCTATTTTTTTCTAAATAGCCCAGTAGGTCGGCAGGCAGGCGATACGTTTGCCGGAGTGGTCTTGGTCATGGCGGTGTCGGCTATGGTCGCGGCGGGGTTGGCCGCCTATGTCCTGGCGATGCGACGGTTGCGTGCGCTCGATGCGTTAACCGCCGTGGTCGGGGATGCGCTTGGGCCCGACGTCCAGATTGGCCCAGGCGATGATCTCGAAGCGCTGCGGCAAGGGGTCGAGGCCATGGCAAGGCGGTTGTCGGCATTGCGCAGCGATATGCAGCAGCATGTCGCGCAGGCGACGGCTGAACTGACCCGGCAAAAGCAAGCGATCGAACTGGCAAGCCAGGCCAAGTCGCGTTTTCTCGCCTCCGCCAGCCACGATTTGCGGCAGCCCATGCATGCGATCGGCTTGTTCGCGTCGGCCTTGGAGCCGCATGTGGCGACCGCGGAGGGCAAGGCGATCTTGGACAAGATCCAGGCTTCGCTGGCCACGACCGAGAGCCTGTTCAGCGCCGTGCTCGATGTCTCCCGATTGGATGCCGGCAGCGTTCAGCCGCAAGTGGGCCGGGTATCCGTGACGCATTTGTTGGAGCGGCTGCGCGACGATTTTCAGTATGAAGCGGCGGCGCATGGGCTTCGCATTCGACTGCGCGGCGCGGCTTACCACGTAGAAAGCGACCCCGTTCTGCTCGATCGCATCTTGCGCAATCTGGTTTCGAACGCGTTGCGCTACACCGACAAGGGCGGCATCTTGTTGGCCGCCCGGCGTCATGGCGACCATATCCGCTTTCAGGTTTGGGATAGCGGTATTGGCATTCCCGCCGAGCACTTTTCCAGCATCTTCACCGAGTTTTATCAGGTTCAACCCGTCCGGCCAGGGCGCATGAAAGGGCTGGGCCTCGGCTTGGCCATCGTCGATCGCTTGGCGCGGCTGCTCGGCCATCGGCTCGAGGTGCGCTCGGTTGCGGGTAAGGGCTCGGTGTTCAATCTCGACGTGCCGCTGGCGGGGTCAGCGTTATCGGGTGGCGCGCGCGCGATGGAGGCGCCCGTTGCCGCATATGCCCGCCTTGAAGGCCGGGTGCTATTGCTGGACGACGATGAGGAGGTGCTGGATGCCCTTGGCACTTTGTTGCAGGGGTGGGGTTTGGATGTCACCATCGCGCGTGACGGCACGGAAGCGATGCGGCAATTGCGGCAACCGCCGTCGCTGGTGGTGACCGATTATCGACTGGGCGCGAGCGAAAGCGGATTGGATGTCGTGGATCGGCTGCGTCACTTGTTTCGCGGGGCGATGTTTCCCGTGATCGTGATTACGGGCGATATGGCCGGGGCCTGCAAGCGAAGCGTGGAAGCGCGTGCCTATCCGCTGCTGAACAAGCCGGTGCACCCGGCCAAGCTGAGGGCCTTGGTGACAAGACTGTTGCGGCGGGACCCGGCTTCGGCCTAAAGTTACGCAGCTGTCTGGAGGTATGAAGGAGAACGGAATGCGAGTGAAGACACTGGTCGCAGTGTTGGGCTGGATGGGCGTGCAGGGTGGAGCATGGGCGTCGGGCTTCGCGCTGGTCGAACAGAATGCGAGCGGGCTCGGTAATGCCTATGCCGGACAGGCCGCGTCGGCGCAGGATGCCAGCACGGTCTTCTACAATCCGGCAGGCTTGCTGCGCATCGAGGGCAGCCAACTCGTGGTGGCCGGCCATTTGCTCGAAACCTCCGCCAAGCTCACGGATAACGGCAGCACCTTGGGTGCATTGGGGAGCGGCGGCGATCTCGGCGGATTCGCGTTCTTGCCCAGCTTCTACTATGCCGGCGATTTGAGGCCCGGTTTCAAATGGGGCATCGGGGTGAATGCGCCCTTCGGCCTGAAGACCGAATACAGCGCGCCCTGGGCCGGGCAAACCCAAGGCGTGACTTCCCACATCAAGACGATCAATGTGAACCCGAGCCTGGCTTGGCTATACAGCGACAAGGTTTCGGTGGGTATGGGGATCGATTACCAGAAGGCCGAGGTGGGCCTGTCCAGCAGTGCCACGGCGCCCGCGGTGAACATCTTGAAACTGAGAGGCGATGACGATGCCTGGGGCTATAACCTCGGCATGCTGGTCAAGCTCGACAACAATACCCGGCTGGGCCTGGCCTACCGTTCCGAACTCAAGTACCGCTTGGCCGGTCGGGCGACTGGCCCGGTCAATGGCGCGATCGCCGCCAATTTGACGACCCCCGCCAGCGCTTCGCTGAGCTTGTTCAATCGGCTCAACGAGCGGTGGGACATCCTGACTGACCTCACTTGGACCGGTTGGAGCAGCTTCGACAAATTGGCGACCACGGGGGCGGTCAACGTGACGGTGCCGGAGAACTGGAACGACACGCTGCGCCTTTCCGTCGGCGCCAATTACCGCAAGAGCGACACGTGGACGTGGCGGGTCGGTCTGGCCTATGACCAGAACCCGGTGCCGGATGCCGAGCACCGGACGGTGCGTTTGCCGGATACGGATCGGACTTGGCTGGCCTTGGGCGGCCAATACAAGATGTCGGACAAGGGCTGGATCGATTTTGGCTATGCCCATCTGTTCATGCGCGATGCCTCGATCAATCACCTCGAGGCGCCGATTCGGGTAAAGGGCCAATACCAAGGCCAGATCAATATCGTCAGCGCACAGTACACCCATACTTTCTAAGACAGGGCTGCCATGGGTAGCGTAGCGCAGCCATCCAACCCCGCTACGACGCTGGCCGCCTGGCCGGCGCAACCTTTCGAGCTCCATTCGCGCGACACGCTGTTTGCTGCCTTGCTGAAGGCCGTGCATCGGCATGGCCGGCGCGACAAAGGTCAGATCGAGGACATGCGGCCGGGCCACTATAGCTACGGTGACCTGTTGAAGATCAGCCTGGCCCTGGGACGCTTGGCTTGCAAGATCAGCGAGCCGGGCGAACACGTCGGCGTGTTCATGCCCAATATGGTGTCCACGGTCGGTCTGATCTTCGGCTTGAGCGCTTTTCGCCGCGTGCCCTGCCTGCTCAATTACACGTCGGGGCCGGAGATTACCCAGAACGCCTGCGAGACCGCGCGCATTCGCACCGTGCTGACCTCGCGCGAGTTTTTGGCCAAGGCCAATCTGGGCGAGACCCTGCAGGGTCTCAAGGATGTGCGCATCGTCTATCTCGAAGACCTGCGGCGCCAGTTCGGCTGGTTCGACAAGTTGTGGCTGATGAGCTTCGCCTTGTGGTGGCCGAGCTTGGCTGCTCCCGCGGGTGACCCGGAAGCGCCGGCCGTCGTGCTGTTCACCTCCGGTACCGAGGGGCGGCCCAAGGGGGTGGTGTTGTCGCATCGAGCCATCCTGGCCGATATTGCGCAGATTCGGCAGGCCTTTCCCTTTACCGAGCAAGACCGCTTCCTCAATGTGCTGCCGATCTTCCATTCCTTCGGGCTGACCGCGGGCGCCTTGCTGCCGCTGATCGCGGGCTGTCCCTTGTTGTTGTATACCAGCCCGCTGCACTACAAGAACATCGTCGAACTGATCGGGCGACATCGCAGTACGGTGATCTTCGGCACCAGTACCTTTCTCAACCAGTACGCCCGCCATGCGCAGTCGGAAAATCTGCGCAGCCTGCGCTATGTGATCGCCGGCGCGGAGAAGTTGGCCGAGCCGGTGCGCCAACTATGGCAGGAGAAATTCGGTATCGAGGTGTTCGAAGGTTACGGCGCGACCGAGATGGCGCCGGTGCTGTCGGTCAATCTACCCGGCGCGAATCATCCGGGCACCGTCGGCCCGTTGCTGCCGGGCATCGAGGCCCGCCTGGTGGCGGTGCCCGGTATCGCCTCGGGCGGCGAGCTGCATGTGCGCGGGCCGAACATGATGTCCGGCTATTACCGCTATGAAGCGCCGGGTGTGTTGGAGCCGCCGTATTCGGCCCTGGGGCCGGGGTGGCACAATATGGGCGATGTGGTCGAAATCGACCCGGAGGGTTTTGTCAGCATCGTCGGCCGGCTCCGACGCTTCGCCAAGGTGGCGGGCGAAATGGTCTGTTTGGAGCTGACCGAGGCGATCGCCCGGGCCGCCTCCGGCGAGGCCATGCATGCCGCCCTCAACGTGCCGGATACCGGACGGGGCGAGGCGATCGTGTTGTTTACCACCGACTCGGAGCTGACTCGCGAGCAATTGGCCGCCGCCGCGCGCGGCCTGGGCTATCCCGAGCTGGCCTTGCCCAGGCGCATCCAGGTGGTGCCGGGCTTGCCGGTGCTGGGCTCGGGCAAGGTGGACTATCTCAAGCTGAGCAAACTGGCCCACCCTTGAGCGGGGCTTGAAAATCGGCCGCGATGGCTTATCTAACTATAAGAATTTGTTGATATAATTCATGCCGTTTCGCGTTGCGCCACGGCGCATTGCCTAAGGAGTTCGAAATGCCGATTTATGCCTACAAGTGCGCCGCCTGCGGCCACCAGGAAGATGAGATGCAAAAGGTGTCCGACGCGCCGTTGACCGCGTGTCCGAAGTGCGGCCAGGCCACCTATAGCAAGATGCTGACTGCCGCCGGTTTCCAGCTCAAGGGTTCCGGTTGGTATGCCACCGATTTCAAGGGGGGCAGCAGCGCCACGAAGAAGGAAGAGGCGCCGGCCCACGCCTGCGGGGCGGGCGGCTGCGGCGCTTGCCCGGCCTCTTGACGGCTGTAGGGCACGCTGTTTCGGCTGGAGAGGGCGGAGCGCGGCTCCGCCCTTCGTTTTAACGCAAGGAAATTTTTAACCGACCCCATGGCCCCCGTAAGGCGTTATTTCATCACCGGTTTGCTGATCTGGGTCCCGCTCGGCATTACCGTTTGGGTGCTCGACGCCTTGATCGGCGCCATGGACCAGACCCTGCTGCTGTTGCCCGAGCCATGGCGGCCGGAGGTCTGGCTGGGGTTCTATCTGCCCGGGCTCGGCGTGTTGCTCACGGCCTTGGTGATCTTTCTCACCGGCTTGTTGGCCGCCAACCTGATCGGCCAGCGTTTGTTGCGCTTCTGGGAGGGCCTGCTCAACCGCATCCCGGTGGTGAAGTCGATCTACGGCAGCGTCAAGCAGGTTTCCGATACCCTGCTGTCCGGTTCCGGCCAAGCCTTTCGCAAGGTGCTGCTGGTGCGTTATCCGCACCCGCAGGCTTGGTCGCTCGCCTTTCAGACCAATATCCCGGACGAGGTGGCAGGGCGGCTTGAAGGCGATTATGTGGCGGTGTTCATTCCGACCACGCCGAGCCCGGTGAACGGTTTTTATTTTTATGTGCGGCGCGACGAGACTATCGAGGTCGATATCTCGGTCGATACCGCGCTGAAATACATCGTGTCCATGGGGGTAGTATCAGCCGCCAGCAAGGCGGCCAACTATCCCGGCGACTGAACAATCTCCAAGGAAAGCAGCATGCGAAGTAGTTATTGCGGCGCGGTCACCCGCGCGGACATCGACCAAACCGTCACCCTCTGCGGTTGGGCCCACCGCCGGCGCGACCACGGCGGCGTAATCTTCATCGACCTCAGAGACCGCGAGGGCACGGTGCAGGTGGTGATCGACCCCGATACGCCCGAGGCGTTCAAGATCGCCGAAGAGGTGCGCAACGAATTCGTGCTCAAGATCACCGGCCGCGTGCGCGCCCGCCCGGCCGGCACCGAGAACACCAACATCCCCACCGGCGAGATCGAGGTGCTGACCAAAGAGATCGAGGTGCTCAACCCCAGCGTGACACCGCCCTTCTTGCTCGACGACGAGAACCTCAGCGAGAACGTGCGCCTGACCTACCGCTACCTTGACCTGCGCCGGCCGGTGATGCAGAAGCACATGATGCTGCGCTACCGCACGGCCAAGCTGATGCGCGACCATCTCGACGGCAACGGCTTCATCGAGGTCGAGACCCCGATGCTCACCCGCTCCACGCCCGAGGGCGCGCGCGACTATCTGGTGCCGTCCCGCGTGCACGACGGCATGTTCTATGCGCTGCCGCAGTCGCCCCAGTTGTTCAAGCAGTTGTTGATGGTGTCCGGTTTCGACCGCTATTTCCAGATCACCAAGTGCTTCCGCGACGAGGACCTGCGGGCCGACCGCCAGCCCGAGTTCACCCAGGTCGATCTGGAGATGTCCTTCGTCGAGGAGGAGGACGTGATGAACCTGGTCGAAGGCATGATCCGCGCCACCTTCAAGGCGGCGATCGACGTCGACCTGCCCCAGCCCTTCCCGCGCATGGCCTACGCCGAGGCGATCAACCGCTACGGCTCGGACAAACCGGACATGCGGGTGACCCTGGAGATCGTCGAGGTCACCGATGCGGTGAAGGACGTCGCGTTCAAGGTCTTTTCCGGCCCAGCCAACGACCCCAAGGGCCGCGTCGCCGCGCTGCGCGTGCCGAACGGTGGCCAGCTTACCCGCGGCGAGATCGACGGCTACACCGAGTTCGTCAAGATCTACGGCGCCAAGGGCCTGGCCTACATCAAGGTCAACGACGTGGCGCAACTGAACGAGACCGGCCTGCAATCGCCCATCGTCAAGAACCTGAACGAGGCCGCGTTGCAAGAGATCGTGGCGCGCACCGGTGCCCAGAACGGCGACCTCATCTTCTTCGGCGCCGACAAGGCCAAGGTGGTCAATGACGCCTTGGGCGCCCTGCGCCTGAAGCTGGGCCACGAGAAGGGCTATGTCGACGGCCGTGCCTGGGCGCCCTTGTGGGTGGTCGATTTTCCCATGTTCGAGTTCAACGAGGACGAGAACCGCTGGGATGCCCTGCACCACCCGTTCACCTCGCCCAAGGAGGGTCACGAGGACTACCTCACCACCGACCCGGGCCAAGCGCTGTCCAAGGCCTACGACATGGTGCTCAACGGCTGGGAAGTGGGTGGCGGTTCCATCCGTATCCACCGCGAGGCCGTGCAGGAGAAGGTGTTCGCCGCGCTCAATATCGGCGAGGAGGAGCGGCGCGAGAAGTTCGGCTTCCTGCTCGACGCCTTGAAATTCGGCGCACCGCCGCACGGCGGCCTGGCCTTCGGCCTCGATCGCCTGGTCGCGCTGATGACCGGCGCCGAGTCGATCCGCGACGTCATTGCCTTCCCCAAGACCCAGCGCGCCAACGACCTGATGACCCAGGCACCCAATGTGGTCGACGAGAAACAGTTGCGCGAGCTGCACATCCGCCTGCGGCAGAAGGCGCAATAACGGGCCCTGACAACGGTGCGCATCCTTAGTCTCGACCATCTGGTGCTGACTGTCGCCGATGTCGAGGCGACAGTGGCCTTCTTTGAACAGGTCCTGGGCCTGGAGCGTGTCGTCTTCGGTGACGGTCGAGTGGCCCTCCGGTTCGGCGCGCAGAAGATCAACTTGCATCAGGCCGGGCGGGAATACACGCCGCATGCCCTGAGGCCCACGCCCGGTAGTGCAGACCTGTGCTTCGTTACCGATGCCGGGCTGGAAGCGATCATCGCGCGCCTGAAGCGCTGCGGTGTGGCGTTGGAGGAGGGGCCTGTGGCCAGAACTGGCGCACTTGGCCCCGTAGAATCCATCTACTTCCGTGATCCAGACGGCAACCTGATCGAACTTGCCCGTTATCCTGAGTCGGTATGAAGTCCCACAAAATCCCCGTCTCGGTCCTGGTGGTGATCCACACGCCGGACCGGCAAGTGCTCTTGTTGGAGCGGGCCGACCACCCGGGTTGGTGGCAATCGGTGACCGGCAGCCAGGATGCCGGCGAGTCCCTGGCGCAGACTGCAGCCCGCGAGGTGCTGGAAGAGACCGGTTTGGCCGTTGGCGATTATGTGCTGACTGACTGGGGTTATCACAATGTCTATGAAATCTATGAGTGTTATCGGCACCGCTATGCCCCGGGCACCACGCATAACACCGAACACGTCTTCGGTTTGCAACTGCCTGAGCCTGCAGCCGTGCGGCTTGCGCCGCGCGAGCATCTGAATTTTCAGTGGCTGCCTTGGCGGGCGGCGGCGGACCTGTGTTTTTCGCCCAGCAATGCAGCGGCCATCCGCCGCTTGGGCGAGCTGGCCAAGTGAGGCGGCTTCGCTACGCAGCGGCCTTTGCCGTGGCTCGTTCGTGTTTGGATCCTGACGGGCAAGCGGCTTAAGCGTTATAGTTGCACCCATTGCGTCGAAAAAATACGGTATGCGAGAGACCCGCATGAAGCGCATTGTTATGTCCCTGCTGGTGCTGCTCAGCTTGAGCGCGTGCGACGCCGTGAAAGAACGGATAGGGATCCAGGATCCGGCGAAGGCAGAAGCCGAGGCCAAGGCCATCGGGGCGGCGTGCCGTCTGTCCGGGCGTGGCCTGGAGGACTGCTACAGCCTCAACGAATCCTATCCACGCGCGTCGATCTACGCCGGTTGGAAGGAAATGAACGAATACATGGCCGACCGCAAAATGGCGGAGGAGCCGCCTAAGTTGGATGCGGATGGCAAGCCGCTCGACCAAGGCGCAGACAGCCGGACGGCGATGGGGCTCGCCAAGGACGGTGGCAAGGAAGCGGTCAAGGAGCCAAGCAAAGAGGTTGGCAAGGAGCCTGGCAAGGACGCAAAGGCCGAAAACGGCAGCAAGGTCGAAGCCGGCAAGGATGCCGTCAAGGACATCCGCCCCAAGAAGCCCGATCTGGCTAAAGAAGTCAGCAAGCACTGAGCGAGAATGACCGCATGAGCCAGCCTCTGCGTGTCGCCAGTTACAACATCCACAAGGGCCTGTCCTTCTTCAATGGGCGCATGGTCGTGCATGAGTTGCGCGACCGATTGGCGAGCCTGAATGTCGACTTGGTGTTTCTGCAAGAAGTGGTCGGCGAGCATACCGAGCATGCCGGTCGCTTTGAGGCCTGGCCAGCCAAACCGCAGTACGAATTCCTGGCAGATCAACTCTGGACCGACTTTGCCTATGGCAAGAATGCGATCTACGACCACGGCCACCATGGCAACGCTATCTTGTCGCGCTATCCCATCGTCCGTTGGGACAATCTGGACATTTCGGCCCATGCCTTCGAAAGCCGGGGCCTGCTGCATTGCGAGATTGCCGTGCCTGGCCTCGATCAGCCGCTGCACGCCATTTGCCTCCATTTGGCGCTGACCGAATCGGGCCGGCGCAAACAGTTGCGCATCGTGTCCGAACGCATCCAGGCCTTGGTGCCAGAAGAGGCGCCGCTGATTATTGCCGGCGATTTCAACGATTGGCGCCAGCGGGCAGCTCGCTATATGGCGCAAGAGCTGCAGATTCGAGAGGTGTTCGAGGTGGCGCATGGCCGACCGGCCCGCAGCTTCCCGGCGGCCTTCCCCCTATTTTCGCTCGACCGTATCTACGTGCGAGGTTTTGAAGTCGAGTCGGCCCATGTCTTGCATGGCAGTCGCTGGCGCCGCTTATCCGATCATGCCGCCTTGACCGCACAACTCCGCTTCGATCGCCCATGATCGTTCCGTCCAATCGCTTGACCTTGCTGGAAAATGGCCCGCAGTATTTTCCGGCTTTGCTCGCGGCGATTGACGCAGCCGAAACCGAGGTCCGGCTGGAGAGTTATCTCTATGAGGCGGATACCATTGGCCTGGCCGTCGCCGAGGCCTTGATGCGCGCGGCAGCCCGAGGGGTGCGGGTCTATGTGTTGTTGGATGGTTTCGGTGCCAGCGGCTTTTCGGCCGGATTGGCTGCACGCTTGAGTGCGGCCGGAGTGCTGTGGCGTCACTACCGGCCGGAGCGTGGCCTGCTGCGCCTGCGACGGCACCGCTTGCGCCGCCTGCATCGCAAACTGGTGGTCGTGGACGGACGCGTCGCCTTTGTCGGTGGCATCAACATCATCGCCGACGATAACGCGCCCGGCCATCCTTCGCATCGCTACGATTATGCCGTGCAAGTGGAGGGGCCGTTGGTGCATGAGGTGCATGCGGCCGTGCGCCGCTTGTGGTGGTTGGTGGAATGGAGTCGGTCGCGGCGGCGCACCTCGATGGGGCCGACGTTTCCGGTGCCCGCTGCCGCAGGGACACAGGCCGCCGAGTTGCTATTGCGAGATAACTGGCGGCACCGCCATCGCATCGAGGAGGCCTATTTCAAGGCTATACGCGATGCCAAACATGAAATTGTCATCGCCAATGCGTATTTTCTGCCGGGCTGGCGTTTCCGCCATGCCTTGACGGAGGCCGCCCAGCGCGGCGTGCGCGTCGTTTTGTTGCTGCAAGGCCGGATTGAGTATCGCATTCAGCACTATGCCACCTTGGCGCTTTATCGGTTTTTCTTGGAGCGCGGCGTCGAGATCTACGAATACCGCAGCAGCTTTCTACATGCCAAAGTTGCCGTGGTCGACCGTAGCTGGGCGACGGTGGGGTCCAGCAATATCGATCCATTCAGTTTGGTCCTGGCGCGTGAGGCCAATATCGCGGTGCATGATCGAGCGTTCGCTTCGGATTTGCATGACCGTATCTTCACCGCCCTGCGTACCGGTGCGAGCCAGGTGCATCGTTTGCCTTGGCGGCTATTGCCTTGGTATCGACGGGCCTTGGCCTGGCTTGGCTATGGCATCGTGCGTGCCCTGACTGGCCTGGTGGGCTATGCACGGGAATTCGGTGAAGCGGATGGCAGATCGAACCGGCAGGAATCGTGATCGCTAGCTATTTAATCCGGCTTGTCTTCGGCGGGGATAAACGGTAGGGTAAACAAAAAAGGCAGGAAGCCGGGCGGCCAAGGTTGCTCGGAATAATCAAGATAAGGGAGAAAAATATGGCCAAGATATTGGTGGTCGATGACGAGGCACCGATGCGAAAGCTGCTGAAAGAGGTATTAAGCCAGGATAGCCACGAGGTCCGCGAAGCGGAAAATGGTGCGCAAGCCAGCGCCATGTTTCGCAGCGAGCCGGCCGATCTGATCATTACCGATTTGCGTATGCCGGATATCAATGGCATCGATCTGATTATGCAGTTGCGCCAGGACTATCCGGCCAGCCGCATCATCGCGATCTCGGGCGGCGGCGGTGGCGATGGTCGAGTCGATTACCTCGCGGTGGCCCGGCAAGTCGGGGCCACACAGGTCATCAGCAAACCGTTTCAGATTTCAACGCTGCGGATAGCGGTTGGCGAAGCCTTGTCAGCCTAGCTTGCTGAACTACACTGTTCCAATGGGTCATAGCACGCTAGCCGAAAACCATACCACCGCCGATCGAGGCCAGGGCCGGAGGGCCGTGCTGGTCGTGGATGACGATGTGCAATTCCGAGGCTATTTGTCGGAATTGCTCGACAGTCATGGCTTTAGGGTGCTGCAGGCGGCTAACGGCAAGGAAGGGCTGGAGATATGCCGGCGCTACCACCCCGATTTGGTCATTACCGATATCGTGATGCCGGAGGAAGAGGGTATTGGCATGATCTGGAATATCCGGCGCGACACGGCGACCATGCCCATTATCGCCATATCCGGCGGCAATAGGGGCTATGGCGCAGATTATCTGCGCATGGCGACCAGGCTGGGCGTGAATGCCACGCTGGCCAAGCCTTTTTCCCACCGCGACCTGATGCAGGCCGTCCAGCGCTTGTTGGGCTTCGATCAACAAGGAGTGAAGGACGAATAGCACTGGCTGTGTTTATGTGCCTTGGCCACATAAACCGCGAGCGCTCGCTGCCTATGAAAATGATCACGATAAACCCCTTTGTTGCGCGGCTACGGCAAGGTCAAGGTTCTCAGCTCGGCTATTTCGATCGGGCTTTATATCCAGGCGGGATTGTTTGTTTATCTGTTGCTCGCGGGTCGCACGCGGCAGACTCGGAAGGGGCAGGGGGCGCGATTGGCTCCATGTTGTGGCCTGGGGCCGTGGCGCTGCTCGTGTTGTTCGCCTTTGCCTTTGTCGTCGGTTTGCGCCGGCGCCGGGAACAGCGGCGTGAAATCGATATCTGCAGCCCCATCCAGGGCGGGCTGAAGCACCATGATGCCGAGGAGGCCTTGCGTGCCGTCGACGAGGCCTGGCAGCGCTCCTTCGATGCCTTGCCCGATTATGTTTGCATATTGGATATCAACGGCACGATTCAGCGTGCGAACCGTCCCTTGATAGTGCGCTTCGGCCCTATCTATGGCAACGTGATCGGCATGGACTACCGAGAGATCTATTGCGGTACGGCCACACCGAACCCGCAGCCGCCCTGTGCGGCCGTCTTGTTAGGCAGCCCAGCGGTGTCGGTCGAAACCACCTTGGCCACCCTGGATGGCTGGTACAAGGTTTCGTCCTATCCCCTGAACGACAGCCAAGGGCATTTATGCGGCGCGGTCTCGGTGGTGAGCGACATCAGCGAGCGCAAACGGGCACAGGTCGAGCGCGATCAATTGCAAAAGCAGTTGCAGCAGGCACAAAAGATGGAGGCGATCGGCCAGCTCACCGGTGGTATCGCGCATGACTTCAACAACATCTTGGCCAGTGTCATGGGCTATTCCGAATTGGCTATAGAGC
>JAJZTS010000095.1 GCA_021848725.1 Pseudomonadota bacterium
GCCAGGCAGATGATCACCGCCTCGAACAGGAACTGGCTGAGGATGTCGTAACGACGCGCGCCGATCGCCATGCGGATGCCGATCTCGCGCGTGCGTTCGGTCACCGAGACCAGCATGATGTTCATGATGCCGATGCCGCCGACCAGCAGCGAAATCGAGGCGATGGCACCGAGCATGACCGCCATGGCCTGGGCTGATTCGGCCTCGGCCTGGGCCGAGGCGGTCAGGTTGCGGATGGAGAAGTCGTTCTCGGCCCCTTCGGACAGGCGATGGCGCTGGCGCAGCAACTGGGCCATCTCTCGCTCGGCGTCGGCCATGGCCTCGAGCGAGGTCGCCTGCACCGAGATATAACGCACCGTGCCCGGAAACGGGTTGCCGAACAGCTTGCGCTGGGCCGTGGTCACCGGCACCAAAGCGGTGTCGTCCTGGTCGCGCCCGTCCAGGCTCTGGCCCTTGGGCTCGAGCAGACCGATCACGCGGAACGGGCTGTTCTTGATACGCACCATCTTGCCGATCGGGTCTTCCTCGCCGAACAGGTTCTCGGCCACGGTCTTGCCGAGCACGACCACCCGGCTCGCGCCGCGGACATCGTTTTCGTCGAAAACGTGACCGGCTTCGAAATTCCAGCCGCGCACCGCGAAATAATCCGCCGTCGTACCGTAGACCAGCGTGCTCCAGTTGTTGGCGCCGTAGACCATCTGCGCGCTGCCCTGATAGGTCGGCGCCACCGCCTTGACCGAAGGCAGTTGGGCCAGGGCCTCGGCATCGCTCAGGGTCAAGGTCGGCGTCGTACCCGCACCGATGCGCAGACCGCCCGAGGTGCTGGCGCCCGACAGCACGATGAACAGGTTGCTGCCCATGGAGGCGATGGAACGTTCCACCGCCAACTGCGCGCCGCGGCCGACGGCGAGCATCAGCACCACCGCCGCCACGCCGATGACCATGCCGAGCATGGCCAAGGCCGTGCGCATGCGGTTCATGGCCATGGCGCGCAGTGCCTCGGTCAGCATGGCGGTGAAGGTCCCCAGTCTCATCGGCTCGGCACCCCATCTTCGACGATGTGGCCATCGACGAAGCGCACCAGGCGCTTGGCATAGTGCGCGATGTCGAGTTCGTGCGTAACCAGGATGATGGTGATGCCCTGCTCGCGATTGAGCCGGGTCAGGATGTCCATGATCTCGTGGCTGGTATGGCTGTCGAGGTTGCCGGTCGGTTCGTCGGCCAGAATCAGCGGCGGCCGATTGACCAAGGCGCGGGCGATGGCTACCCGCTGCTGCTGGCCGCCCGACATCTGGCTGGGCAGCGAATGCAGGTGCCGGCCCAAGCCGGTGGCCTGCAACAACTCCGTGGCCCGATGCCGACGTTCGGCCTTGCCGACGCCGGCATAGAGCAAGGGCAGCGCCACGTTGTCGAGTGCACTGGCCCGCTTGAGCAGGTTGAAGCCCTGAAAGACGAAACCGATGGTGCGATTGCGCATGGCCGCCAAGTCGTCGGGCGGCAAGGCCGAGACGTCCTTGCCATCGAGGTAGTAATGGCCCGAGCTCGGCACGTCGAGGCAGCCCAAGATATTCATGAAGGTGGACTTGCCCGAACCGGACGGCCCCATGATGGCGACGAACTCACCCGGTGCAATGCTGAGATCGATGCCGTGTAGCACCGGCACCGCCCCGCCGCCGGTCGGGTAGGCCTTGGTGAGTTGCTCGACCCGAATCAATGCCGACATCACATCACGCGGAACTGGAATTTGCTGTTTTGCTTGTCCTTGCCCGCGCTGATCTCGCGCACGATAACCTCGTCGCCGGCCTTGAGCTCGTCGCCCTTCAGTTCGGTGAAGTTGCCGTCGGTGGCGCCGGCCTTCACCTTGACCGGTGCCGGCTGGCCGTCGACCAGCCGGTAGACCTGGGCACCGGCTTTTTTCCGGCCGCCGTTCTTGCCGCCCTCTTTCTCTTCACTCTTGGGCTTGAAGCGCAGCGCGGCATTGGGCACGCGCAGCACATTGGCATGGCGGCCGACGTTGATCGAGACATGCGCAGTCATGCCCGGCAGCAGCTTGCCCTCCGGATTGTCGACCACCAGCACCACGTTGTAGGTCACCACGTTCTGCTGCACCGTGGGGTTCAGGCGAACCTGCTTCACGCTCGCCTCGAACTCGCGGTCGGAGAAGGTATCCACCGTGAACTTGGCCTTCTGGCCGATCTGGACCTTGCCGATGTCGGCCTCGGCCACGCTGGTGTCGATCTGCATGGCCTTGAGGTCGCCGGCGATCTGGAACAGCGTGGGCGTCTGAAAACTGGCCGCCACGGTCTGGCCGACGTCGATGTTGCGCGCCACCACCACGCCGTCGACCGGCGAGCGGATCACGGTATAGGCCAAATTGGTGCGGCTGCGCGCCACCTGGGCGCGGGCTAGAGCGACCTGGGCCAGCGCCGAATCGAGCGCTTGCCGGGCCTGATCGATGGCATCCTGGGAAACGAACTTCTGCTGGAACAGCTCTTTCGCGCGCTTATCCTTGGCCCGGGCCAAACTCAAACTGGCCTCGGCGTTGCTGAGATTGGCCTGATCCTGACGGAGCTGCGCTTCGATCAATGCCGGGTCGAGCTCGGCCAGCACCTGATCCTTTTTCACCGCGCTGTTGAAGTCGGCATGCAGGCGCTTGATGCTGCCCGAGACTTGGGTGCCGACATTGACCAGCACCACCGGATTAAGCGTGCCATTGGCCGAGATGCTCTCGGCGATGTCGCCGCGGTCGATGGCCTGTAGCTTGAATTGGCTCTGCTGGCCGGCCCCGTTTTTCTGGCGCCAGACATAGCCGCCGCCGACGGCAACGGCCAGGATGAGGACGATGAGGATCAACTTGCGCGTCATGGCATGCATTCGACGTGGGATTGTGCAAACAGCCGGCACTATAAACGAAGCGCACCGCATGGTGTGCCGAGCGGCCAAGAGCGAAATAGTTCCGCCTGGCACTGAGCTGACGGTCCGCCGCCTTGGGTGAATTGCACTATATATTCGGCCTCGATAGCCATTAAAATGATTCTTTGAATTAAGCCGCCATCGGGTGCCACATGCAGCAGCAAGAAAAAATCCTCGAACTGCGCCGTGCGCTGGAGGCCGTCATCGTCGGCCAGACCGGCCTGCTCGACCGCCTGGTGGTCGGCCTGCTCGCCGGCGGCCACATCCTGGTCGAGGGCCTGCCCGGCCTGGCCAAGACCACGGCGGTGAAGACCCTGGCGGCCGGCATCCACGCCCGCTTCCAGCGCATCCAGTTCACGCCCGACCTGCTGCCCGGCGACCTGACCGGTACCGACATCTACCGGCCGCAGGAGGGGGGCTTCCATTTCGCCGAAGGCCCCTTGTTCAACGAGATCATCCTGGCCGACGAGATCAACCGCGCCCCGGCCAAGGTGCAGTCGGCCCTGCTCGAAGCCATGCAGGAACACCAGATCACCGCCGGCGGGCAAACGCGCAAGCTGCCGCCGCTGTTCATGGTAATGGCCACGCAAAACCCGATCGAGCAGGCCGGCACCTACCCCTTGCCCGAGGCCCAGCTCGACCGCTTCCTCTTGCACGTGATGTTGGATTACCCGAGCGCCGAGGAAGAACTGGAAATCCTGCGCCGCGACCGCGCCCGCCACCTGGCCGAGGCCCAGGCGCCGATTGCGCCGGTGCTCGATGTCGCCACTGCACTGGCGGCCCGCGAAGAAGTACGCCAGATTCACATCGCGCCCAACGTCGAGCACTACATGGTCGAACTCGCCCGCGCCACCCGGGCACCGGGCGCCTGGCGGCCGGAGTGGACGGAAGCGGTGGAGGTCGGCGCCAGCCCGCGCGCGGCGCTGGCCCTGGCGCATGCCTCGGCCGCGCTGGCCTATCTGCGCGGGCGCGACTTCGTGACGCCGGACGACGTGCGCGAGATCGCCGCCGATTGCCTGCGCCACCGCATCATCTTGAGCCTCAGCGCCCGGCTGCAAAAACTCTCGCGTGACGCCTTGATCGCCGGCCTAGTGGATGCCGTTCCCGCGCCTTGATGTTCTGAATCGCCTGCGCGCACGGCCGGCCGACCGTCTGTCGGCCGCCGCGCAGGTGCCGCTGCTCGCCGCCGAGGAGATTGCGAGTCTTGCGCTGGCGGCCGCGCTACTGGCCGAAACGCAGCCGGCACGCGAAGTGCACGACCACCACGCCGGCGACTGGTCCTCGCCCTGGCTGGGCCACGGTCTCGACTTCGAGGAGTCGCGGCCCTATGTCGCCGGCGACGACATCCGCGACATGGACTGGCGCACCACCGCCCGCACCGGCCGGGCCTATCTCAAGAGCTATCGCGAGGAACGCCAACCCACGGTGCATCTGGT
>JAJZTS010000096.1 GCA_021848725.1 Pseudomonadota bacterium
GAGATGCGCGCCGCCGTGGCCGGCGAGCGGCCATGGACCGCCATCGTCAGCTCGCCGCTTGCCCGTTGCATCGAGTTCGCCGAATGGTTGGCGCTAGAAACCGGTTTGCCGCTGGCGGTGGATCCCCGTTTGAAAGAAGTGGGCTTCGGCAGTTGGGAGGGCAAGCGGGGCGAAGACTTGACCGCCCAAGATCCCGATCGGCTGTTCCGGTTCAAGCATGACCCGATCGGGCAGCGGCCGGAAGGCGCCGAGCCCGTGGATGCCTTCTATCGCAGGGTAGAGGCGGCCTTGGCCGACATTCATGAACAACATGCCGGTGGCCATCCCCTGGTCGTAGCTCATGCCGGTGTAATCCGTATGGCCGTATGCCGGACGCTGGGTATGCCCCCTGCTAATGCTTACCGGATCAATATCGCCAGCGCGGCGTTGACGCGCATCAAAATCGAACGGCGTGCTGGCCGTATTTTGGAAAGCGTGGTGTTTCTCGACCGGCGGCCCTGAGTGCCGCGCGGTGCGCTTAATGTGATCCCGCTGATATTACCCAAGGTGGTCGCGGTGACGGGTTACGAGCCGGCTCCGGTGCATTTGTCATCCAGGCATTGCAAGTAGAGGGTGTTATCCAATTCGCTATGCTGGCGCTGCGCTTGCCAGATCACCTCGGCTAGGCAGTCCATGATCGCATGCTGCGCGGCGTGGGGGTCTAAGCTGCGCGCAAGCAGTTTGTCGTAGGCCGCCTTGATGCCGGGCGGCTGGTCGATGGACAGCTGTTCGGAGATTGCCAGGTGCAAGGCCAAGTGCAGGAACGGGTTGGTCTCGCCCATTTCCGGCAGCCAGTCGCGCTCGAGCCCGGCTTCACCATCGGACAATAGCTTGTGGTATTCGGGATGGTGGAGGATATGCCCGGCCGCCATGGCCTCGAGCTCGCTCAAGATGGATTTTTCGCGCTGCTTGCGCCACGCCTCGATGAAGAAACGGCGGGTCTGTTCGCGGCTGGGGTTGAACATGCTTAGGGTTGCCTCCTCATAAATAGCCTAATCCGAGTACCGCACTGTATTGCAGTAGCTGGTTCGTGCCGTTGAGCGGGGCGATCTCGCCATTACCGTAAAACCCGATCAAGGGCAGCTCGGGGTAATGCTCCAGGATCAACGCGATATCGCGGTCCTCGCCACCATAGAAACTGGGGCCGCGGCCAAGGCAGGGGAAGAATAGGCCGAAGGCCGGTGCGTCCAAGGTGTCGCTGCCGACCTTGTCCAACATGGTGCGCATGTCCTGTTCGGCCGCTTGCGGTTGGCGTACGGCCCAAAATAGCAGATCGCCGGGCGCGAGCAGTGCCGGTACGGTCACCGAGCCGGTATCGGCACTGGCCGAAATGATTGGCATCATTTGATAACGGCCTTCCTCCAGCGCATGCGCTGGATCGCCGTGAGTGACCCCGGCCATGAACAAGTGCAGCGGCATGCGGTCCATTTCCTGGTGAATCTGCGGTAAGGCGCTTGCCAGGCTACCGAGGGCGAGGTGGCCGCCGACCGCCAAGACCTCGTTGCCATTGACCTCGGTGACGACCTGCGGCTGCGACAAGGGACGGGCCCCTTGCGATAGGCCGATGCGTAGGCGTATGCCGTCGAAGGCGAGGTCGCAATGGCCTCCGTTCTGTACGCGGCTGCCGCTCCAGACCTTGAACGGCCCTTGGCCGTCGCTATCACTGGCGACGGCACCGAAACGCGGCGATTCGCCTTGCAGCCAAGTCAAATCCAAACCGTTCGGTGCGGCGAGGGAGAGCATCGGCGTGTCCGCCGCGCGCGCGCGGCGCAGTTGAATGTCGCCGCCGAATACCATGGCGGCTGCGGCGGGTCCGCCTAGGCAGGCGTCGTGCTCGGTGAACAGGCCGGCACCGATGCTGCCGTCGATTTGCAGGCAGCCGGCAATGCGGGCGGCTTCATGCAGGGCCGGTTGCGGATCGTGTGCGAAATGCGGAGTCAAAAACAGCAAGACGGCATTGGCATAATCGAGTCCGGCCTGGTCGAGCGCACCCTGCACGGCCTCACGCACGAGATCGGCCTTGGCGCTGCGGCTATGTGCCAAGGCGGTAGCGATGCTCATGTCGCCCCCCCCGTTTTGTTCTGGTGTGGTTTGCTGCTGCCGGTTTTTACCGGGATAGCCCGGGTTGTGCGCGGGTGAGCCGTTTTGGCGGACGTACCGTTTTGGTCAGCGGGAGCAAGCTTCCGATCGCATAGGTCGCGAATCGGGCAATGCGGGCAATCCGGGTTGCGGGCCTTGCACACATAACGGCCATGCAAGATCAACCAATGGTGGGCGTCGTGCTTGAATTCGTCGGGGGTGGTCTTGAGCAGCTTCTGTTCGACTTCGAGTACGGTCTTGCCGGGGGCCAAGCCAGTACGGTTGGCGACGCGAAAGATATGGGTGTCCACGGCGATGGTCGGTTGGCCGAAGGCGGTGTTGAGCACGACATTGGCGGTCTTGCGGCCGACGCCGGGTAAGGCTTCCAGCGCCTCGCGTTCGGCCGGCACCTCGCCGCCGTGTTTCTCCAGCAAGAGCCGGCATAGCGCAATGATATTCCTCGCCTTGGTCTGATACAGGCCGATGCGGCGAATGTGTTCTTTCAGGTTGGCCTCGCCGAGGGCAAGCAGCTTTTTCGGAGTATTGGCCACCTTGTACAAGGTGGCGGTGGCCTTGTTGACGCTGACGTCGGTGGCCTGGGCCGAGAGGACGACGGCGATCAGCAATTCGAAGGGCGTGCGGTAGACCAGCTCCGTGGTCGGTTTAGGGTTGGCCGCACGCAGCCGCTCGAAGATGGCGCGGCGCTTGGTGACATTCATGCCGGGTGCTGACCGTGTTCCTTCTTGCGCAGGTCGATCCAATTGCGCAGGGCGATGAGCAGACCCAGGCCGATGAAGGCGCCGGGCGGCAGGATCGCAAGCAGGAAGCCATCGTAGCCGGGCGCGAGCTTGATGGTCCAGGCCGCCGCTTGCGGCCCGAGGGCGAGATCGAGGCCGGATAGCAGCGTGCCCTTGCCAAAGGCCTCGCGTAGCACGCCGAGCGCCACCAGCACCAAGGTCAGGCCCAGGCCCATGAAGGTGCCGTCCAATACCGAATGCCAAGTGGAGCGCTTGGAGGCGAAGGCCTCCACCCGTGCCAGCACGATGCAGTTGGTTACGATCAGTGGGATGAAAATGCCGAGCACCAGATAAAGCGACAGCAGGTAGGCATGC
The DNA here is from genome assembly GCA_021848725.1 of Pseudomonadota bacterium. Classification (GTDB taxonomy): domain Bacteria; phylum Pseudomonadota; class Gammaproteobacteria; order Burkholderiales; family Thiobacillaceae; genus Sulfuritortus. The sequence goes on from JAJZTS010000096.1 coordinate 3,231, forward strand.
ATCAGCAAATCGACGACCGTGACCAGCGCGGCAACGATGAGGATGAAGACCGGGATGCGGATCGCATGCGGGATCAGATTGCGTACGAGCGCGACTGCGCCGTTGGACATGGCCATGACTGCGGTAGTGGCCAGCCCTAGCGATAGCGCGTTGACCAGATTGTTACTGATTGCGAGCAAAGGGCACATGCCGAGAATTTGGACGATACCCGGATTCTGCTTCCACAAGCCGTTGACGATGATGTCGCGCGTTTGGCTCCTGCCATCGTTCATGCTGGCTGGCGCCGAAACGAGGTTTTCTTGCGAAGACATGGCGTTACTCCTTTGCCTTGGCGAGCAGCTCGGCCTGATGCAGCTCGAAGTATTGCAAGGCCTTGTTTACCGCCTTGACCACCGCACGTGGCGTGACGGTCGCGCCGGCCAGATAGTCGAAACGTCCGCCGTCCTTCTGCACCTTCCACTGCTCTGTCGTCGGGTTGCTTAACGACAGTCCATCGAATTGCCGAATCCACGGATTCTTCTTGATCTCAATATAGTCGCCCAGGCCGGGTGTTTCCTTATGCCGGACCACGCGTACGCCGCCGATGCGGCCATCGGCCAGGATGCCGACCAGTAAGCCGATCTCGCCGGCATAGCCATCCGGCGCCGTCACCTCCAGCACCACGCCGCTGGCCTGGCCATTCTTGCGCGCAAGATAGGCCTGACTCGCTTTCTTATTGCCCAATAGCCGGTCAGCCGGCAAAGGAGCCGCTTCCTGGGTGAGGTCGTTGTCGAAACTGCCTTCGGGTAGGGTCTGCGCGAGCAGGGCCTGCTGTTTGGCCTGCTCGCTGTGGGCGATCGTGTTCAGGGTCAGGCTGTAGGTGCCCGCCAGCAGGGCCGTGCCGATGACCGAGAAGGCGAGCAAGGCCAGGCCGTTACTCAAGGCTGTGCGCATCAGGCGCTTCACGGCTTCTTGTCCTTCTTCGTCGTGCCGAACACGCGCGGTTGGGTATAGACATCGATCAACGGTGCGGCGATGTTCATCAGCAGCACCGCAAAGGCCACACCATCGGGGAAATTGCCGAAGCTGCGGATGATCACGGT
>JAJZTS010000097.1 GCA_021848725.1 Pseudomonadota bacterium
CAGCTTTCAGTGCAGGCTAACATCGACGCAGTCGATGTTAAGCAGCGTCATGGCGGCCATTGACCCAAGGAGACTCGGATGAGCGGCGACTCTGCAGAACTGGAAGCCCTATTTGACAGCATCGCGCAGCCGACGCCAGCGGCCCCGCCCCCCGCAGCCACTCGCGCCGACACTGCCGACACCCCTGAACTCGAGGCGCTATTCGACAGTATCGCGATGGAAAGCACGGTAGCCGACAAAGCGCCGGTCGCGGAAACACCCGAAGTGGAAGCTCTGCTCGACAGCATCGCCCTGGCCATCACCCGCGACGGTAGCGAACAAACGACAGACGAGAGCACTTGCCCCGAGCACGTTTTCTCCCAGCTCGGGCATATGACCCGTAGCCTGCATGACCTATTACGAGAACTCGGCCTCGACAAGAGCATCGAGAAGGCTGCCGCCGATCTACCCGACAGCCGGGACCGCTTGAACTATATCGCCACCATGACCGCGCAAGCCGCGGAGCGCACCCTGAATGCCGCAGAAGCGGCCCAGCCGATCCAAGACAAACTGGGCACGACGGCCCGCGACTTGGCGGGTAAATGGGATCGCCTGTTCAGCAAGCAATTGGGCGTGGAGGAATTCAGGGCTCTGGTGCAGGATACACAGGCTTATCTGCACCATGTCCCGCAACAAGCCGACACCACCAATTCGCACCTGCTGGACATCATCATGGCACAGGACTTCCAGGATCTGACCGGCCAAGTCATCAAGAAGGTGCTGGATGCCGCGCAGGCGTTGGAGAAGCAGCTGATCACGCTGCTGGTCGAAACCACGCCAGTGGAGAAACGCGACGCGGTACGGCCGGGCCTATTGGAAGGGCCGATTGTGAATGCGAGTGGACGCGACGATGTCGTGTCCAGCCAGGAACAAGTGGACGAGCTCCTGGAAAGCCTTGGTTTTTAACCAAGGCTTTAACGAAGAGATTCATGCACGAATTGTGCGATGTCATGGCTGAAGTTTGGGCCTTTAGCCCGAACTTCAGCGAAGGCTAACCATTAGGTTACGCCGGAACCCGAGCCTGAGTTTCTGACCCAGGCCTTCGTCAAGGCTGATTGGAAAGCGAGGAGGCGATCATGAGCGATTTCGCCGGCATGGAAGAACTGCTGCAGGATTTCTTGTTAGAAGCCGGGGAGCTGCTTTCTCAGGTCGACAACAAGCTCGTCGAGCTGGAAAAACGATCGGACGACAAGAATCTGCTCAACGACATCTTCCGCGGTTTTCACACCATCAAAGGCGGCGCCGGATTCCTGAATGTCGACAATCTGGTCTCGCTCTGCCATCGCACGGAAAACCTGTTCGACAAGCTGCGCAACGGCGAACTCAGCCTCTCGCCCGGCCTGATGGACACCATCTTGTCCGCTACCGCCACGGTGCGCGAGATGTTCAATGAGCTGTCTAGCCATGTCCAGCCGCAAGCGGCCGACCCTGCCATCATCGCCAGCCTGGAAGCCGCCCTGGCCGGCGAATCGCTGCCGGCACCGGGCGCGACTGCCGCAGCGGCGCCAAGCCTCCCCGCCGACACCGGCGGCGTGGTCGAGACTGCCGTGCCGGCTGCGACACCGGCCAGCGCCGCACCAGGCGACGACATCAATTGGGCTGCCCTACATGCCGTGCTAACCGGTGCCCCCGTACCGCAGCCCGCCGCCGCCCCGGCTGCAGCAGCCGCATCGGCAGCGGACACCAAACCCGCCGAAGCACGCACACCGGCAGCCTCCCCGCCCGCGGACCTGCCGGCCCCCAGCCGCGCCCCCATGGGCGGCGGCGGCGCCCCACAGCAAAGCCTGCAGAAAGAGACCACGATCCGCGTCGACACCGTCCGCCTGGATCAAGTGCTCAATCTGTCGGGCGAGATCGGTCTGACCAAGAACCGGATATCCAACCTCAAGACGCATATCCTGCACGGCCGCACCGATAGCGAGACGCTCAAGGCTCTGGATATGGCGGTCAATCAACTCGACCTGCTGGTGTCCGACTTGCAAAACGCCGTCATGAAAACGCGCATGCAACCGATCGGCCGCTTGTTCCAAAAATATCCCCGTTTGGCCCGCGACTTGGCGCGCCAACTCGGTAAAGATGTTGAGTTGGTGCTATCCGGCGAAGAGACCGAACTCGACAAGACCATGATCGAGGATCTCAACGACCCATTGGTCCACCTGGTGCGCAATGCGGTCGACCATGGCATCGAATCGCAAGAGGAACGCCAAGCCACCCATAAGCCGGAGAAGGCCATCGTTTCACTGTCGGCCAGCCAAATGGGCGACCACATCTACATCGAGATTTCCGACGATGGCAAGGGCATGCGGCCCGACATCATCCGGGCCAAGGCGGTCGAGAAGGGCATCATCGATGCAGAAACCGCCAATACCCTGGACGACCGGCAGAGCCTGCAACTGATCTTCCTGCCCGGTTTCTCGACCAAAGACCAAATCTCCAACGTGTCCGGCCGCGGCGTCGGCATGGACGTGGTGAAGACCAACATCACCCGACTCAATGGCAAGATCGATGTCATCTCGGTGCCAGGCCAGGGCTCGACCTTCACCATCTCCCTGCCCTTGACCTTGGCCATCCTGCCGGTGCTCGTGGTGCGCTTGAACGAGCAGTCCTTCGCCGTGCCGCTGTCCATGGTGCGCGAGATCATCCCGATGAAGCAAAACGAGGTACAGCGCGTTTCGGGGCGCGCCACCATGATTGTGCGCGACGAGGTCTTACCGATCCGCGCCCTCTCCAGCCTGATCGGATGGGAGCCCCGCAACATCCCCGCCTACGGCGTGCTGATGCACGCCGCCGGGTCGACCTTCATCCTGGCGGTAGACGGCTTCGTTGGCCGCGACGACGTGGTCATCAAACCCTTGGCCGACATCAAGCCCAAAGGTATCGCAGGCGCCACCCTATCCGGCGACGGTTGCATCGTCCTCGTTCTGGATATGGAAGAACTGCTAACATCCACCCCGAGCGATACTCCGAACAGCCTGTTCACGAGGACCGCTTGACGCCGACTTTGGGCGTTTTCGGGAGATTGTAGCTAAACAATGGATACCAATGCCTTTCTGGCGCGCCAGCCTATCGTCGATGCGCGCCATCAACTTTTTGCCTACGAACTGCTGTTCGTCGATTCGGACGGGATCGGCGACGATGCGAGTGCGGGCGTCACGCTGATCGACGACATTCTGTGCGACCTGGGCGCCGAGTGGCCACTCAAGGCCAAGCTGGCCTTTACCAACATCGATGCCTCGACCTTGCTCAGCGATGTAGCCACGCTGCTGCCAGCCGACAAGACCGTCTACGAAATCATCGAGCCGATGCACTTCTCGCCAGAATTGATCGGCCGCATCCAATCGCTCAAGCAGCAGGGCTATCGCTTTGCCTTTAACACCTTCGTGGCCGAACCGGACTACGAGGCAGTACAACCTCTGGCCAATTTCATCAAGGTCGACAGCAAGGCAGCGACGGAGTCTGGCTTTACCGCGTTGCTGCGCAAGCTCAAGAAGAACCCCAGCACCAAGCTGATTGCCGAAAACATCGAGAGCCACGACCTGTTTCAGCAATGCAAGGACATCGGGTTCGACTATTTCCAGGGCTATTACTTCACCAAGCCGATCGTAAAACAAGGGAATAAGTCACTCAACCCGTCCCAAACCATCGTTGTGGAATTGATGGACAAGGTGCGCTCCGGTGAAGACCTGCGCAAGATCGAGGACCTGTTCAAGCGCGACGTTGCGCTGACCTTCAAACTGCTGCGCTATATCAACTCGGCCGGTTTCGGCCTCAACGTCGAGGTCCAGTCGATCCGCCATGCGGTCTCCATCCTCGGCCTGCAACCCTTGTATCGCTGGTTGAGTCTGCTGTTGGCGACTGCCAGCGCCAACCCTACTGCACCCACGTTGACCCGCACCGCCGTCACGCGCGGCCGATTCTGCGAATTGCTCAGTGCCTACCACATGGGACGCGACGAGCAGGACAACATGTTCATCACCGGCGTGTTCTCGTTGCTTGACGCGATGATGGAGGCCCCGATGGACACGATCCTCGATCGGGTCATCATTCCCGAACCGGTCGCTGAGGCATTGATCGGCCGCAAGGGCACTTACGGTCCAATCCTCGCCTTGGTCGAGGCATGCGAGGCCCGCGACGCCAAGCATATGGCACAGCTGGCGGAAAATCTGGTACTTAGCCCCCAACAGGTCAACACCGCCCATCTCCAAGCCTTGGCCTGGGTTGAGCAACTCGGTATCGATAGCTGAAGCCGC
>JAJZTS010000033.1:0-7171 GCA_021848725.1 Pseudomonadota bacterium
CAGACCGGCTATGTCACCCATTCCATGCTGTGCGTGCCGATGCATACGGCGAAGGGCGAGGTTATCGGCATTGCCCAGGTGCTCAATAAGCGGAAGGGGCGATTCACCCGCGATGATCTGAATCTCTTGCAGGATTTGGCGACGCAGACCTCGCATGCCTTGCAGGCAGTGCGTTTTGTCGAGGAGATGCAACTCAGGCGTCGGCGTGAGATGGAGTTCCTGAATGTCGTGACCGAGGTGACGCGCGACATCAAGATCGGTTCGCTGCTGCAAAAAGTCATGCAGGAAGTGACCCGCATGCTCAATGCCGAGCGCTCGACCCTGTTCCTCAACGACGAAAAGACCAATGAATTGTGGTCGGAGGTCGGCCAGGGCCTAGGTAAACAGCAGATACGTTTCCCCAACCATTTGGGCATTGCCGGTGCGGTGTTTACCGCCGGCCAGACCATCAATATTCCTTACGCCTACGCCGACCTGCGCTTCAATCCGGCCTTCGATAAGCAAACTGGCTTTTTCACGCGCTCGATTCTCTGCGTGCCGGTGGTGAATCAGGCCGGCAAGATCATCGGCGTGACCCAGGCGCTGAACAAGCGCGGCGGCACCTTCACCGATGAAGACGAATCCCGGCTCAGGGCATTTACGGCGCAGGTGTCCATCGCCTTGGAGAATGCGACCCTGTTCGCCAATGTGCAGAATATCAAGAACTACAACGAATCGATGCTGGAGAGCATGTCGTCCGGCGTGTTGACCCTCGACGATGCCGGCAAGATCGTGACTTGCAACCAGGCGGGTTTGCGCCTCTTGCAGGTCGAGGCCAAGGCGCTGTTGCAGCATGCCGCTACCGAATATTTTTCCGGCGGCAATGCTTGGATCCTCGAAAAGTTGGCCGAGGCCACCGAGGTGGGCGGTCCGGTCTATGTGGTCGACGGCGAACTGGTGGTGGCCGGCGACAAGCTATCGGTGAATGTGACGACCTATCCGCTCAATAGCATCGACGGCAAGCACCTGGGCTCGATGATCATGCTCGAGGACATCACCAGCGAAAAGCGGATGAAGTCCACCATGTCGCGCTATATGGATCCCAATGTGGCGGACAAGCTGCTGGCCAGTGGCGCCGACCTCTTGGGCGGCCAGAGCGTGAGCGCCACCGTGCTGTTCTCGGATATTCGCGGTTTCACCACCATCACCGAGAAACTCGGCGCCCAGGGTACGGTCAGCCTGCTCAACGAATATTTCACGCTGATGGTGGATTGCCTACAGCGCGAGGGCGGCATGCTCGACAAGTTCATCGGCGATGCGATCATGGCCAGCTTCGGCATCCTGGGCGACAGCGAAAGCGATGAAGACCGGGCGGTGCGCTGCGCGATCGACATGATCCGGGTACTGCGCGGCTGGAATGTGCAGCGCGCAAGCCAGGAAAAACTACCGGTCAATATCGGCGTCGGCATCAATACCGACATGGTGGTGTCCGGCAACATCGGCTCGCCCAAGCGCATGGATTTCACCGTCATCGGCGACGGCGTCAACCTAGCCTCCCGGCTGGAGAGCGCCTGTAAGGAATACGGCGCACAGATATTAGTGTCGGAGACGACCTTCAAGAGCCTGAAGGGGACCTATCGGGCGCGGGAGATCGATTTCGTGGTGGTGAAGGGCAAGACCCAGCCGGTCAGCATCTATGAAATCCTCGATTTCCACGACGAGGAAAGCTTCCCCAACATCGCCGAATCGCTGCAAGTCTTCAAGGAAGGCTTGTTGGCCTATCGGCATGGACAATGGGATAGGGCGCACACAGCCTTCGCACAGTGTCTGGCGTTGAACCCTGCAGACAAGGGGGCCAAATTGTTCCTGGAGCGCTGCGAGCACCTCAAGGCTGAGCCGCCGGAGGGCGAATGGCATGGGGTGTGGGTGATGAAGACCAAGTAAGTCAATGCAACAAAAAAGCCCGCTTAAGCGGGCTTTTTTGTGAGTGGCAAGGGCTTATTTAGCCGGACAGGCATCTTCACCCGGGATTTTGCCCGGGAAGAGTACGAAAGCCTCGAAGGCACCCATCACACCCATGGCCTCGGCGCTGGGGCCATCGAAGCGGAAGCTATGGAAGAACATGCCGCCTTTGGGGCCGTATTCGCCGGCACCCATTTCCTTCCAGGTCTTGGTCGGGGCGTACATGACGTAGTCTTTGCTGTCGCTTAGGCTGGCGGTTTGTACCTTGCCGCCGTAGGTGCACATGGCCTTGCCGTTTTGCGGCTGAATTTTGATTTCCACCTTGGTGGCGGGGCCGCAATCGGTGCGGTACATCTGCACGATCTTATAGCCGCGGCCGCCATCGTTCTTGATCCAGCTGGCAGCCAGTTCATCGGTCAGGGCGGGCGTCTTGTTCCATTGTTGGCAAGCCTGAGCAGCCCAGTCGGCAGACATCAAGGGCGTCGCCTGGGTTGCGGTCGCACCCACGGACAGGCCGAGGGCAAACAGGGTGACAAGGTGCTTCTGCATTGTGTAATTCCTCCATCTTAAGGTGGTCGGCATTGTGAGCCGACGGCTAGCGTAGTTGGTACGTACCAGTCTGTAAAGCCCCAATCGATAACAGGGCGTCACGGTTGTGCCGAGGTACCGACGGACGGGCGATAAGGCGTGCTTGCGAACTCGATTTGCCGCCGTAATGTTTCCAGGCTGGCGCTATCGCCGGCTGCCTCGGCTCGCTTGGCTTGCATATGCAGCCATGCCAGCAAAGGCCGGCGCCAACCGTGTTCCGAGGCGGTTCGGCTGGCTAGGCCTAGGGTTTCCGGCAGGATGTCGCCGGCCTTGAATAGCAAGGCGCACGCGAGCAGGCGGGCGAAAGGATCGGCAATGGCTTGGGCGGCACGGTTGCGTTCCGCCGTGCCGCTGGCGCGCGCGAAGCCGGCATATTGCGTGGGCAGCAGGCGGTCGTCGCCTGGCTGTATCGCGCCGGCCAGCAAGCGGGCGTAGGCGGCCTCGCTGGGTGTGGCATCGTCCATCCGATAACCGCCGCAGGGGGCGAAATCCAGGCTGGCGGTGCGTGTCGCACAACGGACGAGTTCAGTATGCACGGCCAAGTCGAGCCGGCCTGTGCGGGCGATCTCATCGTGGGCCTTGGCGAAGCTCAGCTCTGCTGCCCGGTTGTCACCTTCGAGCCATTGTTTTTGATAGCGCTCCAACTGGCGGACGGCATTGCCTTGCCAGTCGGGCGGTGGCGTGCCGGCGCAGGCCGCGAGCAGGGGCAGTATCAACCAAGCCAGGCGTGGCAACAGTTTCATGGCAACTTCATCTCCACCTCGCGGGCGAAGGGCCATTTGCGGTTGAGCTCATCGATAAGGCCATTCACTTTATTCACGCTATCGTCGATTTCGGCGCGCAAGCGCACCAGATCGCCGCTGGCTTCCTTGGCATTGGCCAGGATCGCATCCGCCTTTTTCAGGCTCGCCCGGGTTTGCTGCAAGGCGGCATTGACCTGCTGCATCGCCTGGTCGGTCTGATCCATCACGCCGTTCTGGCCAAATACCCGCTGGTCCATCTTGAGCGAGAGGCCGTTGAGTGAGGCGAGCAGTTTGTTGCTGCGATCTATCGCGTCGACCACCTTTTTCGCCTTGTCCGCACTGCCGAGCATGCCTTCCAGCACGCCGTAGTCGCCGGCCATGCGGCCCAATACGGTGCGGCCATGGTCGAGGCTTTGGTCGAGGCTGGAGCCCTCGTGGGTCATGCGTTCGAGGTTATCGAGCAAAGCCTTGGCGCGCGCGACCAGGACGGGAATCTCCTCGCTGATGTCACCGGTGTAAAGCTCGGGCGTGGCGTTTGGGGCGAGTGGCGGCGCCTTCAGATCGGTGCTGTAGACACGAATCTTGGCGCCACCGACCAGCGATTTTTGTAAGGTGAAGACACTGGTGCTGCGCAGCCAATGCAGATGCTTGGTCGGTACTTCGATCTCGACCCGGCCTTGGCCTTGATCGGTCAAGGTAATGTGCTTGACCTCGCCGATCGGGAAACCGGAGAAGTTGAGCGGCATGCCGATGGCGACGTTGCCGACGTCGTCGGCGATCAAGGTGATGCTGCGGGTTGGCTCGAACAGGCCGCGGGCGAATAGGGTGTAGATGAGGAAGATCACGGCGATGAAGGCCGTGGCGCCGACGAGTAGGCCGACTTTGAGCCCGAGGTGCTTGATCAAGTGGGGGGGTAGAGGAGGGCGTGCCATGTGTAATCCACGATCCAGAGCGTGTTGATCTCCTTGTCCAGCTTGGCCAGCGTTTCCGCCAAGAAGCGGGGGTAGGGCGTGTCCGGCAGCAACAGGCCGGGCCGTTCGATCACGATTATAGAGGGCTTGGCGATGACTGCCCGCAGGAGTTTCGCGACAAAGCGCTGCTCGAAACTGAGGTCGGGGTCGCGTAGGTGGGCACAAGACTCATGGTCCAGGCGTTCCAGCAATGCCCAGGCACGCTCGTTGGCCGTGCGGGCGCTGGCATTGCTGCGATACTGTGGCACCAGCGCGATATTTTCCAATACCGAGAGATTGGCGCGCAGCGGCAATTCGGCCGAGATCAGCACGGCGTCGGGCTTGGCAGCAAGCCAAGCCTGCCGTTCGGCGTCGTCTGCCACCCAGGCTATAGATAGGTGATCGTTAATGATCCGACCTCAATCAACATCAGCACGAAAAACAGTCGCACCATGCCCGACAGCACGGCGATCGGTGCGAAAAATAATTTATGGGGCGAGTCGAGGCCGGCGGCGATCGGGATCACGGTGACCGCCAGGCCGAAAAGCATGCATTTCAGCCACAGGCCGAACAGCAACAGCGGCGTGAAGACTTGGCCGACGACGCGGCTGAAATCGGCCAGGCTATAAGCTTGCAGGCCATATAAATCGAGATAGGCGATGAGCAGGGCGCAGAGGCTGGCTAGTGCAGTCAGTGCCAGTACGGAGACCACGCCACCGATGACGCGGGGCAGGAATTCCAGACGTAGCGCATCGATGCCGACACCTTCCAATGCCTTGATTTCATTTGTTATGTTCATCAGAGCCACTTCGGCGTTGATCGCGGCGCCGGAGCGCAGCGCCACGAACAAGGCTGTCATCAGTGGCAACAACTCGATGACGAGCACACGCAGAATGAGTTCAAGCGCAAAATCGCCCAGGCCATATTTCTGTGCGGCGGTCGAGGCGATGCGAACTAGGATCAGGCTGAACAGCGCGGCGAAGAGGCCGAAGCCGAAGAGTATCTGCCAGGCGGTGAAATAGATCTGTTTTTGCACCACGGTGCGGGTCGCGCTGTTGTAGAGCGCCGGCGAGAAGATGCCGGCCAGGGTGACCATGCCGAAACGCAGGGTTCGACCCCAGGTCGCGAAGCGTGCGATCAGGGCGTCGCCGCTTTGGCTGAGTATGTCGGTGAGCCAGGACATATGCCGATCATAATGCATTGAATAGCCGTGGTGGGTATCATGGCTGCGATGATGCGATAAGGGAGAGGGCGATGTTTCGTGGCGGTTTGATCATGATGGCCGTTTGGCTCTGCGCCGCAACGGCTTGGGCCGCGCCTGGCGTGATGCTCAAGGATGAGGCCCTGCGGGCCAAGGCCTCGGCAACGGCGCCGACGCTAGGCAAGGTGGCCAAGGGCGAAGCGGTGGAAATTCTTGCCCGCCAAGGTGGCTGGAGCCAGGTGCGCGGACAGGGCAAGACCGGCTGGGTGCATCTGCTTGCGGTCCGCGGCGGGGTGGCTGCGCAGACTGACGTGGCTGGCGAATTGCAAGGTGTCTTGGCGATCGGCGCCGCCCGGCGTGACCCGAACAAGGTCGTTGCGGTTGCCGGCGTGCGCGGCCTGAGCGAAGAAGAACTCAAGCAGGCGCATTTCGACGAACGGGCCTTAGAACAGATGGATGGCTTCGCGGCGACCAAACAAGCGGCCGCACGGTTTGCCGCCGAGGCCGGCTTGGTCAGGCGTGACATGGCCTATCTGCCGGCCCCGCAAAGCCAAGCAACGGGCGATTCGTCTTGGGGAGGTGGCCAATGAAAATCGTGCTATTGATCTTGGCCATGCTGGCCTCGAGTGCTGAGGCTGGCGGTTTGGGCGGCCTGTTGCGTGGGGTTCTGGACGGCGTGCAATCACCGGAGCAGGTGCAGCCGGCGCAAGCGGCCGATGCGGGGGTGGGCAATTTGATTCAGGGTTTGCTCGGTGGTCAGACCTCGGCCGAAGAGGAACACGCGATCGGCCGCCAGATTGCCGGCAATCTGCTCGGCGCCGCGCCCTTGGTGGCCGATGCGGGTTTGCAGCGCTACGTCAACCGGGTCGGGCAGTGGGTCGCGGGCGGTAGCGAGCGGCCCGATCTGCCTTGGCGTTTCGGCGTCATCGACAGCGAAGACATCAATGCCTTCGCTGCGCCCGGTGGCTTTGTCTTCGTGACCAAGGGCTTATATAAAAAGCTGCAAAACGAGGCGGAACTGGCTGCGGTGCTGGGGCATGAAATCGGCCATGTCGTCCGCCAGCATCATCTCAAGCTGTTGCGGCAATCGCAGATGGTCTCGGCGGTAGGTGGCTTGCTCGGCCAGAAATTGCAGAACAAGAACCAGATCGTGCAGAACCTGATCGGCAACGGTGCCGAGATCGTCGCTCGCTCGCTCGACAAGGACGCTGAGTACGAGGCCGACCGCATGGGCATGATCTTGGCGGTGCGCGCCGGCTACGACGGCTATGCCTTGCCTGCGGTGTTGCAGGAGATCGGTCATGTGCCGGCACAAGACAGCCGCATGGCGCTGCTGTACAAAACCCACCCGCATCCCGAGGATCGATTGCTGCGGTTGGGCGAGGCGGTGGCATCGGTCGATTTGCCCGGTGGCCGCTTGGTCAAGAGTCGGTTCTATCGCTTGAAATGACTCTGCGCACGCGTCGTTTTCTCGGGCAATTGGCGCTCAGCCTGGCGTTTCTGCTGATTTTGTTCGGCCATGCCGGCGGTCTATACAACTTGTATTTCATCGAGAAGCTGGATGCCGCGTTGTATGACCTCAAGGTGCGCCTGTTTCGGCCGCAGGGGGTGGACGAGCGTATTGTCATCGTCGATATCGACGAAAAATCGCTGCGTGAAATCGGCCGTTGGCCCTGGCCGCGCGCGCAAACGGCCAAGCTGACGGAAAACCTGTTCGAGCAGTATGGTGCCGCGGCCGTAGGTTTCGA
>JAJZTS010000033.1:7271-22129 GCA_021848725.1 Pseudomonadota bacterium
TTGTCATCGTCGATATCGACGAAAAATCGCTGCGTGAAATCGGCCGTTGGCCCTGGCCGCGCGCGCAAACGGCCAAGCTGACGGAAAACCTGTTCGAGCAGTATGGTGCCGCGGCCGTAGGTTTCGATATCGTTTTCGCCGAGCCCGATCAAAGTTCTGGTCTGCCGGTCTTGCAAGGCTTGGCGCACGGCGCCTTGGCCGGTGAGCCTGGCTTCGCCCAGTTGCTCGAGCGCATTCGTCCCGGTCTGGACTACGACGCCCGGCTGGCGCATGCCTTGGGCACGGGGCCGGCGGTACTCGGCTATTACTTCAATTTCGGCGATGGGGCCGGTCAGGTCGGTGTTTTGCCGCCGGCCGATATGGCTTGCGATCGCTTGCGTATGGCCGGCGTACAGGCCCTCCAAGCCACCGGTCATGGTGCCAATCTGGCGATGCTGCAAGCGAGTGCGGCGTATGCCGGGTTCTTCAATATTCAACCCGATTTCGATGGCGTGATCCGGCGTCAGCCGATGCTGATCGACTATCGAGGCCAGTGCCGCGCGGCCTTGCCTATCGCACTGGTGCGCGCGGGACTAGGCCTGGGGGCGATCGAGGTCACCAGGCCGAGTGGCGCGGCGGCGCCGGTAGCGCTCTCAATGGATGGCATGGCGGTGCCGGTCGACGCGAATGCGATGGCCTTGGTGCCATACCGGGCGACGCCGGCGTTCCGTTATGTCTCTGCGACGGATGTGATCCATGGCCGCGTGCCAGCCACCGAGTTGGAGGGGCGCCTGGTGCTGGTCGGTGCGACCGCGCCCGGCATCATGGACCTGCGCGTGGTGCCGGGCAGCAAGGCCTTTCCCGGCGTGGAGATTCACGCCAATATGATCGCCGGCATCTTGGACGGCACGCTGAAGTGGGAATCCCCGAGGACGCGCGGCTGGAACTTGATCGCCATCGCCGTGTTCGGGGTGTTGCTGGCGGCATGGCTGCCGTTCGCGGCGCCGTTGGCGTCTGCCACTGCTGTCATCGGCTTGCTCGGCTTGGTGGTGGGTGTGGATTTGTATGCTTGGCTAATGCTGAATTTGAGCCTGCCGACGGTCACCTTGTTGTGCGCGATCGCGGGCCTGTTCATCCTCAACATGAGTTATGGTTTTTTCGTCGAGGCCCGTTCCAAGCTGCAAATTACGCGGTTGTTTGGTCAATACGTGCCACCGGAACTGGTCGACGAGATGGCGCGCGACCCAGCCCGCTATAGCCTACGCGGCCAATCGCGCGAGATGACGGTGCTGTTTTCCGATATCCGCGATTTCACCAGCATTTCCGAGGGCTTGGAAGCAGCCGATCTGGCCGAACTACTGAACGTCTATCTCTCGGCCATGACTCGAGTGGTGCAGGAACGGCGCGGTACCATCGACAAATATATCGGCGACGCGATCATGGCCTTCTGGGGGGCGCCGTTGAGCAATGACCGGCATGCGTACGATGCTGTGTTGACCGCCCTGGCTATGCAACGCGTCTTGCAGGAACTGACCCCGCGCTTGCAGGAACGGGGCTGGCCGGCGATGAGAATCGGCGTCGGCGTGAATACCGGGCGCATGAGCGTCGGCAATATGGGCTCGGAGTTCCGCATGGCCTACACTGTGATGGCCGATGCGGTGAACCTGGCTTCGCGTCTAGAGGGCTTGACTAAGCAATATGGCGTGGGCGTGTTGTGTGGCGAGGCGACTCGTCAGGCCTGCCCTGAGATTGCCTTTCGTTTGATCGACCAGGTCCGGGTCAAGGGGAAGCAGCAGCCTGTGGCCATTTATGAACCGTTGGGCGTGGCGAGCGAATTGCCCGAAGAGACCTTGCAATGGGCGCGGCAGTTCGAAGCCGCCTTGGCCGAATATCGTGCCCAGCATTGGGATACGGCCGACGCCGCTCTGCGGCAATTACTTAAAAAACATGTCGAATATACGGAAGTGGCAGACAGGCCCTGCGAGGTATATTTGGAACGTATCGAACATTTTCGTCACCAGCCTCCGCCAGCAGATTGGGACGGCGTGTTTACCTACACGACAAAATAACGATATAGCGGTAAGGAGAGAAGCGGATGCGGGTGCGGGTTTTGGGCTGCAACGGCGGGATCGGTGACAACCGTCACACGACGTCGTTTTTGATCGACGAGGATATCCTGCTCGACGCGGGCAGTGGCGTGACCAGGCTCGATCTCGATGCCTTGGTGAAGATCGATCACGTCTTCGTGACCCACGCGCACCTCGATCATATCCTGGCGTTACCGCCGATGCTGGACAGCGTGCTGCAGCGGCGTACGACCCCCGTGACGCTGCATGCCATCCCCGAGGTGCTGGAGGTGCTCAAGCAGCACTTGTTTAACTGGCATATCTGGCCAGATTTTAGTTGCATTCCCAGCAAAGAAGCGCCGTTGCTGGCCTATCAGCCGATTGCGATTGGCCAGACCATGCGCTTGGGCAATCGCGAAATCACGCCGATACCGGCCAATCACGTCGTGCCCGCAGTGGGTTACCATCTGCGCAGTCACCGTGGCAGTCTGATTTTTTCCGGTGACACGTGCAGTCATGCCGCGCTCTGGGACATTGCGACCACAACGCCCGATCTCAAACATTTGATCGTGGAGTGTTCGTTCCCGAACGACATGCGCGAGATTGCCGATCTGTCCCGGCATTATTGCCCGGCCACGTTGAGTGCCGACTTGGTGCGATTGCGATCCGATATTCCAGTGTGGTTGACCCATATGAAACCGGGGCGCGAAGTCGACATCATCGTCGAGGTCGATGATTTAGTGAAAGGCCGCGTCGTGCAGCCTTTGCGCGAGGGACATATCCTCGAACTCTGAACGGCCCTGCGGCCGTCCAGAGTCGAGTTCAATATGGGCTTATAGGCCGAGGGTATCGGCCCAAATGTTTTTTGCCCAAGCGGCCATATACTGCCACTCCAACTCGCTTTCCTCCTTGGAGATGCCGCCGCTCTTCGATTTCACCCACTTGCCGTCGTCGCCCATGCGCCAGACGTCCGCGACGTGCATCGCGGTGTTTTCCGACGTGGCCGAGAAGCAGGTGTTGGTGATGACCGGCACGGGTTCCGGCGCACGGCCGTTGAGCAGCTCCACCAACGCGGCGGCGCAAACCTTACCGTAGTTGTTGGCCATGGAGCCCGATTTTGGCGTGGGGGCCGAGATCGAATCGCCGATGATATGCACGTTCGGGATCGCCTTGGACTCCAAGGTGCGCAGGTCGACCGGGCACCAGCTATTGGCATCGGTGCGCACGCCGGCCCAGTCGGTCAATGTGGCCGCCCGCATCGGCGGGATCACGTTGATGACATCGCCCTTGACCTCGTTGACGTCGATCAGGATGGTCTTGGTCTTGGCATCGATGCGGCTAGGCTTGCTGTTGGGGTGGTAGTCGATCATGCCCTCGTAGTGCTTCTTCCAGGCGGCCAGGAACAGGCCTTTCTTCGACACAATGTCCGGGTTGCTGTCCAAGGCGACGATCTTGGACTTCGGTTTTTCGCGCTTCAAGTAATTGGCCACCATGCTGATGCGCTCATAGGGGCCGGGTGGGCAGCGATAGGGTCCGGTCGGGATGGAGATGACGAATGTACCGCCATCGGGCATGGCCTCCAGTTGCTTGCGCAGCGTGGCGGTCTGTGGGCCGGCCTTCCACGCGTGCATCACGGTTTTTTGCGCCGTCGCGTCGTAGCCTTCGATTTGGTCGAAGCGCATTTCGATGCCGCCAGAAAGCACCAGGCGGTCGTAGGCAAAGGTCTTGCCGCTCTTGCACTTGACCATGCGCTTCTCAGTATCGAAGCCCGTCACCTCGTCTCGTACTAGGCGCACGCCGGCCTTCTTAAGGCCGCCATAGCCGAAGGTCAGGTCTTTCAGTTTGTTGATGCCGGCCAGCACGGTATTGGAATACGGGCAGGAGACGAATTCCTTGTTCATCTCGATCAAAGTGACCTCGATGCTTGGATCCCACAGTCGCAGATAACGGGCGCAAGTGGCGCCGCCGAACCCACCGCCGACGATGACGACCTTGGCCTTCGCGGCCTTGCCCTTGGCCTGGGCTAGCAACGGGCTTAAGCCTGCGAGACCGGCAGCAGCGGAGGAAATCTTCAAAAACTCACGGCGATTGAAAGTCATTTTGGCATCTCCTCTTATTTGACGGCGGCGAACCAGGCGGCAAGCTTTTCGACTTCTTCGTCGGTATAGCCGCCGGCGTGCTGATGCATGACGGTGGCGGGACGGGTACCGCTCTTGAAGTCCTTCATTTGCTGGATGAAATAGCCTTTTTCCAGGCCGGCCAAAGAGGGGATTGCGCCGCGGCTCTTGCCGTCCGGACCATGGCAATAGGCACAGTTGGCGGCAAGCAGGCGGGTACGGGTATCGATCGGCTCTGCCGCCCAGGCGGCGGAACCGAGGCAAAGCATGCCCAGGACAAGGGCGGTAGTGGCCATTCGTTTCTTCATAGTCTCCTCCAACAGGGTGGATGTTGATTGGCTCGGGTACGGCGGTGACTACCTGTATTTATCGCAATGACGAGAGCGTCGTTGGTAGCTAAGTACCAGCTTGACATGGGTAAATCAGACTGTGAACTCCGATTTGACGTATATTTGATCTATGTCAATTTTACGCTTGACCGGCCTGTTTATCTGCTGGGCAGACTTTTGACAGTCAGGGGTGGGCTTCTTGCGTAGGCGCTTGCAGCCAGCCGTACAATTGGCTGTGCGCGATATCCGCGAGCGCTGAAATCCAGGCGGGGTGGTCGTTCAGGGCGGGGATGTAATGGTATTCGCCGCCGCCGGCGCCGAGGAAAACGGCCTTGTTCTCGATGGCAATCTCTTCCAAGGTTTCGAGGCAATCCGCCACGAAGCCGGGGCATGCCACGTCAACGCGGCGTGTCTTGCGCTTACCCAGTTCGGCCAAGGTTTGCGCGGTATAAGGCTGCAGCCATTCGGCCCGGCCGAAGCGCGATTGGAAGGCGATCTGGCATTGTTCCGCACCCAGCCCGAGGCGTTCGGCCAGTAAGTGGCCGGTTTTCTGGCACTCGAGGTAGTAGGGGTCGCCGAGGTCTGCGCTCCGTTTGGGGATGCCATGGAAACTCAACAGCAGCCGATCCGGCCGGCCGTGTTGGTGCCAATAATCCTCGATGCGCTGGGCCAGGGCGGCGATATAGCCAGGGTGGTCGGCGAAACTGTGTACGGTCCGCAAGGCCGGTTGGTTGCGCATCTGTTCCAGCATGCGGAATACGGCATCCAGTGCGGTGCCGCTGCTGCTGGCGGCGTATTGAGGGTAGAGCGGCAGGGCGAGGATGCGGTCGCAGCCTTGTGCCTTCATGCGCTGGATGACAGCCGCGATCGAGGGTTGGCCGTAGCGCATTGCATACTCGACCACGACGGACTCGGCCAGGCGTGCGGTCAGCGTGTCGCGCAGGAGTTGAGTTTGCCGCGCGGTATAGACCTTGAGCGGCGAGCCTTCAGGGGTCCAGATACTAGCGTATTTTTGGGCCGATTTTTTCGGCCGGGTGCGCAGGATGATGCCGTGCAGGATCGGCCACCAGATGAGGCGGGGGAGTTCGACCACACGGGGATCGGACAGAAATTCTGCGAGATAAGGCCGTAGCGCTTGGGCGGTTGGCGCCTCGGGTGTGCCGAGATTGATCAACAAGATGCCGATGCGGGCTGGCTGATCGGGACGAGACGCCGGCTCGGTGGAATATCTGGGCATGGTTTTTTCAGTGATGGGATAGGGCGTTGGACAGCAGGCGGGCGGTGATGTCGACGATGGGGATGATACGCTCGTAGGCCATGCGGGTGGGGCCGATCACGCCGAGGGTGCCGACCACCTCGCCATCGACTTCATACGGTGCGGTGATCACGCTGCATTCGTCGAGCGTCGCCACGCCGGCCTCGGCACCGATATAGAGCTGTACGCCATCGGCGGTCTGGCCGATATTGAGCAATTGCAGCAGATCGGTCTTGCTCTCAAACATATGAAAAAGCTCGCGCAGCCGGTTCATGTCGGAGGAGAGGTCTGGGGTCTTCAGTAAGTTGATCTCGCCAGCGATGATGTATTCGGTATTGCTTTGGCCAAAGGCGCGGCTACTGGCTTCGACCGCGGTTTGCATGAGTTGGCTGATATCGGATTGCAATGTGGCCAGTTCATTGACGAGCCGGGGCCGGACTTCCTCGAAGCTTAGGCCGCTATAGTGGTGATTGAAGAAATTTGCGGCCTGGGTCAGTTGACTCTGGCTGTAGGGGCGTTCGGTCAGGATGATGCGGTTTTGCACCTCGCCGTCGGCGCTGACGATGATCAGCAGGATGCGCTTGTCGGATAGGCTCAGAAACTCGATCTGGCGGAAACGTTGGCTACGCCGTTTCGGCGTGGCGACGACGCCGGCAAAGTGGGTGAGCTCCGCAAGCAGTTGCGAGGCAGCCGAGACCAGGCGCTGTGGATCGTCCGGCACCAAGGTGTTCTCGATCTGGAACAGCTCGGGTTGGGCCAGCGGCCGTACCGTGATCAAGCTGTCCACGAACAGCCGATAGCCGCGCGGGGTGGGCACTCGGCCGGCCGAGGTGTGCGGGCTGACGATAAAACCGCCTTCCTCCAGGTCGGCCATGACGTTGCGAATGGTCGCAGGCGACAGATTCAGCCCGGCATGCTCGGACAGCGTGCGCGAACCGACGGGCTGGCCGTCTTCGATATAACGCTCGACGAGCGTTTTCAGCAGGATGCGTGCACGGTCGTTCAACATTTTGTCGGTCTGGTTCGATAGGCTTCGTGGCTTAGAGCCTGTCCCATAAAATATCGTGAGCGCGGCGGCGATTTTGAGACAGGCCCCTCTACCATACAGATATAATTTCATGCCATGGAAAGCAATTTCAAGAGTATCGCCCTTGTCGGAAAATACAATAGCGCCAGCGTGAGCGTTCCGGTGTTGCGCTTGGCCGAGTTTCTCGGTCAGCGCGGGCACGATGTCTGGGTGACCGTGCATACCGCGGACCACTGCAATATCAAAAACCTCCAAATGGCGCCCTTGACCGAGTTGGCCGATCGCGTCGATTTGGTGATCGTACTCGGCGGCGACGGTACCTTGCTCAATATCGCGCGAGTCTTGGCGGAGCATCCGGTCCCGATGATCGGTATCAACCAGGGGCGTCTCGGTTTTTTGGCGGATGTCTCGATCGATACCATGCTATCGACCTTGGACGAGATGCTGACCGGCCAATATGTCGCCGAAGACCGCATCATGCTGGAGTGCCATTTGGAGCGGCACGGCGACTTGTTCGGCGCGGCCTATGCCTTCAATGACATGGTGGTGAGCAAGGGTAGCGCCGGGCGCCTGATCGAATTCGAGGTCTATATCGACGATAAGTTCGTCTATAGCCAGCGCGCGGATGGTCTGGTGTTGGCGACGCCGACCGGTTCCACCGCTTATGCCTTGTCTGCCGGCGGCCCCATCCTGCATCCGACGCTGGAGGCCTTCGTCTTGACGCCGGTCTGCGCGCATACCTTGTCGGCACGGCCGATTGCGGTCAATGGCCGGTCCGAGATCGAGATCAATCTGATTCATGCCGACGACGCGCGGGTGCATTTCGATGGCCAAATCCATCACGAGTTGAATATCGGCGACCGAGTCAATGTGAAGCGGGCGAAGAATACGATACGCCTGCTGCATCCGGCCGAGCATAATTATTACGATACGCTCCGGCAAAAGCTGCATTGGGGCGAGAAGCTGTAAGCGCCTATCTCTGTGGCATCCTGGGTATCGCGAAACTAGGTAATTACCCTCAGTTTCAACTGGCGGCTAAGCATTTGCACCTAGCGGTCATAGGAATTCCCCCAATTATTTCTCATTCGCGCGCGGCATATAGTCCAGTCAAGCGGTTTCGCAGCAGGTTGTACCGCGGGTTGCTTGGACGGCGACAAGGCGTGTCGCCTGGAGCCAAGGTTGCTGTAAGACATCATTAGGATTGCAGGCAATCGAATAATCAGGACCCGGCGATGTGTACCTTCAATGAAACCCGATCGTCTCCCACCCTATTTGCACGGAAGGCAATCGCCAGTGTAAATAGTTTTGGCCGGCGGCCTCATGGTCGTCGGCCCTCTTCTTTCTCCGGCCGGCAGGGCGCGGTGTGCCGCTTCCCTGCCGATTCGGTCTCCCGTTTCGTGGGTATTGAGCGGCCGCTGCATTGTGGTCGCCTGCGCCTCTACAGTTAATTAATCCAGCCGAAATAACGCCTTAGCCAAGCATCTGGCAATCTAGCTGCAAGCGCTTTATTCTCCCGACTCAATAACGGTCGAAATAAAGTCTCAATCAACGCATGCTGCGTTCCCTGAACATCGTCGAATTTATCCTGGTCAAACGGCTGGAACTCGAGTTCGGTCCGGGGTTTAGCGTCCTGACCGGCGAAACGGGCGCGGGTAAGTCCATCTTGTTGGATGCCCTCGGTCTGGCCTTGGGTGGTCGGGCCGAGGCGGGCATGGTGCGCAAGGGGGCCAATCGGGCCGAAGTGGTGGCCGAATTCGATTGTGCCGAGCGACCGGTCTTGCAAGCCTGGTTGGCCGAAAACGATCTGGCGGGCGACCCCGGTGTTTGCCTATTGCGCCGTACCCTCGAGGCGGAGGGGCGGTCCCGCGCCTACATCAACGGCAGCCCGGTTACCCTGCAACAACTCAAAGAAGTCGGCGAACTCTTGGTCGATATCCACGGTCAGCATGCGCATTATTCCCTGCTCAAACCCGCCGTGCAGCGGCAGATTCTCGACAGTTATGCCGAGGCCGAGGGCTTGGCCGAGGCGGTGGCCCAGCTCTACCGGGCCTGGCTGGAGGCCAAGCAGCGCAGGCTGGAGGCCGAGCAGCGCTTGCATGGTTCATTGGCGGAGCGAGAGCGGCTTGCGTGGACGGTCGAGGAGTTGACGGCGCTACGTTTCAAGCTGGAAGAATGGCAGGCCTTGCAGGAAGGGCACAGCCGCTTGGCCCATGCCGCCGAGTTGTTGGCCGGGGTGCAGGCGGCCCATACCGCCCTGGCCGGGGAAGACGGCGGGGCCTTGAGCCGGATCAAGGCGGTACAAGGTCGCTTGGCCGATTTGGCGGAGATCGACCCCAGTTTGGTCGGGCCGATGAAATTGCTGGAGTCGGGCCTGATCGAATTGGACGAGGCTGCGCATGAATTGCTGCGCTATGCCGAGCGGGTCGAGCTCGACCCGGCCGCTTTGGCCCAGGCCGAGGCGCGCATCGTTGCGATCACGTCGGCGGCGAGTAAATTCCGGGTCAAGCCAGCGGAGCTGCCGCAGGTATTGGAGTCGGCCCAGGCGCAGTTGCTTGAATTGGAACAATTGTCCGATCCGGCCAGTCTGGCCGAAGACGAGCGTGTTGCCGAGGCGGCTTATCGACAACAAGCGGCAGCGTTGAGCGCGCGGCGCAAGGCCGGGGCTGAGCGCCTGGCCCAGGCGGTCACCCAGGGCATGCAAGTTTTGGCGCTACAGGGTGGACGCTTGGCGGTGGAGCTCAAACCCGGCGAGCCAAGCAGTCATGGCTTGGAGAGCGTTGAGTTCCAGGTCAGTCCGCATGTCGGCCAGGGCTTGCATGCCTTGGCCAAGACCGCCTCGGGCGGCGAACTGTCGCGCATCGGTCTGGCCTTGCAGACTGTGCTGTCGGCCGTCAGTGGCGCGCCTACCCTGATCTTCGACGAAGTCGATGCCGGCATCGGCGGTGGCGTGGCCGAGGTGGTCGGTCGGATGCTGGCCGAGTTGGGCCAAGGCCGTCAGGTGCTATGCGTAACGCATTTGCCCCAGGTGGCGGCCCGTGCCGGTGCACACTATTCGGTGAGCAAGACTGGCCGGGGCGGTGAGGTCGCCTCGCAGGTCAAACTGCTGGATGCTCAAGCGCGGGTGGATGAGATTGCCCGCATGCTGGGCGGCGTGAAGATTACCGAAACGACCCGGCGTCATGCCGGGGAGATGCTCGCCGGTTAGCGCTTGGCGGACTTGGGCCGATAAGGACAGGCCTCTTTGACGCAATCGGCATAGAGATACAGACAGTGCTCGTGCAGTGCGAAGCCGTGCTCGGCCGCGATCCTTTGCTGTCGACGCTCGATCTCGGGGTCATAAAACTCTTCGACTCGGCCGCATTGCACGCAGACTAGATGGTCGTGGTGGTTGCCCTGGTTGAGCTCGTAGGAGGCCTTTTCGTTATCGAAATGGTGCCGGATGAGCAGCCCAGCCTGTTCGAATTGCGTCAACACCCGATAAACCGTGGCCAGACCGATATCCACACCTTCTTCCTTGAGCAGCTGGTAGACGTCGTCGGCCGTGAGGTGCCGTTTGTCGGTGGTCTCGAACAGGTTGAGGATTTTGAGCCGGGGCAGGGTGACCTTGAGGCCCATGGTCTTGAGCTGATCGGTATTCATGTGTGTGACGCCGGGATAGGTTGCGCGTTATCATAGCGCGCTTGATCGCATTCACCTATCCATTCCGGCCTATGCGCTATACCCCTTTATTTCTCCTGCTGTTGACCGGTTGCAGTTGGACCAACGACTTCGACCTGAAGAAACCGATCGAGGCACTCAAGCCTTATAAGATCGATATTCAGCAGGGCAACGTGGTGACGCAGGACATGATCGCCAAGCTCAAGCCGGGCATGACGCCGGCCCAGGTGCGTTTTGCGCTAGGCACGCCCCTGGTGGTCGATCCCTTCCGCACCAACCGCTGGGACTATGTCTATCGCTTGGAGCGGGCCGGCACGTTGCTGGAGACCCGCCGTATCACGGTGGTGTTCGAGGAAGACAAGCTCAAAGGTATCGAAGGCGACGTGACGCCGCTGCCTGAATTACCCAAGGCCGAGCCGGCCCCGGCACCGGAAAGTTCGCCGCTCCCCGCAACCCAAGCCGCAGAGAAGCCATGAGCCAGAACATCGTCATCGTCGGCAGTGGCGGCCGCATGGGCCGCGCCTTGTTGGAAGCCGTAGCGGCTGCGCCGGACATGCGCTTGGCGGCGGCCTTGGAACGTAGCGGTAGCCCCTATCTTGGCAAGGATGCCGGCGAACTGATCGGCGGTCATTTCGGCGTTGCGGTCAGCGAAGCGGTGAGCCCTGCGCTTAAGCCGGGCCATGTCTTGATCGATTTCACCCGGCCCGAGGCCACGTTGCAGCATATCGACGCTTGTGTGAAGGCTGGGGCGGGCCTGGTTATCGGCACGACCGGATTCGACGAGGCCGGTAAACAGGCTATCGCTGCGGCGGCCGAACGCGTGCCGGTGGTGTTCGCGCCGAATATGAGCGTCGGTGTCAATGTGACCTTCAAGCTGTTGGACATTGCCGCGCGCATCCTCAACGAGGGCTTCGACATCGAGATCGTCGAGGCGCATCACCGGCACAAGGTCGACGCGCCGTCCGGCACCGCGCTGCGAATGGGGGAAGTGGTGGCCGCGGCCTTGGGCCGCGATCTGAAGAGCCATGCCGTCTATGGCCGCGAAGGCGTGACGGGCGAGCGCAACCCCAGCACCATCGGTTTTGCCACCGTGCGCGGCGGCGATATCGTCGGCGATCATACGGTGATGTTCGCCGGCATCGGCGAGCGGGTGGAGATCAGCCACAAGGCCAGCAGCCGCATGACCTTCGCCTTGGGCGCGCTGCGTGCGGCCCGTTTCATTGCCGAACGCAAGAACGGTCTGTTCGATATGCAGGACGTATTGGGCCTGCGCTAAACAACCGAGTCGCGCTCTTTTCTAGCCAGGCTGTTGTTTAGCCTTGGCTAGGGAAATTTGCGGGCTGTCGAAAGTCAGCGTGGGCAGCAGTAACCATTGTGTGGTGTTGCGCTCTATGAGGCTGGCGAGTATATCGGCTAGCAATTGCGCCAAGTGGGCGCGCTCAATGCTCAACTCGGCTTCGGTTAATCGTGGGATCAAGGTCGGTTCGTCAAACTCGATGCAGAGCCGGTTTCCGTCGTTCTCGGAGCGAAGCAAGGTGGGCAAAAGCATCGCGCCGTGGTGGCCGGCCAAACTGGCGAAGCCGCTGGATATGGCGTGCTGCCGGCCAAATAGCGTGACCTCTATGCTTGGGTGGCCGCGATAGACGAAGTCTGGATAGGTACAGAGAACGCCATTATTCCTGAGCGTGTTGTGGATGTGGCGCACCGCGCTGAGCCCGCTCCCAGCGGCGTTTTCCGCCAGCGCGCCAAACGTTTCCACCGACATCGATTCGCCGTAGATCACTACTTTCCGCGACTGGGCCAAGTGTTGAATGGCCGCGAGCGCGTCGGGCAGGGCTTGGGTCATCGCCGAGACAAGCAAGGTGGGGTGGCCGTTTGTTTCATCGAGCCAGGCTTGGCCGTGAATCTCGATATTGGGCGCTTGGTAGAGTGGGTTGTCCTCAAGGTAAGCCGCCTCGCGGATGGCGCAAGTAAACGAATGCTGATACCACTTGTGCAGCGCCTCTCCATCCGTAATACCGTTACAACGGAGCGCGTCCCGCATGCGGATGTTCTCTTGGTAGGGGTCTTCCCGGCATAGACGCCAAGCTTCTATCTTGGGGTCCATCGAAAGCAGGCGACTGCGGCCGGCAGGGGTCGACCGCAGACTCAACAGGTCATCCGAGAGGCTGGGCATTAATTCAGGCTGTTTAGATAGCGTTGGAGCGATTGGCCGTCTGCCAGCGCTTGGGAAATCCGGTCGAAGGCGGTATGCGCCACGGCGCATCCATCCGACCAGACCGCATCTACTCGGCCGGCATGCGCCACGCAAGTGCCACCGCATATGCCAAACCAAATGCAATCCTTGCACTGCGGGTGTTGCTCCATATCGCGGCTACGGATGGTGTCGGCTACCGGCGAGGCCTTGGCTTGGTTCAGTGTGGTGTGGTCGAGATGCCCCAGACCGGCCAAATGTCCCGAGGGGTCGATGCAGTCGCATGCCTCGATGGTGCCGTCGGCTGAAATCGAGAGCAGATCGCGGGCGGCGCCGCATTGGGGCCGTAAGCACATATTCCCGGCGGGGCCGTAGATGAAATTGTCGAGGTATTTGCGCACGGGCAGGATGGGAAATCCGTCGAATTCCCCGTCTAACACGGCATCGAAAAGCGTGTGCCATGACTTAAGCAGGCGCGATTGTCTGGGCTGGTAGACCATGTGCTGGGAGCGCCCGCGTCCGATCGGCTGGAATAGGCTCCAATCCCACGCCGCCATGCCGAGGTCGCGAAAGTGGCGGGCGATTTGTAGTAGTTGACCCTCGTTCGCGGCGGTGACGGTGCTCATAACGCTGCTTTGTCTTACGAACTTGGGGTACTTTCGATAAGCGGCGAAAAAGTGATCGTAGCTGCCTTGACCCTGGTGATTTATGCGGAAGCGGTCATTCAGGCGGGCATCGCCGTCGAGCGAGATCCCCCAGCTGATATTGTGGTCCAACGAGAACTCGACGATTCTGTCGTTCAGGCGAGTGAAATTGCTTTGCCCGGTAAAGCGGATGTCTTTGTTAAGCTGCGTTGCCACCTGTTCGCCGAACTTGACCAGTTCCTCTACCTGGCGCCACATCAGCATCGGCTCGCCGCCGTGAAGGATCACCCATAGCGTGCCGGAGGCCAGCTCTAAGGCTTGGCGGATGGCGCTGCGTGAATGCTCCAGTGCCAAGGTGGTGGCATGTTCTTGTTGCTCGTAGTCGTAACAGTATTGGCAGGCCAGGTTGCAAGCGTTTGTTAATTTGAGAATAAGGGTGTTCAAGACCGAGAATTGTTTTTCGCTGTTGGATATGCCCAGCCCCTCCTTGATGAGTGAGTCGCGTAACTCGGCAACACTGCCCCGATAGGCGGAGGGTATGTCCTGTGAATTTTGGGCAATGAGCGGCAGCAGCGGTTCAAGTGCCGGATCGAGCAATACCCAACGACCCGATACCCGGTCCATGACCAGGTATTTCGACTCCCTAGCCAACACCCGAAGGCGATCTGCGTCGAAATGTGTCTCATGACACATTTCGCTCGGCGGAGCGGTGCTCACCGTGCGGACAAATATCGGTGGGTATTAAACGATCCGGCGTTATGGCCTATTTTTTCGGCTTGGCCCGCGTCGTCGTTTTATGCATTTTAGGGTTGGACAGGGTTTGTACACTGAAGTTGGTTTCAATGTGCCCAAGGTCGCGTGGCTGGATGGCATCTAGCGAAGCCGCCGCGAAGTCTTCGGCGACAGGGTCGATGAAGCCGTCGATTTGCTTGCGCTTGTCACAGCAGGCCCGCGTCCATTGTGCCCATACGCCCGGTTCGAGGGATGTGCCCGGCTTAACCGAGTCTAGAACCACACCCTGGACACCAACCGGGCGCAAATTCTCGGGCAGGGTCTTCAATAACTTATCGGCCTGCTGGGTCACCATTTTCTCGACCTCGGCGTCAGACATCTTGTGCAGTGACATGGAGGCGGGGGCGCGCAATTGATAGAACTTAGCCATGATGAAATCTCCCTTGATGAATATTTATTTAGGTTTGTCATGGCCAAAATCGTCGCCGATGTTTTGACCATGTCTAGCAATCTAGACACGGATAATATGATTGTCAATATTGGGCGATGGGGTCGCTTGGGACACCTCATGGCCGAGAACCTAAAAGGAACATTAGGCTCAGTGCCGAGCGCGGGAATGGCCTGTTCGGCAGGCGCGACGTGCTGGACCCGCGCCAGCCGAGGATTTTTTGGTGGTTGTTTAGGCCTGCGTGCCTCGGGCAAGGCGCACGAATTCCTCGATCGGCATGGCTCTGGCGAAATGAAAGCCTTGGCCCAATTCGCAGCCGGCCTGTTCCAAAAAGGTGAGTTGTTCCCGCGTCTCGATGCCTTCGGCCACGACTTCATACTGCAAGGTGTGGGCCAAGCTGATGATGGCGA
>JAJZTS010000005.1 GCA_021848725.1 Pseudomonadota bacterium
CCTCCACCAAATACGAAATGGATGCCCTAGCATCCAGACCTGTCAAACGGGTCCCCATCGTCTAGAGGCCTAGGACATCGCCCTTTCACGGCGGTAACCGGGGTTCGAATCCCCGTGGGGACGCCACAAACGAAAACGCCACCCTCGCGGTGGCGTTTTCATTTGTGGGCTCAAACCCGTCGAGTTCGCCGGGCAAGCGTCGCGCGCGACAGGCCCCATATTTCTTTGTCATCGGCCCCCTTCCGGCATATCGCATAGGCCAGGAACATCCTAAAATAACCACCGTGAACGCCTGGGCGTGACCGTTTCGGCCTGGGCAAACCCAAGACAAGGTTTATTAGCATGATGTCCTTCAAACAACTCGCCGCCGCTTGCGGCGTCGCCCTCTTCTTGACCGGCTGTGCGAGCCAGGGCGACCCGCGCGATCCGCTGGAGCCGATGAACCGCGCGATCCACAGTTTCAACGAAACCGTGGACAAGGCGGCCATGAAACCGCTGGCTCAGGGCTACCAGGCGGTCTTGCCCGGCTTTGCTCAAACCGGCGTGCGCAATTTTTTCTCCAACCTCGACGATGTCGTCGTGGTCGCCAACGATTTATTGCAATTCAAGCTCGAACAAGCCACGCATGATTTCATGCGCTTGGCCATGAACTCCGGCTTTGGCCTCTGCGGCGTTCTGGATATTGGCAGCGAAGCCGGCTTGAAGAAGCACAACGAAGATTTCGGCCAGACGCTGGGCCATTGGGGCATCGGTACCGGTCCCTACTTGGTATTGCCATTCTTCGGCCCCAGCAATTTCCGCGATACCGCAGGCCTCCTGGTCGACAGCCATTATCTCGATGCCGTCTATAGCCTGGATGACGACGAGGCCCGCGGTGGCACCGTACTATTGCGCGCGATCAACCGCCGTGCCGACCTGCTCGATGCCAAATCGGCCCTCGACACCGCCGCACTCGACGGCTATGAGTACTCGCGCGACTTTTATCTCGAGCGCCGGCGCGCCTTGGTCTACGACGGCAAGCCACCCAAAACCTTGGAATAATGAGCAAGGCCTTCGTCCGCGACGACGCCGACGAGCAGGAAGACGACAACCTGACGCCGGCCTTGCCGGCTGGCGGCAAGAACTACACTACGCCCGCCGGCTACGCCCGGCTGCAGGCCGAGTTCAACCATCTGGTCCGGATCGAACGGCCGCAAGTGGTCAACGTCGTGTCCTGGGCTGCCGGCAACGGCGACCGCTCGGAAAACGGCGATTACATCTATGGCAAGAAACGGCTACGCGAAATCGACCGCCGGCTACGCTTTCTGACCAAGCGGATCGAACAGGCCGTCGTGGTCGACCCCTTGCAACAGGACAACGTCGAGCAGGTCTTCTTCGGCGCCACCGTCACTGTGCTCGACGGCGACAGCGAATTCACCTACAGCATCGTCGGCATCGACGAGGCCGAGCCGGGCCGCGGCCGCATCTCCTGGGTCTCGCCACTGGCCCGCACCCTGCTTAAGGCACGCGAGGGCGACAGCGTGCGCGTACCCACCCCGGGCGGGGTGCGCGAACTGGAGATCATCGGGGTTGAGTACGTCGCGCTCGATTGAGCGCGACGCGTTAGAACTTCACACCGACGTGCAGGGCGACCACGCCCACGGTCAGGTTGAAATAGTCGACCTTGCCGAAACCCGCCTCGAGCATCATCTGCTTCAGGGTTTCCTGGTCGGGGTGCATGCGGATGGATTCGGCCAAGTATTTGTAGCTGGCGCTATCCTTGGCCACGAGTTGGCCGAGCTTGGGCAGCAGGCCGAAGGAATAGGCATCATACGCCGGGGCCAGCGGCTTCCAGACCTTGGAGAATTCCAACACCAACAGTTTGCCGCCCGGCTTCAGCACCCGGCACATCTCC
Organism: Pseudomonadota bacterium; assembly: GCA_021848725.1. Classification (GTDB taxonomy): domain Bacteria; phylum Pseudomonadota; class Gammaproteobacteria; order Burkholderiales; family Thiobacillaceae; genus Sulfuritortus. The sequence goes on from JAJZTS010000005.1 coordinate 1,895, forward strand.
TTCAACGCGGCGTCTTTGTGGGTCATGTTGCGCAGGCCGAAGGCCACGGTGACCAGATCGAAATAGCCATCGGGGAAGGGCAGGTGCTCGGCATCGCATTGGGCCACCGGCAGCGCCAGGCCCTCGTCCAGCAGGCGGTCGCGGCCGACCCCGAGCATGGAACCGTTGATGTCGGTCAGCCAGACCTCGCCGGTCGGGCCGGCATCCTTGGCCAGCAAGCGGGCGATGTCGCCGGTGCCGCCGGCGATGTCGAGGATGCGCGCACCGGGCCTGATCGCCGCCTGCAACGCAGCAAATCGTTTCCAGATCCGATGCAGGCCGAGCGACATCAAGTCGTTCATCACGTCGTAGCGCTGGGCCACGGAATGGAAGACCTCGGCGACCTTGCGCGCCTTGTCGCCTTCCGCAACCGTCTCGTAACCGAAGTGGGTGTGTTTATCGCTCATCGCAATATCAATGCGCGACGAAGCCCTCGGGCGCGCCGACGCCCTCGCCGAAGAAGTACTTCTCGGCCTGCTCGGCCAAGTATTTGCGATGCTGGGCATCGGCCAGATTGAGCCGGTTCTCGTTGATGATCATGGTTTGCAGGCGGATCCAGCCTTGCCAGGCCTCTTTCGACACATTCTCGAATATGCGCTTGCCCAAATCGCCGGGGTAGGGCGGGAAATCCAGGCCTTCGGCCTCGCGGCCCAGTTTGACGCAATTGACCATGCGTGCCATGGGGAAACTCCTTGAAATTCAATACCGAGTGCGGATGGTAGCGGATGAGGCGGGGCGCGTCACCTACGCCAGAAGGCCGGCGTCAGCACCACGAACAGGGTGAACAGTTCCAGCCGGCCGGCCAGCATGGCGATGGTGCAGACCCAGGTCTGAAAATCGGTCAGCACGCTGTAATTCGAGGCCGGACCGACCAGGCCCAAACCGGGCCCGGCATTGTTGATACAGGCGATAACGGCGGTAAACGCGGAAATAAAATCGAGGCCACTCGCCAGCAACATGAAAGTCAGCGTCACCACGGTCATGAAATACAGGAACACGAACGCCAAGACCGCGAACACGACATTGCCGCCGACAACCATGCCGCCAAGGCGCACCGGCACGATCGCCGACGGATGCAGCAGCCGCGCCAACTCGCGCACCGCCTGCTTGGCGAGGATGAGCGTGCGTACCATCTTGATGCCGCCGCCGGTGGAACCCGAGCAGGCCAAGATGCTGCTGAGAAACAGCATCCACATCGGCGCAAAGACCGGCCACTGACCAAAGTCGGTACTGGCGAAGCCACAATCGGTCGCGATCGTGATCAGATTGAAACTGACATGGCGCAACGCTGTAGAAAACGCCGCATAGCTGCCGACATGCCAGAGATAATAGGCAACGCCCAAGACGCTGGCCACCAACAAGCCCAGCATCGCGTGCATCTCCGTATCCGCCAGATAAGGCCGCAGGCTGCGCCCACGCAGCATGATGAAATAGGTCGCGAAGTTGCCGGCGGCAATGATTTGGAAGAGGGACAGCACCACCTCGATCGGCACCGAGTCGAAGAAGCCTACGCTGGCGTCGTGCGTCGAGAAGCCACCCAGCGACATCGCCGAGAACGCGTGGCATACCGCATCCAACCAACTCATGCCCGCCAGTTTCAGGGAAACGACGCAGAGCAAGGTGATGCCCGCATACACCAGCCAGAGCGCCTTGGCCGTTTGCGCGATGCGCGGCGTCAGTTTGCTGTCCTTCATCGGCCCAGGTGTCTCGGCCTTGTACATGGAGCGTCCGCCCACGCCCAGCAACGGCAAGATGGCGACGGCCAGCACGATGATGCCCATGCCACCCAACCAATTCAGCAAATGCCGCCACAGGTTGATGGAGGCGGGCAATGCGTCCAGACCGCTCAAGACCGTCGCTCCGGTCGTGGTCATGCCGGACATGGTTTCGAAATAGGCGTCGGTAAAGGAGACGTCCAGATAAAGCAGCAGGGGCAGGGTGGCGAACATCGGCAACAGCGTCCAGACCAGCACCACGAGCAGGAAGCCGTCACGAATCTTGAGGTCGCGCTTGAATGGCCGCGCGAGCAGCCAGAGCGCACTGCCCGCCGCAAAGGTCAGCGCGACGCTGTCGTCGTAGGCCGGCAGGGCCGCATCCTGGGCGACAAAGGCCACGCCCAGCGGGATCAGCATAGTCAGACCGAAAATCATGACGATCGGTCCCAGAGCGAAAAGCACGCCTCCCATGCCGCCCCCGATCAGAAGAAACCCAGGCCGACCTGGAACAGTTTTTCCACCTTGGGGATCAGGCGTTTGTTCGGCACGAACAGGATGATGTGGTCCCCGGCCTCGATCGAGGTGTCATGGTGGGCGATCATGACCTCGTCACCGCGCAGAATCGCGCCGATGCTGACCCCTTCCGGCAACTCAACCTCCTCGATCCGGCGACCGACCAGCCTGGAGGCGTTGCGGTCGCCATGCACCACCGCCTCCATCGCCTCGACCGCGCCGCGGCGCAGACTATGCACCGCCGCCAAATCGCCGCGGCGGATATGGGTGAGCAACGGGCCGATGGTGGCCTGCGCCGGCGACAGCGCGATGTCGATGTCGCCGCCCTGCAAGAGATCGACATAAGTCGAACGGTTGATCAAGGCGACGACCTTGCGCGCGCCCATGCGCTTGGCCAGCAGGGCGGCCATGATGTTGTCCTCGTCGTCGTTGGTCAGGGCGCAGAACACGTCCATGTCCTCGATGCCTTCTTGCAGCAGCAATTCCTCATCGGTGGCGTCGCCGACCAGCACCAGGCACTGCTTAAGCCGCGCGGCCAAGTTCTCGGCATTCTTCTTGTTACGGTCGATCAGCTTGACCTCGTAGTCCTGCTCCAGATTGGCCGCCAGGCGGCTGCCGATATTGCCGCCGCCGGCGATCATCACCCGGCGCACGCTCTTGTCGGCGCGACGCATCTCCTTCATCACCGCCCGGATGTTCTCGGTCGCGGCGAGGAAGAAGACCTCGTCACCATCCTCGATCACGGTGCGGCCTTCGGGTACGAACATGCGGTCGCGTCGGAACACCGCCGCGACGCGGGCGTCGAGCTTGGGCAGGTGCTTGCGGATATCGCGCAATTCATGGCCGACCAACGGGCCGCCGAAGTGGGCACGCATCGCCACTAAACGGATGCGACCCTCGGCGAAATCAACCACCTGCAAGGCCTCGGGGTAATCGATCAGGCGGCGGAGATAATCGGTGACCTCTTGCTCGGGACTGATGACGTAATCGACCGCCATGTTCTCCGGCGCGAACAGGGCGGCGTGTTGCATGTAATCGACCGAACGGATGCGCGCAATCTTGGTCGGGATATTGAACAGGGTGGCGGCCAACTTGCAGGCCAGCATGTTGATCTCGTCGTTCTGGGTCACCGCGACCAGCATGTCGGCATCCTCGGCGCCGGCTTGACGCAATATCGAGGGGTGCGAGGCCTGACCACAGACCGTGCGTAGATCGTAACGGTCTTGCAGCCAGGCCAGCTTGGCCTCGTCGATATCGACCACGGTGATGTCGTTGGCCTCGGAGACCAAACTAGAGGCCAGGTTGGATCCGACTTGGCCGGCCCCGAGGATGATGATTTTCATGGTTATCCCGTCCCGAGAGGCCTAACGAGTCGAACTAGGATTCTTTCTTGGTTGGCAACTGAATGCCTAGCTGCTTGAGTTTGCGGTAGAGGTGGGTACGCTCCAGGCCGGAGCGCTCGGCCACCCGGGTCATGTTGCCGCCGCAAGCGGCGAGCAAGGCCTCCAGATAGCCACGCTCGAAAATCTCCCGGGCATCCTTCAGCGGCATCTCCAGGTTCAGGTCGGCCACGGCCTTTTCTTCCGCCTGATCGTTGCCCATCTGCGCGCCGACTTCGGCCAGATCGATTTCTTCGCTCAACGCCGTAATCGCCAAGCTGCGCACGCGCGCGCGCAACTCGTCGATATTGCCGGGCCAGTTGAATTGGCTCAGTGCCGCCAGCGCGGTCTCGCTGAATCGCCGCGGTGGCAGGCCTTGTTCTTCGACCACCCGCTTGAGTTCGGCCTGGGCCAAAGCCGCGATGTCTTCCTTGTGCTCGCGCAGGGGCGGCACCCGAACGGCGGCCTGGGTCAAGGCATTGTAGAGGTCCTTCGAATAGGCGCCGTCCAAGGCCTTTTGCGCAAGGTTCTGCGCGGTCGCGCAGACAATACGGACTTGGAACTCGCCGCGCCGCGACAGCAGCAGCAGCAAACCTTTTTGCTGCAGGGGCGTGAGGTCGGCGACCTCGCGCAAGAACAACAACCCACCCTTGGTTCGGTTCAGCCACTCGATCGGCCGCTCGGCCAGATCGACCATGCTGTCCGGCGCGAACCAAGGCGAATCGGGCACATGCAAATAGCGCGCGCAGGCCTCGGCACCGGCGCCGGACTCGGCCGTGACCAACAAGGGCGCGGAGACGCCAGCCACTTGCTTGAGCCGCTGGGCCAAGCCCTGAATCGCCGGACTACTGCCCAGGCCATCGAGATTGCAGGCCGGGGCCCGCACCGTCGCACGCGATTTGAGCGCACGCGTAACGGTATCCAAGAGGTGATCGTAGGGAACCGGTTTTTCCAGATAATCGAAGGCGCCCATACGGGTGGCTTCAACCGCGGTGTGAATCGTGCCATGGCCGGACATCATCACCACCGGCATCGTGAGCAGGCCCTCGGTGGACCATTCACGCAACAAGGTGATGCCGTCCACGTCCGGCATCCAGATGTCGAGCAACACGAGGGCGGGCTCCTTGGCCAAGCGCTCGCTGCGCGCCGCCACACCGTTTTCCGCCAGACGCACTTCGTAGCCCTCGTCCTCGAGGATTTCGCGCATCAACTCGCGGATACCCGCCTCGTCGTCAACGACCAGAATTTCACTCATCGGCAGCCTCGCCCTCCATAGGCGGTAGTGTAATCGTTATGCACGCGCCGTGGGGTTGCGCGTTATGCACCTCGATCGCGCCACCATGCTCGTCCACGATCTTCTTCACGATGGTCAGGCCCAAGCCGGTGCCCTTAGGCTTGGTCGTGGCATAAGGCTCGAACAGGCGGCGCAGCAAGTGCTCTGGAAAACCCGGGCCGTTGTCGCCGATGCGCAATTCGACGCCGTGCAGGCCGCGCCCAGTGGCAATCCGCAATTGCGGTTCCGCCGTTTCAGCCAAGGCCTCTTTCGCATTCTTCACCAAATTGTGCAGCACCTGACGCAGCAAGGTCGGGTCGCCGGCCACCTTGGGCAAACCGTCTTCCAGCGCGATCTGCATCGGCACTTGACCCTCATACAGCACCAAGACCTCCTGGACCAAGGCATTGAGATCGATCCCCTCGATGCGCGCAGCGGGCAGTTTGGCATACTCGGCGAAGGCGTCGACCAGGCCCTTCATCGCGCCGACCTGGCCGACGATGGTCTCGGTCGCCCGGGTCAGCATCTGGCGCGATGGCTCATCCAACTTGTCGGCGAGTTTGCGCTGCATCCGCTCGGCCGACAAGCGAATCGGCGTCAATGGGTTCTTGATCTCGTGCGCCATGCGCCGCGCCACCTCGCCCCAGGCGGCGTCGCGTTGCGCGCGGATCAGCTCGGTGATGTCGTCGAAGGCCAGCACCCGGTCGCTATCGACCTCGCCGGTCAGCGGTGCGCCGCGCGCGAGCAGCACGCGCATGCCGTTACCGCTGTCATATTCCATCTCGCCCTGCCAAAGGCCGCCCTCGGCCTCGGTGAAACTGTGCTCCATCTCACCGGCAATGCCGGCCAGGCCGCTGCCAGGTTCGCCCAACTCGGCCAGGCGGTGCCCGACCAAATCAGCGGCGGCGACACCGAGCGCTTGGGCCGCGGCGGCGTTCACGGTGCGCACGACATAATCGGGACTCAAGGTGATCACCCCGGTGCTCACGCTGCCGAGAATGCTTTCCAGATAGGCCTTGGCCTCTTGCAGCATATCCTGGTTCTGTTGCGCCTCGGCACGGGCCTCGGCCAACTGCCGGGTCATGCGGTTGAACGACTGGGTCAGCATGCCCAACTCGTCTTGGCTGGCCGAGGCCTGCACTTGGCTGAAGTCGCCGCGCGCCACCGCACGGGTACCGCGCGCCAGGGCGCGCAGCGGTGCCGCCATGCGCTCGGACAGGATGAAGGCCAGCGAGATCGCCGAGAACAAGGCCAGCGCCAAGGCCAAGGTCAGCGAGAAGCCATATAGGCGTTTGAGCCCGATGCGCGACAATGCCAGTTCCTGATAGCTGCTGTGTGCCGCCTCGACCTCGCGCGCATCGCGCACGAGTTGCGTGGGAATCGGCTGCGCCAAATACAGCACCCGTATGCTCTCGTCCAAGCTCAGCAAATTGACCGGCACCGCCGCGCGCACGACTAAACCTTGGCCATCGGCGGTCGGCTCGACGCGCGACCAGGGCTGTTGCAGACGCACTTGCCAGATGGCCGTGCTGCTTGGCGGCATGGGTGCCAACCCGCCTTTATCGGCCGAGGCAAAGCCGAGTAGATGGCCCTCCAGGTCGTATAGCCCTGCCTCCTGCACTACCATCGTTTCGCGTAGATCATTCAGGCGCAAGGTCTGTAGTGTCGGCGGCATCTCGGCCAGCTGGTTGGCCATGCCCTCGGCCTTTTTCACCAGATCGCGGCGCACGTGCTCCAAGGCCGATTGGCCCAGGCTCAGGCCGCCTTGCAAAGCGCGCTCCATGCGCACGTCGAACCACGATTCGATCGAGCGGGTGAGGAATTGCACCGACACCGCGTAGACGATGGCGCCCGGCAGCAGCGCCATCAACACGAAGACCAGCAATAGGCGCGCGGTGAGGCGGGCGCCAAACACCCCGGCCCGAATGCGGCGCAGCAGGACATAGGCTTGATAGCCGATCAGACCGACCAGGGATAGCGCGACGACGCCGGTCAGGCCCAGCAACAGGGTGAAGTACTCGGCGAGAAAGGCGGTGTTGTCGGCTGCCATGGACAGCAGCGCAATCAGCACCGCGCCGGCCACCAAGCTCAGGGTGACGAGCGCGATCATGTCAGAATTTTACGAGCCAACGTATCCAGTCGGAATCCATCTGCCAGCGGTCGGAAGCGAAGGCGCTGACCTGCAAAGGCTTGGGCAGTTGCGACGGGTCGACGCGCATACGCACCGCCGCACGGTAATTGACCCTTTTCTTAAGCTGCTGGCGCTCGACCACGGCCCAGTCGTTCAGGCTGCCGACCGCAGCCAAGGCCTCGGATAGGCTGTCGTAATTGGCCAGGCGACCGGCGGTATTGAGCACAAAGCTGCGTAGCAACGCGTTATAACTCAGCTTCAGCGTGCGCGTCGTATCCGCGATGCCTTCGGCCAACCAATAGTCGCGTGGCCGCTCCATTTCGAATTCCTGGATGAAGGTGATGGTCACGCCGCGCTTGAGCGCTTCTTCCAATTTGTCGTTGAGTTGCACCTCGAAGCCGCCACTCAGCACGTAATGCTCTTCGCGCGGCAACAATTCGATGTGCTTGGCCAGGATGCCTTCCGCCCGGCCAGGCATCGCCACCGCAGCCAGGGCCAGCCCTAGCACGGCAACAAGAAACTTACGCCTTGACCAAGCGAGCATAGAAAAATCCATCATGCAGAGAATTGGGCAGCCATTGTCCGTCGATTGCTCCGGGCAAGCTCAATGGCTCGAGCCGCGCATCGGCGTGCCGGGCCAGAAAGGCCTGCACCCGCCCCTCGTTTTCCTGTCGGAAGACGCTACAAGTGGCATAGAGCAATTTACCACCGGCTTTCAGGGTAGACCATAAGGCCTCGAGCAATCGGTCCTGCTCTTTTGTCAGGCTTTCAACATCGGAGACACGCTTGAGCCATTTGCCATCGGGGTGCCGGCGTACCACGCCGGAGGCGGAGCAGGGGGCATCGAGCAGGATGCGGTCGAACGGCCGGCCGTCCCACCAAGCTTTAGGATTGCCGGCATCGGCGGCCACCAGATCGGCCTTTAAGTCCAGCCGCTCCAGGTTCTGCCGTACCCGGTCGAGCCGGGCCGGATCGCTGTCCAGGGCCAGCAGATCGAGATCGTGCCGCTCCAGCAAATGGGCGGTCTTGCCACCGGGCGCAGCGCAGGCATCCAGCACCCGCATGCCGTCGGCGCAGTCGAGTAGGGTGGCGGCGGCCTGCGCGCCGACGTCCTGGACCGAGGCCCAACCCGAGGCCCAGCCAGGCAGCTCTGCCACCGGCCGAGGCTTCGACAGGGTGAGCGCCCACTCACCCGTCACCTCGGCCTCGATCCCGGCCTCATGCAGCGCCGCCCGATAGGCCGGCAAGCTCGTGCTGCGGCCGTTCACGCGCAAGGTCATCGGCGGGTGTCGCATGGCCGACTCCAGCACGGCCTGCCATTGCTCGGGCCAATCGGCCTGAAGACGGGCGATCCACCAAGCGGGAAAATTCCAGCGCGCCCCAGGGTTCTGTGCAGCCAGGCTCGCCAACGCTTCCTGGCGCCGCAGAAAATTGCGCAGCACCGCGTTGGCCAGACCGCGGGCCTTGGGCTGATAGGCAGCGACATTGGCTACCGTCTCGTTAACCACGGCATAGGCCGGTGCGCCGGTCTGGGCCAATTCGTACAGGCCGACCAGCAGATAACCGCGCAAATAGGGGTCGCTCAAAGGCCGGCTCAGCAATTGACCGAGGAAAAAATCTAACTGACCGTAATGGCGCAAGGTGCCATAGGCCAAGTCTTGCGCGGCAGGCAAGACGCGTGGATCGAGCCGGCCTTTACGTAAGGCCGCCAAGGCCGCGGTTAGACTGCGGCCCTCAAGCAGCACCGCCGACACAAGGTCGGCGGCGAGGGCGCGGGCATTCGGTTTGGACAAGATGGCGCGCTCAGACGCTGCGGCGAGCGAGCGCGAGCAAGCGCTGAATGCGCTCCTCGGTAGCGGGGTGGGTACGGAATAGGCCGGTCAGGCCTTCGCCGCCGGCGAGCGGATTGATGATCATCATCTGCGCAGTCTCCGGATGCAGCTCGGCGGCCTCCATGGACATCCCGCGGGCATAGGCCTCGATCTTGTGCAGGGCCGAGGCCAGGGCCTCCGGGTCGCCGGAAATCTGCGCACCACCGCGGTCGGCCCCGAACTCGCGAGCGCGCGAGATCGCCATCTGGATCAGCATCGCCGCCAAGGGCGCCAGGATCATGACCACAATCTGCACCACCGGGTGCACCCCGCGCCCATTGTTGTTGCCGCCACCAAAGAGAAGGCCGAATTGCGCGAGCGAGGCGATCGCGCCGGCCACGGTCGCGGAGAGGGTCGAGATCAGCGTGTCGCGGTTGCGCACATGGGCCAGCTCGTGCGCCATGACGCCGCGCAGCTCGCGCTCGGTCAGCAGGCGCATGATGCCGGTGGTCGCGGCGACCGCCGCGTTCTCCGGATTGCGGCCCGTGGCAAAGGCGTTGGGTTGCGGCTCGTCGATGACATAGACCCGCGGCATGGGCAGATCGGCCCGGCGAGCGAGGTCTTGCACCAGGGCATAAAACTCGGGTGCCTCGTGCGGACCGACCTCCTGCGCGTTATACATGCGCAACACCATCTTGTCGGAATTCCAATAAGCCCACAGATTCATCGCGCCGCCGATCAGCAGCGCAAGCACCATGCCCTTGGCGCCACCCATGGCCATGCCAACCGCCCCGAACAGCGCAACGATGGCCGCCATCAGAATCGTGGTCTTAAGCCAGTTGTTCAACATCGTTAAGGCTTCCTCTATCAAACCAAACGACGATTAGATGCCGCCGTCGATGAAAAATTCAAGCTTCGTCTAAGCGTCTCACGGCGTGAAGCTGCGTCCCCTTCGCCCCTGGGGGAGGGCCGGGGTGAAGGTGCGCCAGCTTATTCAAATTTCTGGCCGACCGTTAATGGATTACCCGCCAGAAAGGCCGATAGCGGCAGACGCTTAGCACCGGCCTTCTGCAACTCCAGCAAGTCCAGCGCGCCGTCAGCGCAGGCGACCCAGAGGCGATCACGGCCCAGCGCGACGATCTCGCCCGGCTGGCCGCGGCCGTCGGCAGGGTGCGCACGCCAGATCTTGACCGCCTCGCCGCCGAGTTGGGTATACGCCCCCGGCACCGGATTGAAAGCGCGGATCTGGCGATCGATCTCAGCGGCCGGCCGGCGCCAATCGATCGCCGCATCGGCCTTGCCGATCTTTTTCGCATAGGTCGCCTGCGCCTCGTCCTGGGCCTCGGCGCACACCGCGTCGGTTTGCAGGCGGGGCAGCAGCGCGACGATCTCGCGTGCGCCCAGCGCGGCCAGCTTGTCATGTAAGCTGGCCGCGGTGTCGTCGGCCAGAATCGGCAGCGCGGCCTTGCTCAACATCGCCCCGGTGTCGAGCCCGGCATCCATCTGCATCAAGGTGATGCCGGTTTCTCTATCGCCGGCCTCGATCGCGCGCTGGATCGGCGCCGCGCCGCGCCAACGCGGCAGCAGCGAGGCGTGGATGTTGACGCAACCCAAACGCGGGATATCGAGGACGCCTTGCGGCAGGATAAGGCCATAGGCCGCGACGATCATCAGATCGGCCTGCGCCTCGATGATCGGGGCCCAGGATTCGGGGTCTTTCAACCGCTCCGGTTGCTCGACATGCAGGCCTTGCTGCAAGGCCAACGCTTTGACCGGGCTGGCCCTGAGCTTCATGCCGCGCCCGGCCGGCCGGTCGGGTTGGGTCAACACCAGCGGGATGTCGTGGCCGGCGGCAATCAAGGCGGCCAGGGCCTGGGCGGCGAATTCGGGGGTACCGGCGAAGATGAGGCGCATGAAGGCGTGAGGCGCAAGGCGTTAGGTGTGAGGCGTGGATTGTACTTCGCCTCACGCCTTACTCCTCACTCACATGGCTTCGCGCGCGCGTTTGGCCAGTTTTTGCTTGATCCGATCCTGTTTCAAACGCGATAGGTATTCGACGAAGACCTTGCCCTTGAGATGATCGATCTCATGCTGGATGCAAATCGCGAGCAGGCCATCCGCCTCCATCTCGAACGACTCGCCACCCAAGTTCAGCGCGCGCACCTTGATCCGTTCGGCCCGAGTCACTTCCTCGAAAATTCCCGGCACCGATAGACAGCCTTCTTCGTATACCGTCTCGCCGTCGGCCTCGACGATCTGCGGGTTGATGAAGGTCATCAGTTGGTCCTTGTTCTCGCTGACGTCGACCACCAACAACTGGATATGATGGTCGACCTGGGTCGCCGCCAGGCCAATGCCCGGCGCGGCATACATGGTCTCGGCCATGTCCGCCGCCAGCTTGCGGATGTGATCGTCGACCTTGTCCACCGGCTTGGCTACGATATGCAGGCGCGGGTCGGGGTAGTGCAGTATTTTCAACAAAGCCATATGCTTGGATAAATGCGGCAAGGACAATCTTGCCTATTCGATATCGAGTTGGCGTTAGTATAACGAACAAGAATCGGCTCTCCGATGGGGAAAACCATGCGTCTAGCACTATTCACCGTTCTCGTTGCCGCGGCTTTTGCCGCCACGGCCGACGAGGTCCGGCTTCAGGACAATGTGCCCGACCGCTATACGGTGGCGAAGGGCGACACGCTATGGGACATCTCCACCCGCTTCCTGAAAGACCCGTGGCAGTGGCCCGAGGTCTGGCGGCTGAACCGCGAACAGATCCACAACCCGCACCTGATTTATCCGGGCGACACGGTGGTGCTGGTGCGTGGCGAACCGCCGCAGTTGATGCTCGAACGCGATGCCTTGGAGACCGTGAAGCTGTCGCCGCAAGCGCGGGCCGAGCCGATCGAAGAAAAGGCGGCCGCCATTCCCAGCATCCCCTATCAGGCCATCGCCTCCTTATTGAACGAGGGCGGGCTGGTCAACGACCAGGACCTGGCCGGCGCGCCGCGCATCCTCGGCTCCAGCGAAGGCCGGGTGCTGTTCGGCGCCGGCGACCGGGTCTACGCCACCGCCAGCAATGCCAGCGTGCCGCGCTGGGAGATCGTACGCCCGGGGCCCGCGGTGATCGACCCCGACACCGGCGAGAATCTGGGTAATTTGCTGGTCCATATCGGCCTGATGCACATGCTCCAGCCGGGCGAGCCGGCCCTGTTCGAGATCGACCAGACGCACCAAGAGGTGCTCGAGCGCGACCGCCTCTACCCCTATTTCGGTGACGGCCAGATGGCCTTCGCCCCGCATGCCCCGGATAAGCCCATCCAGGCCAAGGTGGCCGCGACGCTGAATGCGGCCAAGTTGACCGGCACCTATAGCAGCGTGGTGCTGAACAAGGGTTTCAAAGACGGCCTAGAGGTCGGTCATGTCCTTGGCATCTATCGCGCCGCGCCCTCGCTGGCCGACCCGCGCTGCCTGCGCGCGGAAAAGCTGGCCTTCTTGGCGGGGCGCAGCTATACGAAAGACGAATGCGATCAACGCGACGAAGACGGCCACACCCTGCCCGATAAACGCATCGCCTTGGCCTTCGTCTATCGTGTCTTCGAAAAAGCGGCCTATGCCCTGGTCTTAAAAGGCGAGCAGCCGGTCGCGCTCAAGGACGCCGTGCGCAACCCTTGAACGCGCCGGCCGACGCCCTCCACTGGCTCGCCCTGGAGGCCGTTCCCGGCCTCGGCCCCGAAACCGCCCGGCGCCTGTTCGAGCATTTCACCGACGCGAAAAGCGTTTTCGACGCCCCCGTCGGCCTCCTTAAGCCTATCGTCGGTGAGGCAGTGGCAACCGAAATCGCCCGTGGCGTGAACGAGGCCGAGCATCAAGCCGCGCTCGCCTGGTTGAACGAACCGGGCAACCACTTTCTCCCGGTTACCGACCCAGCCTACCCTGAGGCGCTACGTAATCTGCCCGACCCGCCCGCTTGGCTCTATATAAAAGGCGACCCTGCCTGGCTGGGCCGGCCGATGATCGCCATCGTCGGCAGCCGCAATGCCACACCCCAAGGTCGGCGCGATGCCCTGGCCTTCGCCCAGGCCCTGGCCGAAGCGGGCTTGGTCGTCGTCAGCGGCTTGGCCGAAGGCATCGACACCGCCGCCCACGAGGGTGGCCTGGCCGGCGGCGGCAGTATCGCCGTGGTCGGCACCGGGCTGGATCGGGTCTATCCGGCGAAAAATCGGGCACTTGCCCATCGACTGGCCGAACAGGGCGCCATCGTTTCCGAATTCGCCCTCGGCACCGCGCCCAAGCCCGGCCACTTCCCGCGGCGCAATCGCATCATCAGCGGCCTGAGCCTCGGTGTGCTGGTGATCGAAGCGGCGCCGGATAGCGGCTCGCTGATCACCGCCCGGCTGGCGGCGGAGCAGGGCAGGGAGGTCTTCGCCTTGCCCGGCTCGATCCATTCCCCCTTGAGTCGCGGCTGCCATGCCCTCATTAAACAGGGTGCCAAACTGGTCGAGTCGGCCGCCGACATCCTTGAGGAATTGCGCTTTCAGTGGGCGCCTCCTTACGTGGACACCCCCAAGCCGCCGGAAACCGATGCGCTGCTTGGGCTGATGGGACCGGAACCCATGGGCCTGGATGCCTTGGTGACGGTTTCCGGCTTGACGGTCGATACCGTTTCGGCGATGCTTCTCGCGCACGAACTGGACGGCAAGGTGGCTGCCCTACCAGGCGGCTTATATCAACGCCTGTACTGAGGTCGCATGTTCGAGATACTCCAATACCTTTACGAAAACTACCTCGCCGACGATTATTACCCCGACGCCGAATCCCTGGCTCGCAAGCTCATCGCCGCCGGCTTTGAGCAGAACGAGATCGACCAGGCGCTCGACTGGCTCTCTGGCCTGGAAAACCTGGCGCCTCAGGACGAGAACGGCCAGCTTGCCCACGGCGGCCTGCGTCACTACAGCGATACCGAAATCGATCGGCTCGACGTCGCCGGCCGCGGCTTTTTGACCTACCTCGAGTCGGCCGGGCTGCTCACGCCCTATGGCCGCGAGTGGGTGATCGAACGCGCCCTGGCCCTGGACGACCGCGAAGTGCCGGCCGACAAGATCAAGTGGATCGCTCTGATCGCGCTTTGGCGCCTGGGCGGCCCCTTGGACGCACTTTGGCTGGAAGGCTTGGTACAAGACCCGAGCGACGAACCGCCGACGCTCCACTAAATAAATAAAAAATATGCATCTATTGATCGTCGAGTCGCCGTCGAAGGCGAAGACCCTGAAGAAATACCTTGGCGCCGAGTTCGAGGTACTGGCCTCCTACGGCCATGTGCGCGACCTTTTGCCGAAGAACGGCTCGGTCGACACCGCCAACGAGTTCGCCATGAAATACGAGGTGATCGAGCGTAACGCCAAGCACGTCGAGGCCATCGCCAAGGCGGTGAAGAAGGCCGACGAAGTGCTGATCGCGACCGACCCGGACCGCGAGGGCGAGGCCATCGCCTGGCACCTGGCCGAGATCCTGCGCGAGCGCAAACTGCTGGCCAAGAAGGTGCTCAAGCGCGTGGTCTTCCACGAAATCACCGAGCGGGCAGTGAAAGAGGCGGTGGCCAACCCGCGCGACATCGCGATGGAACTGGTCAACGCCCAACAGGCCCGGCGTGCGCTGGACTATCTGGTCGGCTTCAACCTGTCACCCCTGCTGTGGAAGAAGATCAGCCCCGGCCTGTCCGCCGGCCGGGTGCAGAGCCCGGCCTTGCGCCTGATCTGCGAGCGCGAGGCGGAGATCGAACGCTTTGTCCCCCGCGAGTATTGGACCATCCACCTCGACAGCCACCAGGGCCGGCAGAAGTTCGGCGCTCGGCTGACCCAGTTCCAGGGCGAGAAGATCCAGCAGTTCTCGATCGAGACCGAGGCCCGGCAGAAGGACGTGTTGGAAGCGCTCACTCACGCGGCCAATGGCACAGTCACGGTGGCCAAGGTCGAGAAGAAGCGCAAGCAGCGCCTGCCCACGGCACCGTTCACCACCTCGACCCTGCAGCAGGAGGCCGTGCGCAAGCTCGGTTTCTCGGCCGAGCGCGCCATGCGCACCGCCCAGCAGTTGTATGAGGGCATCGACATCGGCGGCGGCGCGGTCGGTCTGATCACCTATATGCGGACCGACTCGGTCAACCTGGCCCAGGAGGCCATCGCCGAGATTCGCGGCTACATCGCCCAGCAATTCAGCAAGGACTACCTGCCGGCGCAAGCCGTCACTTACGCCAACAAGGCCAAGAACGCGCAAGAGGCGCACGAGGCCATCCGCCCGACCAGCATTGCCCGCAGCCCGGACAGCCTGAGGGATCACCTGGGCGCCGACCAGTTCAAGCTGTATGAGATGATCTGGAAGCGGGCGCTGGCCTGCCAGATGGCGCCGGCCCAGCTCGACACCGTGGCGGCCGATCTGGCCGCCGGCCAGGCCGGGGTGTTCCGCGCCACCGGCCAGACCGTCGCCTTCGACGGCTTCCTCGCCGTCTATCACGAGGACACCGACGAGCCCTCGGAGGAAGAGGACGAGGCCAAGCTGCCGCCTCTGAAAGAGGGCGAGGTTCTGCCGGTCGACCTCATCCGCGGCGAGCAGCACTTCACCCAGCCGCCGCCGCGCTATTCCGAGGCCAGCCTGGTCAAGACCCTGGAGGAATATGGCATCGGCCGGCCGTCGACCTATGCCAACATCATCTCCACCCTGCTTTACGAGCGGGACAACATCGGCGCCTACGCCATCCTGGACAAGAAGCGGTTCAAGCCGACGCCCATGGGCCGGCTGGTCAATTGCTTCCTGACCCAGCACTTCGACCACTATGTCGATTACGGCTTCACCGCCCAGATGGAAGACGAGCTGGACGATGTGTCCAACGGCACCCGCACCTGGGTGCCGGTGATGCACGAGTTCTGGGACGGTTTCGCCACCCAGTTGTCGGTCAAGGACAAGGTCGAACGCGGCTGCCCGGTGAACGAACCCTGCCCCAAGTGCAGCAAGCCCTTATTGCTTCAAGCCAGCAAGCGCGGCCTGTTCGTCGGCTGCAGCGGCTACCCCGAATGCGACTACACTCGGCCCTTCGGCGACGCCGCCTCGGAAGACAACGGCCGCGTGCTCGGCACCGACCCCGACACCGGTAAGTCGATCACCCTGCTCAACGGCCGCTTCGGCTGGTATGTCCAAGTGGGCGAGCAGGAGGCGGGCAGCAAGGTCAAGCCGCGCCGGGCCAGCTGGCCGAAAGACCGCCCGGCCGAGACCGCCGACCTGGACACCGCGCTACTGCTGCTCTCGCTGCCGCGCGAAGTGGGCACTCACCCTGAAACTGGCAAGCCCATCGTCGCCAACATCGGCCGCTTCGGCCCCTATCTGCTGCACAACGACAAGTTCAAGTCCATCCCCAAGGCCTACGACGTCTACACCGTCGACCTCAAGCAGGCCCTGGAGATCCTGGCCCTGCCGCCGGGCCGGCGCGGTGCCGCGGCCGACCCCGGGCGCGAGCTGGGCAAGCACCCGGCCGACGGCGCGCCGGTGGTGGTCAAGGACGGCCGCTATGGTCCCTACGTCCAGCACGGCAAGATCAACGCCACCCTGCCCAAGGACTTCAAGCCGGAGACCATCACCTTGGCCGAGGCCCTGGACCTGATCGCCGCCAAGGCGGCCAAGGGCCCGGCAACCAAGAAACCGGCGCGCAAGACGACGACGAAGGCCGCCGCGCCGGCCAAGAGCGAAAAGGCCCCGGCGAAAAAGGCTGCCGCCCCGCGCAAGACCGCCGCCAAGAAGTAAGCGGCGATGTCCCAGAAAGTCCTGCTCTCGGTCATCGAGCTCCTGGGTTTTCCCAACCTGCGCCCGCTCTATGAGCGCCTGGGCTTCAGGGTCGCCACCGAGTTCTCGGTGCGCAAAGGCATCGCGCTGATGCGCAAGACCCCGCCCGACGTGGTGGTGGCCGATTTCTTCTTCCAGCCCGATTTCCGCGACCGGGTAAGCAATGTCGAATCGCTGCTGGCCGCCGCGCAAAAACTGCCCGGCTGCAAGACCGTGGTGTTCTACGAACCCAGCCACCAGGCCGCACTGGACAAGGTGCAGCAGCGCTTCCGCCTCGATGCCGCACTGACCCTGCCGGTGAAAGAGGCTGAACTCGAGGCCATCTTGCGCGACTGGGCTTGAACCCGGGTACTTTTTAGACCGGGTTTATTTTGCCCGAGCGATTTAGTAAGATTCGCCGTCTTCGGCCTCGGCCGACCCCTCTTCGTCACCCTAGCAAAAGGAAACAACAATGGCCGTTCTGGTTGGCAAGCAAGCCCCCGATTTCTCCGCCGTCGCCATCATGGGCGACAACGACATCAACGAGTCGTTCACCCTGTCCGCCCACACCAAGGGCAAGTACGCGGTGGTCTTCTTCTATCCGCTGGACTTCACCTTCGTCTGCCCGTCCGAGCTGATCGCCTTCGATCATCGCCTGCAGGAGTTCAAGGACCGCAACGTCGAGGTGATCGGCGTATCGATCGACTCCCAGTTCACCCACCTGGCTTGGAAAAACACCCCGGTCAACCAGGGTGGCATCGGCAAGGTCGGCTACCCGCTGGTCGCCGACATCAAGCACGACATTTGCCGCGCCTATGACGTCGAGGCCGACGCCGGCGTCGCCTTCCGCGGCTCCTTCCTGATCGACAAGGCCGGTGTGGTCCGCCACCAGGTGGTCAACGACCTGCCGCTGGGCCGCAACATCGATGAGATGCTGCGCATGATCGACGCGCTGCAATTCACCGAGCAGCACGGCGAGGTCTGCCCGGCCGGCTGGAACAAGGGCAAGGCCGGCATGAAGGCCGACCCCAAGGGCGTGGCCGACTACCTGGCCAAGCATAGCGGCGAGTTGTAAGCCGCCGCTTCGGCAAAAACAAAGGGGCCGCGAAGGCCCCTTTTTTCATGGCGGCCGCCTAGCGCAAGCGCTCGCCCGCCTGCTGCATGAAATCGACAAAGACGCGCACCTTCGACGCGAGGTGCGGACCGTTCGGATAGACCACATACAAACCGGAGGCAGGCCGGGCGAATTCCTCCAAGGCCGGCTCCAGCGCACCGGCGGCCACGGCCTCGGCATACATGAAGGCCGGGCCCATGACCACGCCTTGCCCCTGCTTGGCTGCGGCCCGCAACAACGAAGCGTCGTCCGACACCAAGTTGCCGTTGATCGCGACCCGAAACTCCTGGCCGTTCTTGTCCATGAAACCCCATTGCCGGGCCTGTTGCCGTTCGCTGTAGATCAGGCAGTTGTGCGCCGCCAATTCGCGCGGATGCGCGGGCTTGCCTTGGCGTTGCCAATAGTCGGGCGCAGCCAGCGTCTGCGAACGGACCGGCGCGATGCGCCGCGCGATCAGGCTCGAATCCTCCAATTCGCCGATGCGCAGCCCGGCATCGAAGCCCTCTTTGACCAGATCGACGTAGCGGCCGCTGATCGAGATATCCAAACCGATCTTGGGATAGCGGGCCTGGAAGGCCGGCAACACCTGTTTGAACAACGACAGCGCCAAACACTGCGGCGCCGAGATGCGCAGCTGACCTTGCGGCTCGGCCTGCAGCGGCGCGACCGCCTGCTCGGCCTCCAA
The DNA here is from genome assembly GCA_021848725.1 of Pseudomonadota bacterium. Classification (GTDB taxonomy): domain Bacteria; phylum Pseudomonadota; class Gammaproteobacteria; order Burkholderiales; family Thiobacillaceae; genus Sulfuritortus. The sequence continues at coordinate 20,361 of JAJZTS010000005.1, forward strand.
CGCCTCGTCCAAGGCCCGGCGGCAATGGCGGTAGAACTGCTCGCCGGCCTCGGTCAGGTGCATGCGCCGCGTGGTGCGGTTGAGCAGGCGCGCACCCAGGCGCAACTCCAACTGGCCCAGTTGCTTGCTGATGGCCGGCTTGGACAGGCCCAGCCGTTCGGCCGCAGCGGTCACGCTGCCGCATTCGACCACCGTGGCGAAGTACTCCATATAGGCCAGCAGGCTCATGATTGTTAACCCCTGGTTAATGATTATTTTCCATTAAGCCGGATTATCTACGATTTCTTGTTCTATAGAGTGGAGGCCTTCGCCACCCACGGAGGGAATACCATGAACGCCATCGACACGCCTTTGCCGCCCTATAACCTGCTCGAGCTGGACACCTGGCTGGATCGGCGGCTGGAAGAAAAGCTCCGGGAACGCGAAGCGGCCCACACGCCGCGGCTGACCCTGATTGCGACCAAGGGCACTTTGGACATGGCCTACCCGCCGTTCATCCTGGCTTCGACCGCCGCCTCGCTCGACTGGGAGGTGGAGATCTTCTTTTCCTTCTACGGCCTCAGCCTGTTGAAGAAGGACCTGGATCTGACCATCAGCCCGCTGGGCAATCCGGCCATGCCGATGAAGCTGCCGCTCGGGCCGGACTGGCTGCGCGGCATCGATTGGCAGGTGCCCAACCTGATCATGTCGAGCATCCCCGGTTTCGAGCGCGCCGCCACGGCGATGATGAACAAGACCCTGTCCGACAAGGGCGTGGCGTCGATCCAGGAACTGCGCGGGTTATGCATCGAAGCCGGCGTGCGCTTGTCGGCCTGCCAGATGACGGTGGACCTGTTCGGCTGGAGTCGCGCCGACTTCATCCCCGAGATCAGCGAGTGGCTGGGCGCCACCTCGGTCATGCCAAGGGCGCAGAAATCGGATGTCTGCCTGTTTATTTAGCCGATCGGCCGCGCGATTTGCCCAACAAAAAGGGGCCGGTTGGCCCCTTTCGCCTTGGCGCAGCCGGCCGCTTATTTCTTCTTGGCGGCCTCGGACTTGGCCGCTTCCGCCTTGGCCGGCTCGGCCAGGCGCTCCAGCTTGGTAATCACCACGTCCTGCTTGGGCACATCGCCGAACGGCCCAACCATGCCGCGCGGCACGTCGGCGATCTTCATCGCCACGTCCATGCCGCGGGTCACCCGGCCGAACACGGCATAGCCCCAGCCGTTCAGGCTCTTTTGCGTATGGTCGAGGAAACCGTTGTTGGCGACGTTGATGAAGAACTGGGCGCTGGCCGAGTTCGGGTCCATGGTGCGGGCCATGGCCAGAGTGCCCACGGTGTTTTTCAAGCCGTTGTCGGCCTCGTTCTGCACCGGCGGCCGGGTCGGCTTTTGCTGCATGCCGGCGGTGAAACCGCCGCCCTGGATCATGAAGCCGGGGATCACCCGGTGGAACAAAGTGCCATTGTAGAAACCGGCATCGACGTACTTGAGGAAGTTGTCCACCGTCAACGGCGCCTTGTCCGGGAATAGCTCGATCTCCATCTCGCCCAGATTGGTGGTCATCTTGACCATGGGGTTGGCGGCGACAGCGGGCAGGGCGAGCAGGGCGCAGGCGGCCACCAGGGCGCGCAAGGTCTTAGCGATCATGGTTCTCCTTTTTGGGTTTCACGTGAAACAGGGGGCGATTATCGCTCAGTCGCCCACGGTCAGCGAGGCGCCGTTGTCCTTGGGCCCGAGCTTGAGCAGCCAGGGCACGGCGGCCTGGGCCCACGCCTCGGGCTTCGGGCAACGGCCGGCGCCGCTGCCGAAGCAGGCGCGTAGCATGTCGGTATCGATCATGCCCGGCGAGAGCGGGATGGCGGCCATGCCCTTCGGCAGCTCCTGGGCCAGGGCCTGGGTCAGGCCCTCCATCGCCCATTTGGTCGCGCAATAGGGGGCGACCAGGGCGTCGGTCGAGCGGCCCCAGCCGGAACTGAAATTGCAGATCACGCCGTGTTTTTTCGCCACCATGGCCGGCACGAAGTGGCGGATGACATTGGCCACACCCTTGATGTTGACGTCGATCACCGCGTCGAACTCGGCCGCCGGCACCTGCCACAGCGGCGCCAGCGCATTGGCCAGGGCGGCGTTGTTCAGCAGCAGGTCGGGCGGGCCGGATTCGGCCAGCACCGCCTGGGCCCAGGCCCGCACCTGGCCGTCGTCGGCCACGTCCACCGTATCGAAGCGATGCGGTGGACCATACCGCTTTTGCAGCTCGGCAATCGCCGCCTGGCTGCGGCCGCAGCCGATCACGGTATGGCCCTGGTGGATGAACTCGTCGGTCAACGCCCGGCCCAAGCCGCGGCTGACCCCGGTGATGAGGATGGTCTTCTTGCTCATGATCTCCCTTTTTATTGGTCCCGTTCAAAGCGGGCCTAGCTTAACAGCGTTTCTTGGCCAAAAACCGGTCCAACTGGTTGGCGAAGGCCTGCCGGTCAGCCAGGGACAGGGCGGGCGGGCCGCCGGTCTGCACCCCGCTGCCGCGCAGGCCGTCCATGAAGTCGCGCAGGTTCAGCACCTCGCGGATGTTCTCGTGGGAATAGAACTCGCCCCGGGGGTTCAAGGCGTGGCCGCCCTTCTCGATCACCTGGGCGGCCAGCGGGATGTCGGCGGTGATCACCAGGTCACCCGGCGCGCAACGGCGGGCGATCTCAGCATCGGCCACATCGAAGCCGCCGGGCACCTGCAGGGCCTTGAGCCAGGGGGAGGGCGGCACCCGCAGCAACTTGTTGGCCACCAGGGTCAGCGGGGCCTGGATGCGCTCGGCGGCGCGGAACAGGATGTCCTTGATCACCGCCGGGCAGGCGTCGGCGTCGACCCAGATATGCATTTTTTAGATTAACTGCAGGTGAATTGTTCTCCCGTTAATAAACTTGTTACTACAAAACCGGTTGATAGATTAAAGCTTGTAGGGAATTGGTTCAGTCGAAACGTTGCTTTAGAGCCAGAAATTAGGCTCATAGAATCAATCGACCCAACAATATAGTTCCCGCTCAAAGCTGCACTTGAAAGCGTATAAGTGGTTCCATTTTGGGTAAAGGAGAAATAGTGGAGCGCAACTAGAACGGTCTGGTTCGCTGTAAATGTCCCCTCAATAATTTTGCTTTGTGGGTTTATAGTAAAGGCGAAAACCCCGGTCGAAATCGAACCTGTACAACTACGTGTTGAACCGGTTGATGGTATAGTACCCACTGAAACCACATTGAAGGATTTAAGTTCTAGAACAACGTCTGAATATGACTGTGCGCCCACCTCAACTATTGGCAGAGTTAGCCGGTTGTTACTTACATCAAAAGTTGGGTTTGCAGCTATTGCCCATGAAGCAATGCACAGTAAATAAAGCCCGAATGCATATTTTTTCATTTTCTCCCCTTCGCTCACGGTTACGTTTGCAGATATACAAGGCCTTTCGACAGATACGACCGCCCGCAGAAAGCTTTTTTAAACGTCCAGGTTCCGTACACCCAGCGCATTGGTCTCGATGAAGCGTCGGCGCGGCTCGGCCTCTTCGCCCATCAGACCGCCCGGCGCTGCCGGTTGATGGAATGATGCAGCAGGAGCAAATCGGACTCCTTGAGCGCGGCCCTAGCATAGGCGCAGCCGTCGAGGTCGGCGAACTCGACCTCGAACACGCCCGGTTTCCATTCCTCGACCAGCACTCCGACCAGGCCCTCGGGCAGGGATTGCTCGGGCAGGGCGTGCTTGAGTGCGACGGTATCGAACAGCTTCATACATGAACCTCACAAAAAGCATAACAGTCGATTTGTTGATTATCCATTAAGGCACATCTCAGCCCCGTCGCAGCCGCTTGCCTAGCGATGCCGGATTCTGCCGACAATCCAGCACGGCGACCACCGTGACCAAATCGTCTTGCAGATCGTAGTAAATGGCGAAAGGAAACCGCTTGGCAAGCATCCTATACAAATGGCCGTAAGGCTTGGGGTGGATACCGGCATAAAGCAGCAGTGAGTCGATGTCTGCATAGAGGCTGTCTAGGAAGTAGCTGCCTATGCCGCGCTGCTGGCCCTCATAGAAAGCAAAGCCTTCGAGCAAATCTGCTTCCGCCGACCGCGCGATTTGCAGCCGCATTATGCCGTGCCGGCTTGCTCGCGAATTCGCTTCTTGGCTTCTTCCCACGGTGATATAGGCTCTTCACCGTTGGCGAGGCGGGCGATCCGCCGCTCGATTTCATCTTGGTGCCAGGCGGGCACTTCCGGGGCGCCCTGGGTTTCGCGGCATAGCGCATCCCAAAGGGATTCCATCAACTGGAGCTTTTCCGCTACGGGTAGGGATGCGATTTCCGGGTAGGCCATGCTCGTCCTCCTTGGGCTTAGGCGGTCATAGTAGCCGCGCAAGCCTTCAACCTCAAACGTCCAGGTTCCGCACACCCAGCGCATTGGTCTCGATAAACCGCCGGCGCGGCTCGACCTCTTCACCCATCAGGGTGGTGAAGATCTCGTCGGAGGCGATGGCGTCCTCGATCTGCACCTTCATCAGGCGGCGCACGGCCGGGTCCATGGTGGTCTCCCACAACTGCTCGGGGTTCATCTCGCCCAGGCCCTTGTAGCGCTGGATGCCGAGATTTTTCTTGACCTCGCCCAAGAGCCAGTCGATGCCTTCCTTGAAGTCGGCGATCGGCCGCTTGGCCTCGCCGCGGCGGATTTCGGCGCCCTTGCCGAGCAAACCATCCAGTACCTGGGCGACCTTGTGCAGTTGGGCGTAGTCGCCGCTATGGAAGAACTCGTGGTCGAGCTCGGTGGTGAAGGTGATGCCGTGGCGGGTCTTGACCACCAGGAGCTTGTAGAACTCGTTGTCCTCGTCGTATTCGGCGGTGATCTTGGCCGGGGTGCCCAGGCGGGTGAGTTCCTTGGACAGCGCGGCGCTGGCGGCCTTGGCGCCGTCCTTGCTGGTCAGGTCGGCGCTGGGCAGGGCGAGCAGGGCGTAGAGCAGGCCGGCATCCATGCGCCGGGCCAGGCGGTCGATCACCGCCTCGGCCAGCAGGAATTCGCGGGCGATCTGCTCGAAGCTCTCGTTGGCCAGCGGCGCGGCGTCCTTGCCCGGCACCAACTCGCCGGACTTCAGCGCTTCGCGCAGCAGGTATTGGCGCAGCTCGTTGTCGTCCTTGAGGTAGGTCTCTTGCCGGCCCTGCTTGACCTTGTACAGCGGCGGCTGGGCAATGTAGATGTGGCCGCGCTCGACCAGCTCGTGCATCTGCCGGTAGAAGAAGGTCAGCAGCAGGGTGCGGATGTGCGAGCCGTCGACGTCCGCGTCGGTCATGATAATGATGCGGTGGTAGCGCAGCTTGTCCGGGTTGTAGTCGTCCTTGCCGATGCCGGTGCCCATGGCGGTGATCAGGGTAGCGACCTCTTGCGAGGCCAGCATCTTGTCGAACCGGGCCTTCTCGACGTTGAGGATCTTGCCCTTGAGCGGCAGGATGGCCTGGAACTTGCGGTCGCGGCCCTGCTTGGCCGAGCCGCCGGCGGAGTCGCCCTCGACCAGGTACAGCTCGGACTTGGCCGGGTCTTTTTCCTGGCAGTCGGCCAGCTTGCCGGGCAGGCCGGCGGAATCGAGCACGCCCTTGCGCCGGGTCATGTCGCGGGCCTTGCGCGCGGCATCGCGGGCACGGGCGGCCTCGACGATCTTGGCGCAGATGGTCTTGGCGTCGTTCGGGTTCTCTTGCAGGAAGTCGTTGAGCTTTTGCGAGACCACCTCTTCCACCGCCGGCCGCGCCTCGCTGGAGACCAGCTTCATCTTGGTCTGCGAGGAGAACTTGGGGTCGGGCATCTTGACCGACAGCACGCAGGCCAAACCTTCGCGCATGTCGTCGCCGGTGATCTCGACCTTGGCCTTCTTGGCGATGTCGTTCTCTTCGATGTACTTGTTGATCACCCGGGTCATCGCCGCGCGCAGGCCGGTCAGGTGGGTGCCGCCGTCCGACTGCGGGATGTTGTTGGTGAAGCAGAGCACCTGTTCCTGGTAGCTGCTGTTCCACTGCATGGCCACCTCGACCGAGATGGTGACGCCGGCGGCGTTGGCCTCGCCCACCGCGCAGACCGCGTTGGGGTGCAGGATGGTCTTGGTCCGGTTGATGTATTCGACGAAGCCCTTGACCCCGCCGGACAAGGCAAAGTTCTCGTGCCGGCCGTCGCGCTCGTCGATCAGCTCGATCTTCACGCCGTTGTTCAGGAAGGACAGTTCGCGGATGCGCTTGGCCAGGATTTCGAAGTGGAATTCGACGTGGCCGAAGATCTCTTCGTCGGCCAGGAACTGCACCTCGGTGCCGGAACGGTGGGTTTCGCCGAGCACCTTGAGCGGGGAGACCTCGACCCCGTTTTGCACCTCGATCAGCCGGTCGATCGGCGCACCGCGGTTGAATTCCATGAAGTGGGTCTTGCCGTCGCGCCGCACGGTGAGCTTGAGCCACTTGGACAGGGCGTTGACGCAGGACACGCCGACGCCGTGCAGGCCGCCGGAGACCTTGTAGCTGTTCTGGTTGAACTTGCCGCCGGCGTGCAGCACGCACATCACGATCTCGGCCGCCGAGCGCTTGGGCTCGTGCTTGTCGTCGAACTTGACGCCGACGGGGATGCCGCGGCCGTTGTCGGTGATGGAGATGGAATTGTCCGAGTGGATGGTGACCTTGATGTCGTCGCAGTAACCGGCCAGGGCCTCGTCGATGGCGTTGTCGAGCACCTCGAACACCATGTGGTGCAGGCCGGAGCCGTCCTGGGTGTCGCCGATGTACATGCCGGGGCGCTTGCGCACCGCCTCCAGGCCTTCCAGTTGCTGGATGCTGGACTCGTCGTAACCGCCGTTGCCTTGGTCTTTAGGTTCCACGTGAAACAATCCTTTTGCTAAATAGGGGTGTTACCGGACAAAGGCCCAAGGCCCTCACCCTACCCTCCCGCTAATGGGCCGAGGGCTTTCTTGCATCAAATCCGCATCGGCATCACGACGTAGCGGAAGTTTTCCTCGCCCGGCACCGTGATCAGCAGGCTGCTACTGGGGTCGCCGAAGGAGCACTGCACGGCCTCGCCGTCCAGGTTGTTCAGCACGTCTTGCAGATACTGGACGTTGAAGCCGATGTCGAGCGGCCCCTTGTCGTAGTCGATGTCCAGTTCTTCCTGGGCCTCTTCCTGCTCGTTGTTGCTACAGGCAATGCGCAGGCTGCCGGAAGTAAGCGCTAACCTTACACCGCGATATTTCTCGTTGGTCAGGATCGCCGCGCGGGTGAGCGATTGGTTGAACAACTGCCGGCCGATACTGAAGTCCTTGTCGTGGCCGACCGGGATGACCCGCTGGTAGTCAGGGAACTTGCCATCGACCACCTTGCTGCGCAGCTCGAAGTGGCTGCCGCGGACCACGACTTGATTGGGACTGACCTGGACCTCGACCGCTTCGTCGCTGTCGCCCAAGAGTTTGATCAGTTCGACCACAGCCTTGCGCGGCAGGATGACTTCCAAGTCTTTGGCCAGGCTGCCGTCCAGCTTGGCCGAATCCACCGCCAAGCGATGACCGTCGGTCGCGGCCACGGTGACCTGGCCATCTTTCAGTTGCAGCAGCATGCCGTTCAGATAAAACCGGATGTCCTGCACCGCCATGGCGTACTGTACCCGGGCCAGCAGGTGGCGCAGCACGCGCTGGGGCAGGTTGAAGCTGACGCCTTCGCCTTCGGGAATTTGCAAGCGCGGGAAATCGCGGGCCGGCAAGGTCTGTAGATTAAACCGGCTCTTGCCGGCCGCCAGCTTGAGTTGCTCGCCGGTCAACTCTAGACCGATATCGGATTCAGGCAGCGAGCGGCAAATATCCAGCAGTTTGCGGGCAGAAACAGTAAACGCCGTGTCTTTGGCCGCGGCTTCGTCGGCCCAGGCCGTCAGTTGCAATTCCAGGTCGGTCGCGATGAACGCGGCCTTGCCGTCGACCGACTCGATCAGGACATTGGACAGGATGGGCAGGGTGTGTTTGCGTTCGACGACACCGATCACGGCCTGCAAAGGTTTGAGGATTGCCTCTTTGCCAGTTTTCAGAACAAGCATAAGAAATCTTCCTGATGTTAATGATTAGGCGCTTACGTTTCTCTGGATAAGCGTTAAAAACACTTCAAAATTATACAGTTAACTTGTGGGCAAGTCTCTGGGCCGAACTGTGGATAGCTGTGAAAAGTTGTGGATAAATAATCGCTGCAGGCTTGGCTTGTCCACATTGTCCACATTTCATCCTTGGTTTACCCACAGGTTTATCCCGTTAAAACTTGCACCAAGAGGTTGTAATCGCGCCGGATGGTGAGGTCCGACCCCTTCAATTCTTCGATCTTGCGGCAGGCATGGATGACCGTGGTGTGGTCGCGGCCACCGAAGGCCTGGCCGATCTCGGGCAGGCTCATGTCGGTGAGTTCCTTGGCCAAATGCATCGCAACCTGCCTGGGGCGCGCCAAATTCCGGGTGCGCTTCTTCGTGTACATATCGGCGACCTTGATTTTATAGAAATCGGCCACGGTTTTCTGGATGTTTTCGATCGAGATCTGCCGGTTCTGTACAGCGAGCAAATCCTTTAGCGCCTCCTTGGCCAGTTCGACCGAGATCGGCTGCTGGTGGAAACGGGCATAGGCCATGACCCGCTTCAAAGCCCCTTCCAATTCGCGCACGTTGGAGCGAATCTGCTTGGCGATGAAGAAGGCCGAGGCCTCGTCCAGGGTTTCGACCTCCTGCTTGGCCTTGTTCAGCAGGATGGCCACGCGCATCTCCAGCTCGGGCGGCTCCAGCATCACGGTCAGGCCCCAGCTGAAGCGCGATTTCAGCCGTTCCTCGATGCCTTCCAGGTCTTTCGGGAAGGTGTCGCTGGTGATGATCACTTGCTTGCCCGATTCGATCAGGCTGTTGAAGGTGTAGAAGAATTCTTCCTGGGTGCGGTCCTTGCCGGCGAAAAACTGGATGTCGTCGATCAGCAGCAGGTCGAGCGAATCGTATTTGCGCTTGAAGTCTTCGAACGACTTGGTGCGAATGGCACGCACCATGTCGGAGAAATAGCGCTCGGCATGGATGTAGCGCACGATGCTACGGCGGTTTTTTTCCAATACCTGATTGCCGATGGCTTGGATCAAGTGGGTCTTGCCCAAGCCGACGCCACCGTAGACGAACAGCGGGTTGTAGCCGGCACCTGGATTGTCGGCGACTTGCAAGGCCGCGGCGCGGGCGAGTTCGTTGGCCTTGCCGCGGACAAAGCTATCGAAGTTGAACAAGGGGTTCAGTCGACTGTCGTCGATGACCACGGGGCCGCTGCGCGGTGCCGGCGGCGCTTCGCTCGGTTTGGCTTCGGTTTGTATAGCCGGCGCCGGTGCGGCGCCGGCCTTGGCTTCGGTAATGACCAGTTCGATCGGATAGCCTTGCTCGAAGAAGGCGCGGGCGAGCTGCTCGATCTGGTTGATGTAGCGGTCTTTCACCCACTGCGCGACGAAGCGGTTCGGCGCCTTGACCACGACTTTTTCCGCCTCCACGTCCACCGCCAGAGGTCGAATCCAGGTGTTCAACTGCTGGTCGGTGAGGGTGCCTTGAAAGTGATCCAGGCAATGGGTCCAGAAATCCGGCATGGAGGATGCTTAGCGCTTGAAGACGATCACGGATCGGGGCCGCCATTCTAACATCGCGCACCGCCCGCGTACCGGCGACAAAAGGTTTGACAAAATAGGGGTTTACCCTGTCTAATACGCGCCTTTTCTTCAAAGCGAATTCGGGTAAAGCAAAATGAAACGCACCTACCAGCCCTCCAAGATTCGTCGTGCGCGCACCCATGGTTTCCGCGCCCGCATGGCCACCAAAGGCGGCCGCGCCGTGATCAACGCCCGACGCGCCAAAGGCCGTAAGCGCTTGGCCGTTTGAGCGCAACGCCTGCTCGGCCGCATACCTTCGGCCGAGACAAAAAGCTTCACGAAACGGATGAGTTTTCATCCGTTTTTCGTTTCAGATGTGCCCAGCGCGGCACCCTTCTCGATGTCTTGGCCCGGCCCAATCGCTTGCACCACCCCAGGCTGGGCATGGTGATCGCGCGCAAGATTTTGCGTCGGGCGGTGGATCGAAACCGCTTGCGACGCATCCTAAGAGAACTATTCCGGCATTCGCAGCACGATCTGACCGCGCTCGACATCGTGGTTCGGCTCAAGCGCGCCGCGCCGGAAAGCGATCTTAAGGAAGAATTCGGCCGATTGCTGCTAGCATGCCGGTCTTGTGCCAATACTTCAGCCTCGAATACCAAGTAAACATGGATACCCAGCGCCTCATCGCCTTTGCCGTTTTTTCCTTCTCTTTGCTGATGTTGTGGGAGGCTTGGCAGGACTACAACAAGCCTAAAGAAGCCATCGTGGCGCAGCAAGCCGCCGCCACACCGTCCGCCTTGCCAACCCCCGGCCAGTCTCTGCAAACAGCGGAGACAGCGAAGGCCGCGCCGAGCGGCGGTGCAGTCAAAGGCGCGCGGGCGGTAATCAAGACCGACATGTTGACGGCGGTGATCGATGCCAACGGTGGCGACATCCGCGAACTCGAATTCAGCCATTTCCGCAACGATGAAGACAAGACGCAGCCGTTCAAGTTGTTCGAAGAACGCGAGGGCCGCAATTATTTCGCCCAGTCCGGCCTGATCGGCAAGGACCTGCCTAACCACAAGACCGTGTATGAATTGCTGCCGGGCGACTATGAACTGAAACCGGGCCAGGATACGGTGAAACTCAGCCTGCGGGCCGTGTCCGGTGGCGCCGAGGTGGTGAAGACCTATACCTTCCACCGGGGCAGCTATGTGGTGGAGGTCGCGCAGACGGTGCACAACCTGGGCCAGACCCCGCTCGAGGCGTATCCCTACTACCAACTGCTGCGCAATGGTTTGCCGCCCGAAGGCCAGGGCCGGTTCATGTCTACCTTCACCGGCCCGGCGCAATACACCGAGGCCGGCAAGTACCACAAGATCGATTTCAAGAAGATCGCCGAAGGCAAGGCGGAGCTGACCAAGCAGGCGCAGGATGGCTGGATCGGCATGGTCCAGCATCACTTCGTCTCGGCCTGGCTGACCGCTAAACCCGAAGATACCGAGCATCGCGAGTTCTATACCCGGGCCCTGGGCAATGATGAATATGCCGCTGGCATGATCCTGTCGGCCATGAAACTGGCGCCGGGAGAGAGCAAGCGTGCGGAAACCCGCCTTTATGCCGGCCCGCAGGAACAGGAAAAGCTCAAGACCCTGGCCCCCGGCCTCGACCTGGTGGTCGATTACGGCTGGCTGCACGTGTTGGCCTACCCCTTGTTCATGCTGCTTAGCTGGCTGCATAAGCTGGTGGCGAACTGGGGTGTCGCCATCGTGCTGCTCACGGTGTTGATCAAGGCCGCCTTCTACCCGCTCTCCGCCGCGAGCTACAAATCGATGGCCCAGATGCGCAAGCTGAGCCCACGCCTGCAAAGCCTCAAGGAGAAGTTCGGCGACGACCGGCAGAAGATGCACGAGGCCATGATGAAGATTTACCAGGAGGAAAAGATCAACCCGCTCGGCGGTTGTCTGCCCATCCTGGTCCAGATCCCGGTGTTCATCGCGTTGTACTGGGTCCTGTTGGGCGCGGTCGAGTTGCGCCAGGCGCCATTCGCCTTGTGGATCACCGACTTGTCGGCCAAGGACCCTTACTATGTGTTGCCGGTCGTGATGGCCATCACCATGTTCCTGCAGCAACGCTTGAGCCCGACCCCGCCCGATCCGGTGCAGGCCAAGGTCATGATGGTCATGCCCATTGTGTTCTCGGTGTTCTTCTTCTTCTTCCCGGCCGGCCTGGTGCTGTACTGGTTGGTCAACAACGTGCTGTCGATCCTGCAGCAGTGGCGCATCAACACCGTCATCGCGCGTGCCGACCGGAAGAAATAGCGACCTTATCGCTGCCATCGCCACCGCGCCCGGGCGCGGTGGCATCGGCGTGGTCCGCGTGTCCGGACCGGACCTAGCCGCGGTCATCCAGGGCATTACCGGCCGCACGCTGACCCCCCGCTTGGCGACCTACGCCCGCTTTCTCGACGCGCTTGGCGCGACCCTGGACGAGGGCATCGCCCTCTATTTCCCCGGCCCACACTCCTTTACCGGCGAGCACGTACTGGAACTCCAGGGTCACGGCGGCCCGCAGGTCTTGCAATTGGTGCTCCAGCGCTGCCTGGACTTGGGCGCGCGCCTGGCCGAGCCGGGCGAGTTTTCCCGCCGCGCCTTTCTCAACGGCAAGATCGATTTGGCCCAGGCCGAAGCCATCGCCGACCTGATCGATGCCCAGAGCCAGGCGGCGGCGCGCTCGGCCGTGCGCTCCTTGGCCGGCGAGTTCTCGCGCCGGGTGCGCGAGTTGGTCGATGCCTTGATCCATTTGCGCATGTTGGTCGAGTCGACCTTGGATTTTCCCGAAGAAGAGATCGACTTCCTGAAACAGGCCGATGCCTGGGGTCGGCTTCAGGCGATACAAGCCACGCTGGCGGCGGTGCGGCAAGAAGCAAAGCAGGGCGCCTTGCTGCGCGAAGGCCTGAATGTGGTGCTGATCGGCCAGCCCAACGTCGGCAAGTCCAGCCTGCTCAACCAGTTGGCCGGTTACGAGGCGGCCATTGTCACCGAGATCGCCGGCACCACCCGCGACACCGTGCGCGAGGCGATCCAGATCGACGGCGTGCCCGTGCACGTGATCGATACCGCCGGCCTGCGCGAGACGGCCGATGCCGTGGAAAAGATCGGCATCGAGCGGACCTGGGCGGCCGTGGCCAAGGCCGATGTCGCCTTGCTACTGGTCGATGCCGCGCACGGCGTCGGCCCGCAAGAACAGGCCATCCTCGGCCGGCTGCCCGCCATCCCCTTGATCACGCTGCACAACAAGATCGATTTGGCCGCGGAATCGCCACGCTGCACCGCCGATGGCCGGGAGATTTGGCTATCGGCCAAGACCGGGACGGGCATGGCGCTTTTGCGTAAACAACTGCTCATGGCCGCCGGCTGGCAAGCGGCGGGCGAAGGCGCTTTCATGGCCCGCGGCCGGCATCTGGAGGCCTTGCATCGTGCCGGCGTTCACCTCGACCAGGCCCAGGCCGCCGGCGAGCGCTTGGAGCTGTTCGCCGAGGAATTGCGCTTGGCGCAGGAGGCCTTGAACGAGATCACCGGCGAGTTCACCGCCGACGACCTGCTCGGCCGCATCTTCAGTCAATTTTGCATCGGGAAATAAGCCGTCATGCCCGAAGCCCCCTTGACCTGGCGCGACATCCTGCACGGCGTGCGGCGGCATAAGGCCGCCTTGGCCAAGGGCAATGTCATCGCCTTGCTGGCGGTGATCTGCGCCGTGCCGGTGCCGCTATTCCTGCCGCTGCTGGTCGATGAGGTGCTGTTGCATCGGCCGGGCCGTTTCCTGGCCACGGTGGGGCCGTGGTTCCCCGAGCCTTGGCATGGACCGGCACTGTTCATCGCGGCGGCGCTGATGATCACCATCGTGTTGCGCCTCATGGCCATCTTGTTCAACGTCTGGCAGAGCCGCACCTTCTCGTTGATCTCCAAAGAAGTGGTCTATGGTATCCGCCAGCGCATGCTGGAGCGGCTGTCCAAGATCGCCTTGTCCGAATACGAGACCCTGGGCAGCGGCGCGGTGACCTCGCGTTTCGTCACCGACCTCAACGCGATCGACAGCTTTCTTGGCGCCTCGATTTCCGGCTTCCTGGTCGCGGCGCTGTCGCTGATCGGGGTGTCTGTCGTGCTGCTGTGGATGCATTGGCAACTGGCCCTGTTCATCCTGTTGCTGAACCCGGTGGTGATCCTGTTTTCCACGACACTGGGTAAGCGGGTGAAGGAGCTGAAGAAGCGGGAGAACAGCGCATTCGAGCTGTTCCAAGCGGCCCTGGCCGAGACCCTGGACGCCCTGCACCAGATCCGGGCGATGAACCGCGAGCGCCACTATCTGGCACGGGTGGCCGACCTTGCCGGCGACATCCGTCGCCACGCCGCGGCCTTTGCCTGGAAGTCAGATGCGATGAACCGGGTCTCCTTCTTCGTCTTCCTGGTCGGCTTCGACGCCTTCCGCGCCTTGGCCATGGTCATGGTGGTCTATTCCAATCTGACCGTGGGCGAGATGATGGCGGTGTTCGGCTATCTCTGGTTCATGATGTCGCCGGTGCAGGAGATCATCAACATCCAATATGCCTGGTACGCGGCCAATGCCGCGTTGGGCCGGGTCAACGGCCTGCTCGACCTCAAGCTCGCCCAGGAGTGGCCGGCCCGAATCGATCCCTTCGCCGGCCAGACCACGGTCGGGGTCACCCTGCAAGACTTGAGTTTCGCTTATGCCGACGGCGAGCCGGTGCTCGATCATGTCGACCTCGAGATCCGGCCGGGCGAGAAGGTGGCCTTGGTCGGCGCCTCAGGCGGCGGCAAGTCGACCTTGGTCCAGGTGCTGCTCGGGCTGTATCCGGCACAGAGCGGCACCGTGCGCTACGGCGACGCGCCGGTCGACGAGATCGGTTGGGATCGCGTGCGCGACCATGTCGGCGTGGTGCTGCAGCACCCGGTGCTGTTCAACGATACGGTGCGGGCCAACTTGACCATGGGCCGCGACCAGACCGACGCCGAGTTGTGGCAGGCCTTGGCGATCGCCCAATTGAAAGAAGTGGTGCAAGCGCTGCCGAAGGGCCTGGACACCATCGTTGGCCGCCAGGGCGTGCGTCTGTCCGGCGGCCAGCGCCAGCGCCTGGCCATCGCCCGCATGGTGCTGGCCGCGCCCCAAGTGGTCATTCTGGACGAGGCGACCTCGGCCCTCGACGCCGAGACCGAGCGCCATCTGCACCAGGCCTTGGCCGGCTTCCTGGCCGGCCGCACCACGCTGATCATCGCCCATCGGCTGTCGGCGGTGCGCCAAGCCGACCGCATCCTGGTGTTCGAGAACGGCCGGGTGGTGGAGGAGGGCAGCCACGACAGCCTGATGCAGCGCGGTGGTCTCTACCGCAAGCTCTACAGCCACGCTTGACGGTTTCACGTGAAACAACGCCGGAGTAAACGGTGGACAAGGTAAGCGACAACCCGGTTCAATGGCGGCTATGAAGCGAATCTTCTCCCTAATGGACCGGCTTAGCACCCAGCAGGTGATCGCCGTCGGTTTCCTGCTGGTATTGGTGCTGATGGGCCTGCTGATCGGCGGCGCCTTGTCGCGCATGATCGCGATCAAGGATCGCATGCAGGGCATCGTCGAGCAGGGCAACGTCAAGCTGGAAAGCGTCTACCAGATGCGCAACTTGGCGCGCGAGCGCTACAACAGCCTGATGCAAATGACGGTGGCGACCGATCCGTTCGAGCTGGACGAGGAGTTCCTTCGTTTCAACCAGTTGGCCGCCGATTTCATCGTCGCGCGCGATGCCTTGTTCCAGGCCGGCATGTCCGAGGGCGAACAAACGGTCTGGCAGGCCGCCCGACAGTTGGTGCGGGAAGACGAGGCCTTGCATAACCAAGTGCTGACCCTGGGGCAGCAGGGCCACCGGGCCGAGGCCCTGCAGCTGCTGATGCGCCAGGTGCGGCCGATGGAGGCGCGGATCCTGGCCCAGTTCAATAGCCTGATCGAGATGCAGCGCGCGGCCAGCCGCCAGGCCATGATCGAGGCGGAGGGCGAGTATCGCCGGGCCCTGGTTTTCATGGCGGGCCTGGCGTTGTTGGCCGTGCCGTTCAGTTTTTTCATCGCCCGCGCGGTCATCCGCCGTTCCCGGCACAACGAGGCCGAGTTGGCCGAACAGAAGGAGCGGGCGCTGGCGGTGGCCGACCAGTTGTCTTGGGCGGCCAGCCATGACGGCTTGACCGGCCTCTCCAGCCGGCTGGTGTTCGAGCGGCAACTGGCCGAACTGATCCAGGACGCGCGTTTGCGCGGCAGCCATCACGTCCTGCTCTATGTCGACCTCGACCAGTTCAAGGTGGTCAACGATACCTGCGGCCACGTCGCCGGCGACGAGCTGCTCAAGCAGGTCGCGCTGCTGATGCCGCGCCATGTCCGCAGTGGCGACACCGTGGCCCGCCTGGGCGGCGACGAATTCGGCCTGCTGCTGGCCAGTTGCCCGCTGACCAAGGCGATCGAGATCGCCGAGGCCCTGCGCGCCGACCTGAACGACTTCCGCTTCGCCTGGCAGGACAAGTTGTTCCATATCGGGGCGAGCGTCGGCCTGGCCGAGATCAGCCAGGACGGCCGCGACTTGGCCGAGATCCTCAGCGCGGCGGATACGGCCTGCTATCTGGCCAAGGAGAAGGGGCGCAACCGGGTCTGGGTCTATCAGGCGGACGATGTCGAAACCCTGCAACGCCAAGGCGAGATGCAGTGGCTGCCGAGGTTGAGTCATGCCATCGAGCACGGGCGGTTCGAGCTGCATTTCCAAAATATCCTGTCGGTTGCCGACCGGCAGGCCGGCGCCGCCCTGTGCGAGGTACTGGTGCGCATGCGCGATGAGGCCGGGGCGATCGTGCCGCCGATGGCCTTCATCCCGGCGGCCGAGCGCTACGGCCTGATCCAGACCTTGGATCGCTGGGTGGTGCAGGAAGCCCTGCGCTGGCTGGCCAGCCATGCCGGGGAGGTCTGCACGACGTTGATGGTCAACGTCTCGGCGCCGAGCATGGCCGACGAGTCCTTTCTCGACTTTGTCGTGGGCCGGATCGACGCGGCCGGCATCGCGCCGGAGCGGATCGGCTTCGAGATCACCGAAACGGCGGCGGTGTCCAACCTGGCCCGAGCCACCCGCTTCATCCAAGTCTTGCGCGGCATGGGCTGTCAGGTGGCACTGGACGATTTCGGCAGCGGTATGGCCTCGTTCGCCTATTTGAAGAACTTGCCGGTCAGCCTGATCAAGATCGACGGCAGCTTCGTCGCCGACATGATCGACGACCCGCTCGACTTCGTCATTGTCGAATCGACCTGCCGCATCGCCAAGCAAATGGGTCTGCGCGTGGTCGCGGAACACGTCACCTGCGAACAGGCCATGGCCAGTCTGCTCGACATGGGCGCGGATTACGCCCAGGGCTACTTGCTGCACCACCCCGAACCGCTTGCCGCCTAAGCCGGCCGCGCAAGTTTCACGTGAAACCATAAGGTGTTTGCCGTATGATGGGCGGCCTTTCAGCGGCTTTGGTTTGCGGTAAGCAAATGATTTTTAATGAAACGGAGCGCAGGGCGTAGTCGTGTCCTTTGCCTTTCCCGACCAATTCGAGGTGATCGTCGTGGGTGGCGGCCATGCCGGCACCGAGGCCGCGCTCGCCTGCGCCCGGATGGGGGTGCAAACCCTGCTGCTGACGCACAACATCGAAACCCTGGGTGCGATGTCGTGCAACCCATCGATCGGCGGCATCGGCAAGGGCCATCTGGTGCGTGAGGTCGACGCCCTGGGCGGCGCCATGGCGCTGGCCACGGACGAGGCCGGCATCCAGTTCCGCACCCTGAATTCCTCCAAGGGTCCGGCCGTGCGCGCCACTCGCGCCCAGGCCGACCGCGTGCTGTACAAGCAGGCGATCCGCGGCCGGCTGGAGAACCAGCCGAACTTGACCCTGTTTCAGCAGGCGGTCGATGACCTGCTGCTCGACGGCGACCGTGTGGTCGGGGTCAGGACCCAGCTCGGCATCGTCTTCCGCGCCCGCGCCGTGGTGCTCACGGCCGGCACCTTCCTGGCCGGCCTGATCCACGTCGGCCTGGAGCACTTCCAGGCCGGGCGCATGGGCGACCCGCCCGCGGTGTCGCTGGCCGCCCGCCTGCGCGAATTGCAGCTGCCGGCCGGCCGCTTGAAGACCGGCACGCCGCCGCGGCTGGATGCGCGCAGCATCGATTTCTCGGCCATGCAGGTGCAGCCGGGTGACGAGCCGGAGCCGGTGTTCTCCTTCCTCGGCGACCGGGCCATGCACCCCAAGCAGTTGCCATGCTGGATCGCCAACACCAACGAACGCACCCACGCGATCATCCGCGCCGGGCTCGACCGCTCGCCGATGTACACCGGGGTGATCGAGGGGGTGGGGCCGCGCTATTGCCCGTCGATCGAGGACAAGATCCATCGCTTCGCCGACAAGGCCTCGCACCAGATCTTCCTGGAACCCGAAGGCCTGACCACCCACGAGATCTACCCGAACGGCATCTCCACCTCGCTGCCGTTCGACGTGCAGCTCGACCTGGTCCGCTCGATCCGCGGCCTGGAACGGGCCCATATCCTGCGCCCCGGCTATGCCATCGAATACGACTACTACGACCCGCGCGGGCTGAAGCCCAGCCTGGAGACCCAGGCCATCGCCGGCCTGTTCTTCGCCGGCCAGATCAACGGTACCACCGGCTATGAAGAGGCGGCGGCCCAGGGTCTGCTGGCCGGCCTCAACGCCGGTTTGCAGGTGCAAGACAAAGAGCCCTGGTGGCCGCGCCGGGACGAGGCCTATCTCGGCGTGCTGGTCGACGACTTGATCACCCGCGGCGTGGCCGAGCCCTACCGCATGTTCACCAGTCGGGCCGAATACCGCTTGAGCCTGCGCGAGGACAACGCCGACCTGCGCCTGACCGAGACCGGCCGCCGCTTAGGCTTGATCGACGACACCCGCTGGGCCCGGTTCGAGGCCAAGCGCGAGGCCATCGCCCGCGAGGCCGAGCGGCTGAAGGCGACCTGGGTCAACCCGAACATCCTGCCCGAGGCTGAGGCGCTGCGGGTGCTGGGCAAGGCGATCGACCATGAGTATTCCTTGTTCGAGCTGCTGCGCCGGCCCGGGGTGAGCTACGCCAGCCTGCTCACCCTGCCCAATGCCGGCGAGGCGGTAGCGGACGCCGAGGTCTGTGAGCAACTGGAAATTCAGGCCAAGTACGCCGGCTACATCGAGCGCCAGCGCGACGAGATCGAGCGTCATCGTCACTATGAAGAAACCCGTTTGCCCGAAGACTTCGACTATATGCAGCTGACCGGGCTGTCGATCGAGGTGCGGCAGAAACTCAATCAACAGCGGCCGGCCACCGTGGGCCAGGCCGCGCGCATCCAAGGGGTGACCCCGGCGGCGATCTCGGTGCTGTTGGTCTATCTGAAGCGTGGCGAATTACTGAGCAAGAAGCGCGCATGAATCTGACACAGGCCTTTTCCACCGCGCTGGATGAGATGGGCATCGATCTGGATGCCGCGATCCAGGCCAAGCTACTCGACTATCTCGCGCTGCTGGCGAAGTGGAACAAGACCTATAACCTCACGGCGATCCACGAGCCGGAGCGGATGCTGACCCATCACCTGCTCGACAGCTTGGCCTTGCTCCCGCATATCACCGCGCCGCGCCTGCTCGATGTCGGCAGCGGCGGCGGCCTGCCCGGCATCCCGCTGGCGATTGCGCGGCCAGCGTTGCAAGTGACCGTGCTCGATGCCAATCACAAGAAGGCGGCCTTCATGCAACAGGCCGTGATCGACTTGCAATTGGCCAATGTCGAGGTGGTGTGCGACCGCTCCGAGGCCTATCGGCCGGCCAGCCCGTTCCCGCAGATCGTTTGCCGTGCCTTCAGCGATTTGAACGAGTTCGTCCGCGCCACGCGCCACGCCTTGGCGGCGAACGGCGAGTGGTTGGCGATGAAGGGCGTCTATCCAAATGAAGAGATCGCTCTGTTGAAAGGGGCGCGGCTCAAGCGCGATGTCGTCTTGCATGTGCCCGGCCTGGAGGCGGAACGCCATTTGATCGTGCTGCAAGCAGAGGAGGAGACCGCCTGATGGCGCGCATCTTTGCAATTACCAACCAGAAGGGCGGGGTGGGCAAGACCACCACCACCGTCAACCTCGCGGCCGGCCTGGCCTTGCTGGGCAAGCGCGTGCTGCTGATCGACCTCGATCCGCAGGGCAACGCGACCATGGGCAGCGGCATCGACAAGCGCGAGGTGACTCATACCGTCTATCACCTGCTATTGGACCAAGCCAAGCTCGATGAGGTGGTGCGCCGCTCCGACCGCGCCGGTTACGACGTGCTGGCGGCCAATCGCGACTTGGCTGGCGCCGAGATCGAACTGGTCGACGAGGAAGGGCGCGAATATCGCTTGCGCCACGCCCTGGCGGCGGTGGACGGACGCTACGATTATGTGCTGATCGATTGCCCGCCGGCGCTTAACCTGCTCACGGTCAATGCCTTGACCGCGGCCAACGCCGTGATTATCCCGATGCAGTGCGAGTACTACGCGCTCGAGGGTCTGACCGATCTGGTCAATACGGTGAAAAAGGTCAAGGCCGGCCTCAACCCAGGCATCGAGATCGAGGGCCTGTTGCGCGCGATGTTCGACCCGCGCAATACCTTGGCCCAGCAGGTGTCGGATCAGCTCAAGGGCCACTTCGGCGCCAAGGTCTACGACACCGTGATCCCGCGCAATGTGCGGGTGGCCGAGGCGCCCAGTTACGGTCTATCGGTGATGGCTTATGACAAGACCTCGCGCGGCGCGCAGGCCTATATGCAACTGGCGGAAGAAGTGGTTCGCAGGGAAGAAGGACGTCAACATGGCAAAGCTTAAAGGATTGGGTCGGGGCCTCGATGCCCTATTGGGCGACGCGGAAGTCAAAGAGGGTGAGCGCTTGCTCACGTTGCCGGTCGAGAGCCTGCAGCCCGGCAAATACCAGCCGCGGACCCGGATGGACGAGACCGCCCTGGTCGAGCTGTCCGAGTCGATCAAGTCCGAGGGTCTGATGCAGCCGATCATCGCCCGTGCCGTGCCCGGCGGCCGTTATGAAATCATCGCCGGCGAGCGGCGCTGGCGTGCCAGCCAACTGGCCGGCATGCGCGAGGTGCCGGTCCTGGTGCGCGAGGTGGCCGATGCCTCGGCCCTGAAGATGGCGCTGATCGAAAACATTCAGCGCGAAAACCTCAACCCCTTGGAAGAGGCGCATGGCATCCAGCGTCTGATCAAGGAATTCGACATGACCCATCAGACCGCGGCCGAGGCCGTTGGCCGTTCGCGCACGGCGGTGACCAACCTCCTGCGCCTGATCAATCTGGCCAAGCCGGTGCAAGCCATGCTGATGGAAAACCAGATCGACATGGGGCATGCCCGTGCCTTGCTCAGCCTGAACCATGCCAAGCAGACCGAGGCGGCTAACGATGTGGCCAAGCGCGGCCTATCGGTCCGCGAGACCGAACACCTGGTTGCGCGCCTGCTCAAACCGGAGGAGGCCAAGCCTGCCGTCAAAAAAGACCGCGACGTCGTGCGCTTGGAAGAGACCTTGGCGGAAAAGCTCGGGGCTGCGGTCAAGATTCAGGCCAATCGCAAAGGGGCCGGCCGGCTGACCGTCGAGTTTTCCAGCCTGGGCCAACTCGACGAGTTGCTACGGCGCATCCATTAAAGACCCTCTCGTCCACAATACAACCATCAAAGCATTTGATGGTTGTATCAGACTCGCTAATTCGCATATAATCGTCCTCTTATGTTGTTTCGCTCCCTGGCATTTCAAGGTGCCGGCGTGCTGGCTGCGGGGCTGATCGCCTGGCAGCAGGCAGGTTTCGCGGCGGGCTTGGCGGTTCTGTATGGCGCGGCTGCCGCGCTGCTCAACACCGGTCTTCTGCTGTGGCGATACAAGCGCGGTGAACGCGACTATCACTGCGATGCCGAACGGCATCTGAGGTCTTTCTACCGCTCAAGTCTTGAGCGGTATGCAGTGGTCGGCGTGTGGCTGGCAATCGGGCTCGGGGCATTAAACCTGGCCGCGTTGCCGATGGTGTTGGGATTCGTAATTGGGCAGTTGGCTTGGGTGTTGGCTGCCTTGTTGTTTCGGTGAGAATAGACATGTCTGCGGAAGCGCTGAGTTCGACGGATTACATCAAGCATCACCTGCAAAACTTGACCTTTGGCCACAAGGCCGACGGTACCTGGGGTTTGGCCCATACTGCGGCGGAAGCCAAGGAGATGGGGTTTTGGGCCATCAACGTGGACACCATGGGCTGGTCCATCTTCCTGGGCTTGGTCTTCCTGTTCTTCTTCAGCAAGGCGGCGCGCAGCGCGACCACCGGCGTACCGGGCGGCTTGCAAAACTTCGTCGAGTGGATCGTCGAGTTCATCGACAACAGCGTGCGCGGTTCCTTCTCCGGTCGCAACCCTTTGGTTGCCCCGTTGGCGCTGACCATCTTCATCTGGATCTTCCTGATGAACGCGATGGACCTGCTGCCGATCGACTGGCTGCCCCAGGCCGCCGCCGCGATCACCGGCAACCCCCACCTGTTCTTCAAGGTCGTGCCCAGCACCGACCCGAACGCCACCTTCGGCATGTCCATCGCCGTGTTCTTCCTGGTGTTGTACTACAGCGTCAAGATGAAGGGCCTCGGCGGCTTCGTCGGCGAGCTGACCCTGCAGCCGTTCGGCAAGTTCGGCCTGCCGGCCAACTTGTTCCTCGAGGGCGTGAACCTGATCGCCAAGCCGGTTTCCCTGGCGTTGCGACTGTTCGGCAACATGTATGCCGGCGAGATGATCTTCATCCTGATCGCCCTGATGTTCTCCGGCGGTGGCGTGCTGATGCTGGCCGGCGGCGCCCTGCAATGGGCCTGGGCCGTGTTCCACATCCTGGTCATCACCCTGCAAGCCTTTATTTTCATGACGCTGACCATCGTCTATCTGGACATGGCGCATCAAGAGCATCACTAACCGGATTTGTCTTTGATTTGATATTTGATTTTTCTTTAGGAGAGAAACATGACTGAAGTACAAGCCCTGCTGTTCATTGCTGGCGCCATCATGATGGGCCTGGGTGCCTTGGGTGCCTCTATCGGCATCGGTATCCTCGGTGGCCGTTTCCTGGAAGGCGCTGCCCGTCAGCCCGAACTGATCCCGATGCTGCGCACCCAGTTCTTCATCGTGATGGGTCTGGTCGACGCCGTGCCGATGATCGCCGTCGGTCTGGCCATGTACGTCCTGTTCGCGGTCGCTGCCTAAGCGTCGTTGTTAAGGCTTAACCCGCGAGAGGTTCGCGCATGAACATCAATTTGACCCTGATAGGGCAGTCCATCACGTTCTTCCTGTTCGTGTGGTTCTGCATGAAGTTTGTATGGCCGCCCGTCGTCACCGCCCTCGAGGCCCGGCGCAAGCAGATTGCCGACGGCCTGGCGGCGGCCGACCGTGGCAAGCACGAGCTGGAACTGGCCGCCAAGCGCGCCACCGAGACCTTGCAGGAGGCCAAGCAAAAGGCCGCCGAGATCATCGCCCAGGCTGAGAAACGCGCCAGCCAGGTGGTCGAGGAGTCCAAGGACACCGCCAAGGTCGAGGGCGATCGTCAGATCGCCGCCGCGAAGGCCGAGATCGAGCAGGAAATCCATCGCGCCCGCGAGCAATTGCGCGGCGAAGTGGCCGCCCTGGTCGTGGCCGGTGCCGAGAAGATCCTGCGCCGTGAAGTGGATGCCAAGGCGCACGGCGATCTGCTCGAGGCCATTAAGAACGAGCTTTGACCATGGCCGAAGTCGTTACTATTGCTCGCCCCTACGCCGAGGCCGTTGCGCGCTTGGCTAAGGAGCAAAACACTTGGGCCGCCTGGTCCGACATGCTCAGCCTGGCTGCTGCCGTGGTAGCGGATGCGCAGGTGGCGGCATTGATCGCCAACCCGTCCGTGTCCACCGAGCGCGCGGTCGAACTGATCTTGGCGGTCTGTGGCGGCAAACTCAATGCAGAGGGTGTCAACACCGTCAAGGTGCTGGCCGAAAACAAGCGTCTTGCCGTGCTACCGGAAATCGCCCGGTTGTTCGAAGAGATGCGAGCCGTTGCCGAGGGTGCGCTGGAAGCCAAGATCACCAGCGCCTTCCCGCTGAGCGATGCGCAAATGGCCACCCTGGTCGACAAGCTGGCCGCTAAATATGGCCGCAAGGTCAGCGCTAGCCAGGAAGTGGACGCTAGCCTGATCGGCGGCGTCACGATTACGGTGGGCGACGAGGTGCTCGATGCATCGGTTCGCACCAAGCTGGCCGAAATGGCCGTCACCCTGCAAGGTTGATCTGAAGAATCTGGAGTCGATATGCAACTCAACCCTTCCGAAATCAGCGAGCTGATTAAGAGCAAGATCCAGAACCTGGAGTCCGGCTCCGAGCTGCGCACCCAGGGGACGGTGGTTTCCGTCACCGACGGTATCGTCCGCGTACACGGCCTGGCCGACGTCATGCAGGGCGAGATGCTGGAATTCCCCGGCAACACCATGGGCATGGCCCTGAACCTCGAGCGCGACTCCGTCGGCGCCGTGGTCTTGGGCGATTACGAACACATCACCGAAGGCGACACGGTCAAGTGCACCGGCCGCATCCTCGAGGTGCCGGTGGGCGAGGCCCTGATCGGCCGCGTCGTGAATGCCCTGGGTCAGCCGATCGACGGCAAGGGCCCGGTCAACTGCACCGAGACCTCCCCGATCGAAAAGATCGCCCCCGGCGTGATCGATCGCCAGTCGGTGTCGCAGCCGATGCAGACCGGCCTGAAGTCGGTCGATGCCATGGTGCCGATCGGCCGCGGTCAGCGCGAGCTGATCATCGGCGACCGTCAGACCGGCAAGACCGCCGTCGCCGTCGACGCGATCATCAACCAGAAGGGCACCGGTGTCATTTGTATCTACGTCGCCGTCGGCCAAAAGGCGTCGTCGATCGCCAACGTGGTGCGCAAGCTGGAAGAGCATGATGCGATGGCCCACACCATCGTGGTCGCCGCGACCGCGTCCGACCCGGCCGCCATGCAGTTCATCGCGCCGTACGCCGGCTGCACCATGGGTGAGTTCTTCCGCGACCGCGGCCAAGATGCCTTGATCGTTTACGACGACCTGACCAAGCAGGCCTGGGCCTACCGTCAAATCTCCCTGCTGCTGCGCCGTCCGCCGGGCCGCGAAGCCTACCCGGGTGACGTGTTCTACCTGCACTCCCGTCTGCTCGAGCGCGCCGCGCGCGTCAACGCCGACTTCGTCGAGAAGGCGACCAAGGGCGCGGTCAAGGGCAAGACCGGTTCGCTGACCGCGCTGCCGGTGATCGAGACCCAGGCCGGCGACGTGTCCGCCTTCGTGCCGACCAACGTGATCTCCATTACCGACGGCCAGATCTTCCTCGAGACCGACCTGTTCAACGCCGGTATCCGTCCCGCCATCAACGCCGGCCTGTCGGTGTCCCGCGTCGGCGGTGCCGCCCAGACCAAGGTGATCAAGAAGCTGGGCGGCGGCGTGCGCCTGGCCCTGGCCCAGTACCGCGAACTCGCGGCCTTCGCCCAGTTCGCCTCCGACCTGGACGAGGCGACCCGCAAGCAGTTGGAGCGCGGCCGCATGGTGACCGAGCTGATGAAGCAGTCGCAGTACGCGCCGATGAACACCTCGGAGATGGCCGTCACCCTGTTCGCTGCCAACCGCGGCTACCTGGACGACGTCGAGGTCAAGCGCGCGCTGGCCTTCGAAGCGGCCCTGATCTCCTTCATGAAGAGCAAGTACAAGGCCCTCATGGACAAGATCGAGGAAACCAAGGACCTGGACGCGGATGCCGAGAAACAGATGGTTGCCGCTATCGAGGACTTCAAGGCCAGCGCGGCTTACTAAGCCGGGTCTAGTGTAGAGAGTCGAGAAAATGGCTGCCGGAAAAGAGATCCGCACCAAGATCAAGAGCGTCGAGAACACGCGCAAGATCACCAAGGCCATGGAGATGGTGGCCGCCTCCAAGATGCGCAAGGCACAAGAGCGCATGAAGGCGGCCCGTCCCTATGCCGAGAAGATCGCGCAGGTCGTGGCGCATATGAGCCTATCGCATCCCGAGTACAAGCACCCGTTCTATGTCGCGCGCGACAACATCAAGCGCGTCGGCCTGATCGTGGTGTCGACCGACAAAGGCCTGTGCGGCGGTTTGAACACCAATGCCTTGCGCCTGGTCCTGGGCAAGCTGAAGGACTGGGAAGCGCAGGGCGTCGAGGTCGATGTCACCGCGATCGGCAACAAGGGCATGGGCTTCATCCAGCGCCTGGGCGGCAACGTCGTGTCCGAGGCCACCGGCCTAGGCGACAAGCCGCACCTGGAAAAGCTGATCGGTCCGGTCAGCGTCATGCTCGAGGCCTACAAGGCCGGCAAGATCGACGCGCTGTATCTGGTCTACAGCCGCTTCGTCAACACCATGAAGCAGGAAGCCCAGTTCGCCCAATTGCTGCCGTTGTCGGCCGAGGCCGCGGTCGAAAAGAGCGAAGCGCATTGGGACTACATCTACGAGCCCGAGGCCAAAGGCGTGATCGACGGCCTGATGATCCGCTACATCGAAGCGCTGATCTATCAAGCGGTCGCCGAGAACATGGCCTGCGAGCAGTCGGCGCGGATGGTGGCCATGAAGGCGGCATCGGACAACGCCAAGAACGTGATCGGTGAACTGAAGCTGGTCTACAACAAGACCCGCCAGGCTGCGATCACCAAAGAGTTGTCAGAGATCGTCTCTGGCGCCGCGGCGGTTTAAGAGATTTTATTTTTAGGACTTAGAGCCATGACCGAAGGAAAAATCGTTCAGATCATCGGTGCGGTGGTGGATATGGAATTCCCCCGCGGGGCACTGCCCAAGGTGTATGACGCCATCAAGATGGAAAACCCGCAGCTGACCTTCGAGGTGCAGCAGCAGATGGGCGACGGCATCGTCCGCGCCATTGCCATGGGTTCCACCGATGGCCTCAAGCGCGGCCTGACCGTGAAGAACACCGGTGTACCCATCAACGTGCCGGTCGGCAAAGCCACCCTGGGCCGTATCATGAACGTCCTGGGCGAGCCCGTGGACGAGGCCGGCCCGGTGAATGCCGAGAGCACCGCGCCCATCCACCGCAAGGCCCCGGCTTATGCCGACCAGGCCGCCTCGGTGGAGATTCTGGAAACCGGTATCAAGGTGATCGACCTGATCATGCCGATCGCCAAGGGCGGCAAGGTCGGCTTGTTCGGTGGCGCCGGCGTCGGCAAGACCGTGACCCTGATGGAATTGATCCGCAACATCGCGGTCGAGCACAGCGGCTTCTCCGTGTTCGCCGGCGTCGGCGAGCGGACCCGCGAGGGCAACGACTTCTACCACGAGATGAAGGAAGGCGGCGTGTTGGATAAGGTCGCCCTGGTCTACGGCCAGATGAACGAGCCGCCGGGCAACCGTCTGCGCGTGGCGCTGACCGGTCTGACCATGGCCGAGCACTTCCGCGACGAGGGTCGCGATGTGCTGTTCTTCGTCGACAACATCTACCGCTACACCCTGGCCGGTACCGAAGTCTCCGCGCTGCTGGGCCGGATGCCGTCCGCCGTGGGTTACCAGCCGACCCTGGCTGACGAGATGGGCCGCCTGCAGGAGCGCATCACCTCCACCCGCACTGGCTCGATCACCTCGTTCCAGGCCGTGTACGTGCCGGCCGACGACTTGACCGACCCGTCGCCGGCGACCACCTTCGCCCACCTGGACGCCACCCTGGTGCTGTCCCGACAGGTGGCCGAGCTGGGTATCTACCCCGCCGTGGATCCGCTCGACTCCACCTCCCGGATCCTGGATCCGCTGGTGGTCGGCGAAGAGCACTACAACGTTGCCCGTGCCGTTCAGGGCACGCTGCAGAAGTACAAGGAACTGCGCGACATCATCGCGATTCTGGGTATGGACGAACTGTCGCCCGAGGACAAGCTGGCCGTATCCCGCGCCCGTAAGATCCAGCGCTTCCTGTCGCAGCCGTTCTTCGTGGCCGAGGCCTTCACCGGCGCCCCCGGCAAGTACGTGTCGCTGAAAGACACCATCGCCAACTTCAAGGCGATTGTCGAAGGCGAATACGACCACCTGCCCGAGCAGGCCTTCTACATGGTCGGCACCATCGACGAAGCGGTCGAGAAGGCCAAGACTCTTCAGTAAGGGAAGCCAGATATGGCCATGACTATCCATGTGGACATCGTGAGCGCGGAAGCATCCATCTACGCCGGTTCGGCGGAGTATGTGATTGTCCCCGCCGAGATGGGCGAAGTGGGTATCCACCCGCGACATGCGCCGATGCTCACTCGCATCAAGCCGGGTTCGGTGCGCATTAAGAAGCCGATGGAAGACGGCGAAGATGTGATCTTCGTCTCCGGCGGTATTCTTGAAGTGCAGCCGCACGTGGTTTCCATCCTGTCCGACACGGCCGTGCGCGGCGCCGACCTGGATGAGGCTCGCGCCCAGGAAGCCAAGGCCCGGGCGGAAGAGGCGATGAAGAACCGCACCTCCGCCATGGAATACGCCCAGGCCGAGGCCGAACTCGCCGTCGCCATCGCCCAATTGCAGGCCATCGAAAAGCTGCGCAAGCAAAAGGCCTGATGCCGGCGCCACGGTAGTAAGAAAAAGGCAGCCGATCGGCTGCCTTTTTTATTGGCCGGCGCCGCGTGAAGCAAGCGATTTGTTTATACTTCCAGGCCAAATGAGCACACCGCTTAACGTCGTCATCCTCGCCGCCGGCAAGGGCACCCGGATGCATTCCGATCTGCCCAAGGTCCTGCACCCCTTGGCCGGCCGGCCCCTGATCGAGCACGTCATCGCCGCCGCCGACAGCCTGGCGGCGGAGCGCATCTGCGTCGTCTACGGCCATGGCGGCGACGTCTTGCCGCAGGTCGTCGGCCGCGGCGACCTGGCCTGGGTGATGCAGGAGCCCCAACTCGGCACGGGTCATGCCGTGCAACAAGCGCTGCCGAGGCTGGATCCCGCGGCGGTTGCCTTGATCCTCTACGGCGACGTGCCGCTGATCCGGGCGGAAACCTTGCAAGAGCTGGTGTTGCTGGCGCGCGGCGACGCGTTGGCCCTGCTGACGATCAGCTTGGCCAACCCCTCGGGCTATGGCCGCATCGTGCGCAATGCGCAGGGCAGCGTCGAGCGCATCGTCGAGCACAAGGACGCGACGCCGGAAGAGCTGGCGATCCATGAGGTCAACACCGGCATCATGGCCGTGCCGGCCAAGCGGCTGAGCGCGTGGTTGGCGCGCCTGTCCAACAACAACGCGCAAGGCGAGTATTACCTGACCGACATCATCGCGATGGCGGCGGCCGAACGGGTGCGCGTGCTGCCCTGCCACCCCGGCGCGATGTGGGAGGTGCTCGGCGTCAACAGCCGGGCCCAATTGGCCGAGTTGGAGCGCACCCATCAGCACAACCTGGCCGAGGCGCTGCTGCTGCAGGGCGTGACCTTGATCGACCCCAAGCGCATCGACATTCGCGGCGAACTGGCCTGTGGCCGCGACGTGTTGATCGACGTCAATTGCGTGTTCGAGGGCCGCGTCGCCTTGGCCGATGGCGTGAAGATCGGTGCCAACTGCGTGCTGCGGAACGTCGAGGTTGCCGCTGGCGCGGAGATCCTGCCGTTCAGCCACCTCGATGGCGCCAAGGTCGGCGCCGATAGCCGCATCGGTCCCTATGCCCGCATCCGGCCCGGCACCGAGCTGGCGGCCGAGACCCACATCGGCAACTTCGTCGAGATCAAGAACAGCCAGGTCGGTTTCAACTCCAAGATCAACCACCTGTCTTATGTCGGCGACGCCACCGTGGGCAGCAAGGTCAACATCGGCGCCGGCACCATCACCGCCAACTACGACGGCGCCAACAAGCACCGCACCGACATCGAGGACAACGCCTCGATCGGCTCGAATTGCGTGCTGGTGGCGCCGGTGCGGATCGGTGCGGCGGCGACCATCGGCGCCGGTTCGGTCATCAGCAAGAGCGCGCCGGCCGGCGAATTGACCGTGGCGCGGGCCAAGGCGGTGACCATTGCCGGCTGGAAACGGCCGGTGAAGAAACAGAAAGAGGGAAGCTGACATGTGCGGCATCGTCGGCGCCGTCGCCGAACGCAATGTGGTGCCCCTGTTGATCGAGGGCCTGCAACGCCTGGAATACCGGGGCTACGACTCGGCCGGCATTGCCGTGGTCGACGGCGCGATCAAGCGGGTGCGCCGGGTCGGCCGGGTCAGCGAGATGCAGAATGCGGCGGCCGCGGAGGGCCTTAGCGGCCAGATCGGCATCGGCCACACCCGTTGGGCGACGCACGGCGGCGTGACCGAGCCCAACGCCCACCCGCATATCTCCGGTAATCTCATCGCCGTGGTGCACAACGGCATCATCGAGAACCACGAGGCCATTCGAGCCGAGCTCAAGCAGCTGGGTTATGCCTTCGAGTCGCAGACTGACACCGAGGTCATCGCTCATTTGGTGCATCACCGCTACCAGCAGAACCATGATTTGTTCGCCGCGGTGGAAGCCGCCGTGCGCGAATTGGTCGGGGCCTATGCCATCGCCGTGGTCGCCCTGGATCAGCCCGACTTGATGGTCTGCGCCCGGATGGGCTGTCCCCTGCTGATTGGCCGTGGCGAGCACGAGAACTTCATCGCCTCCGATGTCTCCGCCGTGCTGTCCAGCACCCGGCGGGTGATCTATCTGGAAGAAGGCGACGTGGTCGCTGTGCGCCGCGACGGTATCGTCATTCACGATCAGGCCGGGCGGACGGTCGAGCGCGGCGAACACGTCAGCGACGTCTCCATCGCCTCGCTCGAACTGGGCCCCTACAGTCATTACATGCAGAAAGAGATCCACGAGCAGCCGCGCGCCTTGGCCGATACCATCGAGGCCGTGCTCGACGAGGGCTTCAGCCCGGCCCTGTTCGGCGAGGGCGCTGCCGGCGTGCTGGGGCAGGTCGAGGGCGTGCAGATCCTCGCTTGCGGCACCAGTTATTACGCCGGCTCGGTCGCCCGCTATTGGATCGAGGCCATCGCCGGCCTGCCCTGCCAGGTCGAGATCGCCAGCGAATACCGTTATCGCCCGGCGGTGGCCAACCCCAAGCATCTGGTCGTGACCATTTCCCAGTCGGGCGAGACCCTGGACACGCTGGAAGCGCTGAAATATGCCAAGAGCCTGGGTCACGATCTGACCCTGGCCATCTGCAACGTGCAGGAGAGCGCCATCCCGCGTGCCTCGCGCTTGGTGTTCTATACCCGGGCCGGCGCCGAAATCGGCGTCGCTTCGACCAAGGCCTTCACCACCCAGCTGGTCGCCCTGTTCATCTTGGCGGTGACCTTGGCCAAGCAGCGCGGCCGAATCGACGACGAACAGCAAGCGGCCTATCTTGAGGCCTTGCGTCATCTGCCCGGCAGCGTGCAGCACGCCCTCAACCTGGAGCCGCAGATCAAGCTATGGGCCGAGCAATTCGGCGGCAAACAGCACGCCTTGTTCCTCGGCCGCGGTCTGCATTACCCGATTGCGCTGGAAGGCGCGCTCAAGCTCAAGGAAATCTCCTATATTCATGCCGAGGCCTATCCGGCCGGCGAGCTGAAGCACGGCCCCTTGGCGCTCGTCGACAGTGAAATGCCGGTCGTGGTGATCGCGCCCAACGACAGCCTGTTGGAAAAGGTGAAGTCGAACATGCAGGAGGTGCGGGCGCGTGGCGGCGAGCTGTTCGTGTTCGCCGATCTCGACAGCCACTTCACCGACTCCGAGGGCGTGCACGTGATCCGCACCCCGCGCCACGTCGGCGTGCTGTCGCCGGTGGTCCATGCCATTCCGGTGCAGTTGTTGGCATATCATGCCGCCTTGGTCAAAGGCACGGATGTCGACAAGCCCCGCAATCTGGCGAAATCGGTCACTGTGGAGTAAGCCGCGACGCGGCGGGTGCATCGTGACAGGCATGAAACAGCACGTCGTGATTCCCGGCTTTCTTCAAGCAGAGGAAGTCGATGCCCTGGTGCGAGAGGCGAAAGAAGCGGAGTCGGAATACCGCACCAATCGTGGTGGCAATACCTACTGCACTGTGGCCTGGATCAAATACGATTATCGCGGGTTCAAGGACCTGACCGCCCGGCTGGATGCGCTGGTGGAGCAGCAGAACGCAGCGCGCTTTGGCATTCCGAACATTGTCCCCTTCACCGGGCAATATCAGTACACCGATTATCACGAGCCGGGTGACGCCTATGGCTGGCACACCGATAGCGGGGAGAAACCGGAGTATTTGGCAAGGCGGCGCCTGACCGTCACCATTGCGCTTTCCGATGGGAGCGAATACGAGGGCGGCGGCTTCGAGCTTTCGGATCATTGCGGGCACAGCGCAGCACCCAATCCCTCGTCGATTTATGCCAGCGCGCCGTCGCTCGACGACTCGGAGGGGTTGTTATTGCGTCGCAAGGGGACGTTGACGATGTTCCCCGCCAATCGCATGCACAGGGCGCTGCCGGTCCTTTCCGGCAGCCGCAAGGTGCTGGTCTGCTGGGTATCTAGCTCGGAGTGATCGGCCAAGACATCGGATAATGCGGTCCAAGGCGGCGAAGCCGAATATCGAGCCGGGCGGCTCGAGCGGCGGCGTCAAAACCGGCGCCACCGGGGCAGCAGGTTTCCTCCCGCTGCCGTTCTAGACTATTCTGTGTCGGATATGAAATAGAAGGAGACACCATGGCAGTCGTTGCGGTCTTCAACCAGAAAGGCGGCGTAGGCAAGACCACCACCACGCT
This sequence comes from Pseudomonadota bacterium, assembly GCA_021848725.1. Lineage (GTDB taxonomy): Bacteria > Pseudomonadota > Gammaproteobacteria > Burkholderiales > Thiobacillaceae > Sulfuritortus. The sequence continues at coordinate 52,791 of JAJZTS010000005.1, forward strand.
CAACGTGGCGGCCGCGCTCATGCTGCTGGAGCGGCAGCCGATCTTGATCGACCTCGATCCGCAGGCCCACTTGAGCCTGGCCTTGGGGTTGAAGCACTTGCCGGGCGATGCCTGCGTCTCGGCCTACTTTCTGCACGACAAGCCGCTATCCAGCCTGGTCCGGCAACTGCCCAGCGGTCTGCGCATCATCTCCGGCCACCCGGACCTGGCCAAGGTCGATTCCATGTTGGGCGGCGTCAAGGGTGTGGCGGCCAAGCTGCGCAATGGCTTGAGCCAATTGGCCAGCAGCGATAGCCCCGTGCTGATCGATTGCGCGCCGGCCTTGTCGGTGTTGACCTTGAATGCCTTGTTCGCCTCCGACCGGGTGCTGATTCCGGTCACCTCCGACTATCTGGCCATGCAGGGCCTGCACCGTACCGAGATCGCGCTGCGCGTGCTGGAAAAACCGCTGGGCCGGCCGATCGAGCGACGCATGGTGATCACCCGCTATGCCGAGGACAAACCGCAATGCCGCGATGCGCTGGCGACCTTGAAGCAACGCTATGTGAACGAATTGACCGAGGCCAAGATCGGCGACGACCTCGCGCTGGCCGAGAGCCCGGCCCACGGGATGGACATCTTCGCCTATGCCGCCGACTCCGCCGGCGCGCACGATTACCGCGTGTTGACCATGGAGCTGCTGTCCAAGGGTTTCTTCCAGTAAGCCGCCGCGGCGCACGCCGTGCGCCAGCGATAGGGAAGGGGCCAAGGCAACGCGTGATCGACGGCGATAACCCGGTTCCGGGCGTATAGCTGGACGATGTGAGAGGAGAGGCCATGAATCGCGCCACCTTGATCCTGCTGATCGATATCGTGGCCTTCGTCGGCTTCGTTTTCCTCACCACGACCGGCATTCTGCTGCACTACCTATTGCCCCCCGGCAGCGGCCGCTGGTCCGAGGTCTGGTCGCTCAGCCGGCACGACTGGGGCGCGATCCACTTCTGGATCTCAGTCGCCTTTTTCGCTGTCCTCTCCGCGCATCTGATTCTGCATTGGCGCGTCGCGCTTGGTCTGCTCAGGGGCCATAGGCCGGAGCAGACGAACTGGCGTATTGCGCTGGGCCTGGTCGCGCTGGTGGCGATTGTCCTGCTGGCAGTGGCGCCGCTATTCGGCGCAAGCGAAACCGGCGGTGGCGGTATTGGACTCAATCAGCGCGTTAGCGATGAACAGGCGCCTGTACCGCGCGGACCGGGGCAGGGCAGCGGCTATCGGGGCGGCCAGGAATAGGCCCGTATCAGCGATGCGCCCCTAACGCAGTAATCGTTCTGCGCATCCACCAGACCATCGCCAGGCCGGGCACGGCCGCCAAGGTCGAGAACACGAAGAACATCGGCCAGCCGATGGCTTCCGACAACACGCCGGACAGCGGGCTGACATAGATGCGGCCGACCGCCGCCAGGGCCGAGAGCAGGGCGTAGTGGGTGGCGGTGTACTTGTGGTTGCACAGGCCCATCAACAGCGCGACGAAGGCGGCGGTGCCCATGCCGCTGGCGATGTTCTCGAAGGCGATCGCGGCCATCAACAGGCCATCGATCTCGGTGGCTTTGTCCAAGGCAACAAAACCCAGGTCGAACGGCGGCAACATGAAGCTGCCCCAGGCGCCCTTGCCCGCCACGGCCAGCAGCCAGAAACCGAGGTTGGACACCAATTGCAACACGCCGAAGGCCAGCAGCGCTTGGTACAGATTGATCCGCAGCATCACCGCGCCGGCGGCCAGCGCGCCGAAGATGGTCAGCCAGATGCCGATCACCTTGTTGACGATGCCGACCTCGGCCTGGCTGAACAACATGCCCTTGATCAGGAAGGGCGTGGTCAGCGTGCCGGCGAAGGCATCGCCCAGCTTGTACAGCACGATCAGCAGCAGAAAGGCCCAGGCGTTCTGTTGAGTGAAGAAGCTGTCGAGCGAGCGGTTCAGGGTCTCGAAGCCGACCCGGCGCGCGGCCCAATAAGCGAGAGGCAGCGCGCCGGCGATGCCAGCCAGGATGAACAACAACTGAATCCACTTGTTCGGGTCGGCCGGGTCGAGGCCGATCAGCGTGAGCAGGCCGCGGGCGAGGAACCAGCCGACCGCGACGCCGGCGAGCATGGCGGCAAAACCCAGGAGTTCTTTTTTCGGGTCGGAGGCCAAGGGCTTCGAGGCGCTGTTGACCCGGGGCAGGGTGAGCAGCGAGACCGCGGCCGCGGCCAGCATGATGCCGGCCATCACCATATACACCCGCGACCAGCTGCCCCACTGCTCGGCCCAGATCAGGGCGACGCCGCCGGCCAGGATCATCGCCAGCCGGTAGCCGAATACCGACAGCGAACCGCCCAGGCCGCGCTCGTGCGGGTCGAGCACATCGGTGCGGTAGGCGTCGATCACCACGTCCTGCGAGGCGGACAGGAAGGCGATGCACAATGCGGCCAATGCGAACAGGCCGGGCGCGCCGCTCGGCGACAGCCCGGCCATCCAGGCCAGTGCGGCGGCCAGGCCGAGCTGGCTTAGCACCAGCCAGCCGCGCCGGCGGCCTAAGAGCGGCGGTTCGAACCGGTCCATCAGCGGCGCCCAGAGGAATTTGAAGGTATAGGGCACGCCGACCAGGCCGAGAAAACCGATGGTCGCGATATCGACGCCGTCGACCGACAGCCAAGCCTGCATGGCCTGGCCGGTTAGCGACAAAGGTAATCCAGAAGCGAAGCCGAGAAAGAGCACGGCGGCGAGGCGGTGAAAGGCGGCGAAGGATTGGGGCATCAGAGTTCGGCCGCGTAGTCGACGATCAACGGGGCGTGGTCGGAGAAACGTTCTGCCTTGTACACCGAGGCGGCGGTGGCCTTGGCTGCGATACCGGGCGTGGCGATCTGGTAATCGATGCGCCAGCCGACGTTTTTGGCCCAGGCCTGGCCGCGGTTGCTCCACCAGGTGTAGGCCTCGCCTTCGGCCTCGGGGTAGAGCCGGCGATAGACGTCGACGTAGCCCAGCTTATCGAACAGCTCGCCGATCCAGGCCCGTTCCTCGGGCAGGAAGCCGGAGTTCTTCAGGTTGCCCTTCCAGTTCTTGAGGTCGATCTCGCGATGGGCGATGTTCCAGTCGCCGCAGACGATGACCTCGCGGCCGGATTGCCGCAGTTGCTCCAGGTGCGGCCAGAACCGGTCCATGAAGCTGAACTTCACCGTCTGCCGTTCCTCCGAGCTGGAGCCGGAGGGCAGGTAGACGGAAACGACTGAGGTGTTGCCGAACACCGCCTCGATATAGCGGCCTTCCATGTCGATGTCGGCGATGCCCAGGCCCTCGATGATTTGATCGGGCTGGCGTTTGCAGTAGAGGCCGACGCCGCTGTAGCCCTTCTTCTCGGCATAGTGGAAGTAGCCGTAATAGCCTTCGGGATTGAGCATGGGCTTGGTCATGTCGCCGACCTGGGCCTTGAGCTCCTGCAGGCAGAGCACGTCGGCATTCTGTCGGGGCAGCCAGTCGAAAAAGCCCTTGCGGCCGGCGGAGCGGATGCCGTTCAAATTGGCGGTTACAATTCGCATCGTTCTATTCTCAACCGCAAAGGACGCAGAGGTCACAAAGAATTCGACGATTCGGTCTGGGGGCACCGAGCGGCGCCCCGCTAGTCAAGCCGGCTCTTTGTTATCTTCGTGTTCTTCGCGCCCTTTGCGGTAAATCGTTTTTTCAGGAACCCGTATGCAGGATTACAAGCGAGAGTTTATCGAATTCGCCATCGCCCAGCAGGTGCTGCTGTTCGGCGAGTTCAAGACCAAGGCCGGGCGCCTGAGCCCGTATTTCTTCAACGCCGGCCTGTTCAACGACGGCGTGGCCCTGAAGCGCCTCGGTGAATTCTACGCGAAAGCCATCCTCGATTCCGGCGTCGCCTTCGACGGCCTGTTCGGCCCGGCCTACAAGGGCATTCCGCTGGTCGCCACCATCGCCGTGGCCATGGCCGACCTGGGCCGCAACGTGCCGTTCAGCTTCAACCGGAAAGAGGCCAAGGACCATGGCGAGGGCGGCAGCATCGTCGGCGCGCCGCTGGCGGGCCGCATGCTGATCGTCGACGACGTGATCTCGGCCGGCACCTCGGTGCGCGAATCGGTGCAGTTGATCAAGACGGCGGGCGCCACGCCCTGCGGCGTGGCCATCGCGCTCGACCGCATGGAGCGCGGCCAGGGCGAATTGTCGGCGGTGCAGGAGGTGCAGCAACAACATGGCCTGCCGGTGATCAGCATCGTCAACCTGGACGATCTGACCGCGTATTTGAGCGACAAACCGGCGTGGCGCGAGACGCTGGACGCGATCAAACGCTATCGCGCCCAGTACGGGGTGACCTGAAGGCCGTTAACCGGCCAGCTTCTTTTTCAGCAGTTCGTTGACCTGGGCCGGGTTGGCCTTGCCGCGGGAGGCCTTCATCACCTGGCCGACCAGGGCGTTGAAGGCCTTGTCCTTGCCGGCACGGAACTCCTCGACCGATTTCTGATTCGCGGCCAGCACCTCGTCGATGATCTTTTCGATCTCGCCCGAATCGGACATCTGCTTCAGGCCGCGGGCCTCGATGATCGCGTCGGCCTCGCCCTCGCCGGCCCACATCGCGGCGAACACCTCTTTCGCCAGCCTGGCATTCAGGGTGTTATCGGCAGACCGTTTGAGCAAGCCGGCCAACGAATCGGGCGAAATGGGCGATTGGGCAATGCTCAGATCGGCCTTGTTAAGGGCCGAGGCAAGTTCGCCGTTCATCCAGTTCGCGACATGCTTGGCGCCGACTGTGAGGTCATCGGTATTCAAGGTCTTGAGCGCAGCCTCGAAATAATTCGCATGTGCCAGTGATTGCGTGAGCAGACCGGCATCGTAGGCGGAGAGCAGATAATCTTGTTGATAGCGGGCCTGTTTGGCCTGCGGCAGCTCGGGCAGCTCGCCCTGCATCTGCGCAATCAAGTCGTCGTCGAGCCGCACCGGCAGCAGGTCGGGGTCCGGGAAGTAGCGGTAGTCGTGCGCCTCCTCCTTGGTCCGCATCATCCGGGTCTCGCCGGTGTCCGGGTCGAACAGCACGGTGGCCTGCTGGATCTTGTGGCCGTCCTCGATCTGCTCGATCTGCCAGCGCACCTCGTAGTCGATGGCCTGTTCCAGGAAGCGGAAGGAGTTCAAGTTCTTGATCTCGCGCCGGGTGCCGAATTCCTGCTGGCCCTTGGGGCGGACCGAGACGTTGGCGTCGACCCGGAAGCTGCCTTCCTGCATGTTGCCGTCGCAGATGCCGATCCAGGTAACTAAATTATGCAGCGCCTTGGCATAGGCCACGGCCTCCTTGGCCGAGCGCATGTCCGGCTCGGACACGATTTCCAACAGCGGGGTGCCGGCGCGGTTCAAGTCGATGCCGGTCATGCCGTGGAAGTCCTCGTGCAGCGACTTGCCGGCGTCTTCTTCCAGGTGGGCGCGGGTCAGGCGCACGGTCTTGCTTTCGGCCTGCCCAGATTCGGATGAGGGGACCTGAATGGTCAGCGCGCCGCCCTCGACGATGGGCAGCTCGAACTGGCTGATCTGGTAGCCCTTGGGCAGGTCGGGGTAGAAGTAGTTCTTGCGGGCGAAGAGGTTGACTCGGTTCAGCTTGGCGCCGATGGCCAGGCCGAACTTGACCGCGCGCTCGACCGCGCCCTGGTTCAACACCGGCAGCACGCCGGGCAGGGCGAGGTCCACCGCGCAGGCCTGGGTGTTGGGTTCGGCGCCGAAGGCAATCGAGGCGCCGGAGAAGATCTTCGACTGGGTAGTGAGCTGGGTGTGGACCTCAAGCCCGATAACGGTTTCCCATTGCATGGTCAGATGCCCTCCGGCTTACGCTGGTGCCAGTCGGTGGCCAATTGATATTGATGGGCGACGTTGAGCATCTTGGCCTCGGCGAAGTAATTGCCGATGAGCTGCAGGCCGATAGGCCGGCCGTCCGTGCCGAAGCCGCAGGGCAGCGACATGCCGGGCAGGCCGGCCAGGTTCACGGCAATCGTATAGATGTCGGACAGATACATCTGCACCGGGTCGGCGTTCTTGGCACCGAGGTCGAAGGCGGTGGTCGGCGCGGTCGGGCCAAGGATCACGTCGCATTGCTTGAACGCCTCGATGAAGTCCTGGGCAATCAGCCGGCGCAGCTTTTGGGCCTGGATGTAATAGGCGTCGTAATAGCCGTGCGAGAGGACATAGGTGCCGATCAGGATGCGGCGCTTCACTTCGGCGCCGAAGCCCTCGGCCCGGCTCTTCTCGTACATGTCGGTCAGGTCGCCGTATTCCGCGGCGCGGTGGCCATAGCGCACGCCGTCGAAGCGCGACAGGTTGGACGAGGCCTCGGCCGGGGCCAGCACGTAATACACCGGCACCGACAGGCCCATATTGGGCAGCGAGACCTCGACCGTCTCGGCCCCCAGTTTCTTGTACTCGGCGATGGCCGCCTCGATGGCCTTGGCCGTGTCGGCGGACAGGCCTTCGCCGAAGAACTCCTTGGGCAGGCCGATCTTCAGGCCCTTCAAGGGCTGGGCGAGGTCGCGGCTGTAGTCCTCTTGCTCGCGCTGCAGCGAGGTCGAATCGCGGCGGTCGAAGCCGGCCATCGCGTTGAGCAAGAGGGCGCAGTCCTCGGCGCTTTGCGCCATCGGGCCGGCCTGGTCGAGCGAGGAGGCGAAGGCGATCATGCCGTAGCGCGAGCAGACGCCATAGGTCGGTTTCAGGCCGGTGATATTGCACAGCGCGGCCGGCTGGCGGATCGAGCCGCCGGTGTCGGTGCCGGTCGCGGCCGGCGCCAGGCGGGCGGCGACGCAGGCCGCGGCACCGCCGGACGAGCCGCCGGGCACGGCCTTCAGGTCCCAGGGGTTCTTCACCGGGCCGAAGAAGGAGGTCTCGTTCGACGAGCCCATGGCGAACTCGTCCATATTGGTCTTGCCCAGCGAGGGCATGCCGGCGGCCTTGAACTGGCTGACGATGTGGGCATCGTAGGGCGACACGAAGTTGCTCAGCATCTTCGAGCCGCAGGTGGTCAGCCAGCCCTCGGCGCAGAAGATGTCCTTGTGCGCGATGGGCACGCCGAGCAGGGGGCCGGCCTCGCCCTGGGCGCGGCGGGCGTCGGCGGTTCGGGCCTCGGCCAGGGTCCGCTCGCGGTCGACCGTGATGAAGGCATTGAGCGTGGGGTTCAACGCCGCGATGCGGTCGAGGTACTCGGTGCAGAGCTCGACGCTGGAGGTCTTGTTCTCCGCCAGCAGGGCGGAGAGCTGTTTCAGGTTGGCGTGGATCATGCGGAAACTTTTAAAGCGGCGGCGGCTCTACTCGATGACCTTGGGCACCAGGTAGAGGCCGGCCTCGGTTTGCGGGGCGATGGCCTGGAAGGCCTCGCGCCGGTTCGGCTCGGTCACGGCGTCCTCGCGCAGGCGCTGGTAGACCTCCTGGGCGTGGGCCATGGGCGCAACGCCCGAGGTGTCGACCGCTTGCATCTGCTCGATCAGCTTGAAGATACCGTTGAGTTGATCGCCGGTCTGCGCGGCCTCGGTCTCGGTCACGCGGATGCGGGCCAGGCGGGCGATGCGCTGGATGTCTTCGAGGGACAGGGACATGGAGCTAGGGTCTTATGGCAAAAACCCAGGTAGGGTATCATATTGGTCAATTTTCTGACCTGCCGAATAGGGCTTGAACACGTATGTTTGGATTGCTTCGCGGTTACTTTTCCACCGACCTGGCCATTGACCTCGGCACGGCCAACACCCTGATTTACGTACGCGGCAAAGGCATCGTGTTGGATGAGCCTTCGGTCGTCGCGATTCGCCATGAGGGCCCCACCGGCAAGAAGACCATCCAGGCGGTGGGCATCGAGGCCAAGCAGATGCTGGGCCGCACGCCCGGCAACATCCAGGCTATCCGGCCGATGAAGGACGGCGTGATCGCCGACTTCAACGTCACCGAGCAGATGCTGAAGTACTTCATCAAGAAGGTGCACGATACCCGGCTGTTCCACCCGAGTCCGCGCATCATCATCTGTGTGCCCTCGGGCGCGACCCAGGTCGAGCGCCGTGCCATTCGCGAATCGGCGCTGGGCGCCGGCGCCCGCCAGGTCTACCTGATCGAAGAGCCGATGGCGGCCGCGATCGGCTCCGGCCTGCCGGTGGCCGAGGCGACCGGCTCCATGGTGGTCGACATCGGCGGCGGCACCACCGAGGTCGGTGTCACCTCCTTGGGTGGCCTGGTCTACTCCGGTTCGGTGCGGGTCGGCGGCGACAAGTTCGACGACGCGATCATCAACTACATCCGCCGCAACTACGGCATGCTGATCGGCGAATCCACCGCCGAACTGATCAAGAAAGAGATGGGCTCGGCCTTCCCCGGCTCCGAGGTGCGCGAGATGGAGGTCAAGGGCCGCAACCTGGCCGAGGGCATCCCGCGCAGCTTTACCATCACCTCGAACGAGATCCTGGAAGCGCTGACCGAACCGCTGAACACCATCGTCTCCGCGGTGAAGTCGGCCCTGGAGCAGACCCCGCCCGAACTCGGCGCCGACATCGCCGAGAAGGGCATGGTGCTGACCGGCGGCGGCGCGTTGCTGCGCGACATCGACCGGCTGTTGATGGAAGAGACCGGCCTGCCGGTGATCGTCGCCGAAGACCCGCTGTCCTGCGTGGTGCGCGGCTCCGGCCGGGCGCTGGAAGAGATGGATCGCCTGTCCACCGTGTTCACCAACGACTGAGGTGCGACTGAATCGCGTCGAAACCTTTCCTGGCTGGCATGACCGATCGTTGATCGGTCGGCCGTGCCGGCGGCTCCCCGAAATTTCCCACACGCCGCATTGCGGCGGGCTCGTGGAGAACGATCATACTTCGCCCCCCGCGCCTTGCGCTGCGTCCCCCAGCCAGTCGGCACGGGGTATGTTTTCTACTGAAATAGACGCTTAGGCCATGTCCCCCGCTACCCAGGCGCCGCTGTTCGTCCGAGAGATGGGGCTGACTACGCGCTTCGGGCTCTATCTGCTGGTTTGTCTGATCTTGATGGCAGTCGATTCGCGCTACAGCGCGATGAGCGTGGTGCGCACCGGCATCAATGCGGTTGTCCATCCGGCGCAGCAAGTGTTGGTCTGGCCGTTCGAGTTCTTGGCCGATGCCGGCGGTTTTTTCACGGTACATAACGACTTGGTGCGCGAGCGCGATCGGCTGCTGCAAGAGCGAGGTCAATTGCGCGCGCGCCTGCAGGAATACCAAGCCTTGAAAAGCGAAAACGAGCGCTTGCATACCTTGGCCGGTTTGCCGCCAGCGCCGGGCCTGCATCGGGTGCAGGCCGAGATTATCCGTGCCGACCAGGATCCGTTTACGCGCAAGGTTATCGTCAACCGCGGCAGCTTGCATGGCGTGGTCGCGGGCCGGCCGGTGATCGACGAGCTGGGTCTGATCGGCCAAGTCACCCAGGTCTTCCCGGCTTCGTCCGAGGTCACCCTGCTGACCGATCATAACCAATCGGCGCCGGTGCAGGCCATGCGCAACGGTATGCGCATCCTGGTCTCCGGCATGGGCTCGGATAGCCTGCTCGAAGTGCGCTACCTCGATCTGCACGCCGATCTCAAGCCGGGTGACATCCTGCTGACCTCGGGTTTGGATGGGATTTACCCGGCCGGCATTCCGGTCGCACGGGTGTTGCAGATCGAACTGCCGCGCCATAACCCGTTCGCTCGTGCCATCTGCCAGCCTTTAGGCGGTGTCGGCCAACATCGTCACGTTGTGATCCTGATGCCGGAGAAACGCGCGTGAATGGAATCGGCAAATCGATGAGCAATGGCAGCAAGCCGCTGATCCCACAGGGCGAGGAGTTGGCGCGCCCACCGACGCGGCTGATGGTGCTCATCAGTCTCGTCGCGGCCTTCATGCTCACGTTGTTGCCGTGGCCGAAGGCGGCGTTGTGGCTGGTGCCGGATCTCGGTTTGCTCGTGCTGGTGTACTGGAATATCCATGCGCCGCGCTTGGCGGCCTTGGGTGTCGCCTTCGCGCTCGGCTTGGCGATGGATGCCACCCATGGTTTATTGCTGGGCCTGCATGCGCTGTCATACTGCGTGGTCACCTTCCTGGTGCTGATGCTGCGTCGGCGCCTGGCGTTCTTCACGCTCAAGGGCCAGGCCGCGCACCTCGCCCCGCTGTTCCTCTTGCAAGAGGCCTTGGTTTTGCTGCTGGGCTTGGCCTATGGTCATAGCCAGGTGGACTGGCGCTATTTGGCGGCGGGCATCGTCACCGCCGCACTGTGGGTGCCCGCGTGCCTGGTGCTGGATCGCTTGACCGGACGGCCCGCTCGGCTCGACAGGGTGACCGGCGGCTGATGGCCACATTTTTGCGGATGGCCAATCCGGAAGAGGAGTTGCGCCGCTATACCTTTCGGATCAAGGTGGCGAGCGCCGTCGTCGCGGCCGCATTCTTTCTGTTGTTCATCCGGTTCATTTGGCTGCAGTTGGTCGAGTACGACCGTTACCATGCCCTGGCCGAAAGCAACCGCATCACGCTGACGCCGACGCCGCCGGCGCGCGGCATCATCTACGACCGCAACGGCATGGTGCTGGCGCACAACTTTGCCGCCTACACGCTGGAGATCACGCCGAACAAGGCCGGCCGGCTGAACGACACCATCGATCGGCTGGCGGATGTGGTCAACATCGACGCCGGCGACCGCAAGCGGTTCAAGAAGCTATTGGCCGAGAGCAAGAATTTCGAGACGCTGCCGATCAAGATGCGGCTTAGCGAGGAGGAAGTCGCCCGCTTCGCGGTCAACAGCTTCCGTTTCCCCGGCGTCGAGGTGAAGGCCCGGCTGTTCCGGCAATACCCGATGGGCGATGCGTTCTCCCATGTGATCGGCTATATCGGCCGCATCAACCAAAAAGACGACGAGCGCATCAAATCGAGCGAGCAGGCCGCCAATTACCGGGGCACCGATCACATCGGCAAATCCGGCGTGGAAGAGAGCTACGAGAACTTGCTGCACGGCATCACCGGGGTGGCCCAGGTGGAGACCGATTCCGGCGGCCGCGCGGTGCGCGTGTTGTCGCAGACGCCGCCGGTGGCCGGCAACAACATGTATTTGCATCTGGATGCCAAGCTGCAGGACATTGCGACCAAGGTATTCGGTCCCTATCGCGGTGCCCTGGTCGCGCTCGATCCGCGCAACGGCGGCGTGCTTGCCCTGGTGTCCAAGCCCGGCTTCGATCCCAATCTGTTCGTCGACGGGATCGATCCGGCGAGTTGGCGAGCGCTGAACGACTCGCTGGATAAACCGTTGATCAACCGCGCCTTGCGCGGCATCTACCCGCCCGGCTCGACCTTCAAGCCGTTCATGGCCTTGGCCGGCCTGGAAATGGGCTACCGCAAGCCGAGCGATGTGATTGCCGACCCAGGCTACTACTCGCTGCCGGGCAGCAGCCATCGTTACCGCGACTGGAAGAAAGAAGGCCACGGCATCGTCGACCTGAAGAAATCGATCACCGTCTCGTGCGACACCTACTATTATCGGCTGGCGAACGACATGGGCATCGGCAATATGTATCGTTTTCTGTCGAAGTTCGGCTTCGGTCGCAAGAGCGGCATCGATCTGGAGGGCGAAGTGGCCGGCCTGTTGCCCAACCCCGATTGGAAACAGAGGCGTTTCAAGCAGCAATGGTGGGCCGGCGAAACGGTGATCACCGGCATCGGCCAGGGCTATATGCTGGCGACGCCGTTGCAGCTCGCCGTCGCGACCATGGCCATCGCGAACAACGGCACGGTCTATCAGCCGCAATTGGTGCGAGCTTGGCGCGATACCCTGACCGGGCGCATCGTCGAGAACCCGCCCAAGGTCATGGATAAGATCGAGCTGAAGCCGGAATACCTCGAATTGGTGAAAGCGGCGATGGTCGATGTCACCCGGCCGGGCGGCACCGCGGCCGGCGCCGGTGCCGGTGCGCCGTATCCGTTTGCCGGTAAGACCGGTACGGCGCAGGTGACCGGCATCCGGCAAGGCGAGCGTTACGATGAGCACCGGATATCCGCGCGGCTGCGTGACAATGCGCTGTTTATTTCCTTTGCGCCGGCCGACAATCCGAAGATCGTCGTTGCGGTCATGGTGGAAAACGGTGGCCATGGCGGTTCGACGGCCGCCCCGGTGGCGCGCAAGGTGATCGATTACTGGCTGCTGGGTAAGGTGCCGGAGGCCCTGCGCGAAGATGAGGCCGACCAAGGCGGCGAGACCGAGGATATCGAGCCGGCCGACGGCCCGCCGGCGGATGGAGTCCCTGCACGATGAATGTTCGTTTTTTTCTGGCGCGTTTGTTCGCCCATATCGACCGGCCGCTCATGGGCCTGCTCGGTCTGCTGCTGCTGGCCAGCCTGGCCACGGTGTTCAGCGCCTCCGGCGCCAGCATGGACAAGATCGGCTCGCACTTGATCAATATCGCCATCGCGCTCAGTGCGATGGTTGCGATTTCGCATGTGCCGCCGCAGCGTTTGATGCAATTCGTCTTGCCGGTCTACCTGCTCGGTGTGGTGTTGTTGGTCGGGGTGGCGGTGGCCGGCGAAGTGGTCAACGGCGCGCGGCGCTGGTTGCATATCGGGGTCACCCGCATCCAGCCCTCGGAATTGATGCGGCTGGCGGTGCCGATGATGCTGGCTTGGTTCCTGCACTATAAGCAGGAGATATTGCACACTCGGCATTATGCGATCGCCGCTGCCTTGCTGGTCTTGCCGGTGCTGTTGATCGTGCGCCAGCCCGATCTCGGCACCGCCTTGCTGATCACCGCCTCCGGTATCTACGTGTTGTTCCTGGGCGGCCTGTCCTGGCGCATCATCGCCGGCGGCGTGGTCTTGGCCGGTGCGGCGCTGCCCATGGTTTGGCATATGCTGCACGATTATCAGCGGCAGCGGGTGCTGACCATGATCGATCCCAGCTCCGATCCTTTGGGCGCCGGCTATCACATCATCCAATCCACCATCGCGGTCGGTTCCGGCGGCATGGCCGGCAAGGGCTGGTTGCACGGCAGCCAGGCGCACCTCGATTTCCTGCCCGAGCGCACCACCGATTTCATCTTCGCGGTGTTCTCGGAAGAGTTCGGCCTGATCGGCAACCTGCTGTTGCTGCTGCTCTACGGCGCCATCATCTATCGCGGCCTGGCGCTCGCCGCGGTGGCACCCAGCCTGTTCGGTCGCTTGCTGGCCGGCTCGCTGGTGCTGACCTTTTTCACCTATGCCTTCGTCAACATGGGCATGGTGTCCGGCATCCTGCCCGTGGTCGGCGTGCCGCTGCCCCTGGTCAGTTACGGCGGCACGTCCATGGTCACCGTGTTGATCGGCTTCGGCATCGTGATGAGCGCGGCCAGCCATAGAAAACTGGTGAAGACATGAGCATCCAGCGCATGCCCCATGGTTGGCGCGGCGCCGTGCTGGCGCTGGCGGCGATCTATCTGAGCGGTTGTTCCATGCTCGGCACCCGCGGTCCGTCGGCCACCGGCGGGCCGAAGAAGGGCGGTTACTATTTGGACGATGGGCCGGGCGACAATCCGCCGCCGAACCTGGATGCGATCCCGGATGCCTCGCCGAAAGCGGAACCTTTGGCGCGCGGCGCGAACAAACCCTATGTCGCGCTCGGTAAGGAATACGTGCCGCTGCCCGACGGCCAGCCGTATAAGGTGCGCGGCTTGGCTTCGTGGTATGGCCGGCGTTATCACGGCAAACCGACCTCGAGCGGCGAACTCTACGATATGTATGGCATGACCGCGGCGCACCCGACCTTGCCGATCCCGAGCTATGTCCGGGTCACCAATGTGCAAAATGGCCGCAGCGTGGTCGTGCGCGTGAACGACCGGGGGCCGTTCGTCGACGATCGGCTGATCGATTTGTCATACACCGCGGCCTACAAGCTCGACATCCTGCGCGGGGTGACGCCGGTCGAAGTGGAGCGCATCTTCCCGGAAGACACGCGGCCGTCGGTGGTGCAGGTCGTGCGGGTGGACCCGCCACTGATCGAAGAGGCCAAGCCGCTGGAGGCCGCCAAACTGGCCGAACCGGTCAAGCCCGTGGAGCCGATGAGGGCCGCCGAGTTGCCCAAGACGGCCAAGCCGTCGAAGCCGGCCGGGCCGGGCGCCTATCTGCAGGTCGGCGCCTTCGCCGCGCAGGCGACCGCCGACGATCTGGTGGCGCGCATCGAGCAGCGCTTGGGTGCTCTGGCGCAGGGTGTGCGCAGCGTTCAGGTCGGTGGCCTGTTCAAGGTGCATGTCGGGCCGTTCCGCGATGCCGAGGCGCTGGATCGGGCCGCGGCGCTGATACAAGAGGCCTTCGGCATCCGTCCTTTCAAGGTGGAAGGCAGCCGGGTCGATGGCTACCGGGGTTGAACGGATACGACGATGGGGAGCAGCGTAATGCGTAGCGTGAGAAAGCTTTTGTTTATCTGCGGCCTGGCCCTGGCCGGGGTGGCCGACGCCGCCTTGCCGGTGATGCCGCCGCCTAGCATCGAGGCCAAGGCCTGGCTCTTGGTCGATGCGCAAAGCGGCCAGGCCCTGGCCGAGCGCAATCCCGACGCCCGCGTCGAGCCGGCCTCGCTGACCAAATTGATGACGGCCTATTTGACCTTCACCGCCTTGCGCGATGGCCGCCTCGCGCTGAACCAGCCCCTGATCGTGTCGGAAAAGGCTTGGCGTGCCGAGGGCTCGCGCATGTTCCTCGACCCGAAACATCCGGTGGTGGTGGAAGACCTGCTCAAGGGCATGATCGTGCAGTCGGGCAACGATGCCTGCATCGTATTGGCCGAGGCGATCGCCGGCTCCGAGCAGCAGTTCGCGGTGTTGATGAACCAAACGGCGAAGAAACTGGGCATGACCCGCACCCATTTCGTCAATGCCACCGGGCTGCCGCATCCCGAGCACTACACGACCGCGCGCGATTTGGCGCGGCTGGCGACCACCCTGATCCGCGACTTCCCCGAGTACTACAAGATCTATTCGATCAAGGAATACAGCTACAACGGCATCAGCCAACCCAACCGCAACCGCCTGCTCTGGCTCGACCCGAACGTCGACGGCGTGAAGACCGGCCATACCGAAAGCGCCGGCTATTGCCTGATCGCCTCCAGCACCCGCGACCGCCGGCGGCTGTTGTCGGTCGTGCTCGGCACCGGTTCCGACACGGCGCGGGCGACCGAAAGCCAAAAGCTGCTCAACTACGGCTTCCAGGCCTATGAGACCGCCCGGCTGTATGGCGCGAACCAGGCGGTCGCGCGCATTCGCTTGTACAAGGGCAGCGAGAACGAGGTGCAGGCCGGCTTTCTCAGCGATTTCCACGTCAGCGTGCCGCGCGGCACCGCCAGTCGGATCAAAGCCGAATTGCGCTTCATGAACCCCATGCTCGCGCCGGTCAGCCAGGGGCAGCGCGTCGCCACTTTGCGTTTGAGCCTGGACGGCCAAGCGCTGGGCGATTTTCCCTTGCAGGCCTTGCAGGGCGTCAGCACCGCCAGCATCGTCGGCCGTGGTTGGGACAGCCTGCTGTTGATGTTCAAATAAGCGAGACAGTCATGGGCCTGGTCTATCTCAATGGCGACTACCTGCCGCTGGAAGAAGCCAAGATTCCAGTGCTCGACCGCGGCTTCATCTTCGGCGACGGCGTCTATGAGGTGATCCCGGTCTACAACCGCCGGCCGTTCCGCCTGAGCGAACACCTGCGCCGCTTGCAGCACAGCCTGGATGGCATCCGCTTGGCCAATCCGCACAGCGAGGCCGAATGGGCCGAGCGCATCGGCCGGGTCATCGCGGCGGCGGAAACCGAGGACCAAGGCGTCTATCTGCAAGTCACCCGCGGCCCGGCCCCGCGCGACCACGCCTTCCCCAAGGCGGTGCAGCCGACCGTGTTCATCATGAGCAACCCGTTGACCACGCCGCCGCGCGCCGTGGTCGAGCAGGGCGTGGCTGCGGTGACGGCCGTCGACAACCGCTGGCTGCGCTGCGACATCAAGGCCATCGCCCTGTTGCCCAACGTCCTGCTGCGGCAACTGGCGGTCGATGCCGGTTGCGCCGAGACCGTGCTGCTGCGCGACGGCTTCTTGACCGAGGGCGCGGCCAGCAACATCTTCGCGGTGAAGGACGGCGTCATCCTGGCGCCGCCCAAGTCCAACCTGATGCTGCCCGGCATCACCTACGATGTGGTGCTGGAGATCGCGCAGGCCCAGGGCTTCAAGCATGCGGTGCGGCCGGTGAGCGAGGCCGAGCTGCGCGGCGCCGACGAGATTTGGCAGACCTCGTCGACCAAGGAAGTCACCGCCGTGGTCCGGCTCGATGGCCAGCCGGTCGGCACGGGCCAACCCGGCCCGGTGTTCTGGCGGATGCAGGCGGCCTATCAGGACTACAAGCAAACGGTGATGCGGGCGGCACCGTGAGCGAAGAGACGCTGCTCGAATTCCCCTGCGACTTCCCGATCAAGATCATGGGCGCGCGCACCGACGACTTCGCCCAGACCGTGGTCGAGATCGTGTTGCGCCACGCGCCCGGCTTCGCGGCCGAGACCGTGGAGATGCGGCCGTCCAAGGCCGGCAACTACCTGGCCGTCACCTGCACCATCCGCGCCACCTCCAAGGCGCAGCTCGACGCGCTGTATCGGGAGCTGACCGCGCACCCGATGGTCAAGGTCGTGCTGTAATTACACGGCCCGCCCAGTAGCCCGGAGCGACCGAGCGGGCCGCCCGTTTACCACATGCGTTCGTCGCGGTACTGCAGACAGGCCTGCATCTTGTTCTTCAGGTCGGTCGCGGCATGGCTGTTGCAGACATTTGGTTCGCTGGGCGCGGCCACCGTGATGCTGGTGCCATCGGCGCAGCCGATCTTGATGGTATGCGCTGCGGTCTCGGGGTACTTGGCGCTGTGCAGCAGGGTGCCGCCCTTTCTCAACGGCACCGACGAGCAATCGGCCGGATCGGCTTGCCCTGCCACCTTGCCGAGCTTGCAGCGGACAAACTCTGGGTCCATGAGGTCTGCCGGGCAGATCTCTGGCGTTTCGGTGGCCCGCAGGTTATAGCGGGTACCGAAGTGGATCATGTAGCCGCTGCTGGTGGCCGCGGTCTTGCCCACGACTTGGCCCTTGGTCACCGCGGTCCCCACTTCCAGCCCCGGGTTGCGCACGAAACACATCGCGATCTCGATACAACTGTCCGCCGTATCGATGAGCACGCAATCGCCGGCTTCGCTGGGGTCGTAGCTTTTGACCGTGCCATCGATCGGCGACGTGACCTGTTGCTCTTTGTCGAAGAAGAAGTCCATGCCCGGATGCCCTTCGGGGTGGCCGTTGATGCCATGCACGCCATGTGGCCACATCGTGGGCTGCGCGTTTTCAAGATTCACCGGCGGCAGAATCTGATAACTGGCCGGCGAGGCGCATTGGCTCGGTGCGCTGCCGTTGATCGGCAAACTCGAAATATCGCCGAGATCCAACTCCTGGTTGCCGGACAGCTCGCCGGAATAAATAACGTGACGGCCGACGACCTCAAGGTAAGAGGCGCTGCCCGAATAGGTCCGCTTGAAGCCGCTAGGGATGGTTTGCGTCGGTCCGCCAGGCGGGTTGAAGTAGGCGCTGTAACTCCGCTCCGCCCAGTTGAACACCGCGTCGGCATCGGATTGCGTCGCGCCCGGCGGCGCCGTTGTCGTGACGGCGACCTCGTTCGAGTAATTGCTCCACGCGCCGTTCCTCGTGGCAACAACGGCTAGATAGAGGGTCGACGGTTCGGCCACCGTCGCGGAAAAGCTGGTTTGGGCCAGCGGATAGGCGATGGAATATTGGCCGGGACTGGTGCCGCCGACAAAGACATAGCCATCCGCGCCTTGAACCGCCGAGGCCACGACACTGCGCGCGGTGCCGCTCGCCGCCGTGGCCGGCGTGACGGTCAGGCTCGGCGCCGGGAGTTCGGCATCGATCATGGGCGGCACGACATCCGCCGCGAAGCCGCATGCCGTCCAGGTCACGGCGGCGATGGCGAAGGCAAAGACCGAAAAAATGCGTTTATTTGATTTTACGAACACGCCTGAATCCCCTTGCGGATGCCGAATAACGGCGGTGATGGTGCGAACCCAGCCGGGAATGCTAAGCGAAACCAAGCAGGTGCAACAACAGGATTTTCGAGCCGGATTACCGCCGCGGTGGCGAATAGGCGCCGCGCGCGAGGCCATGCCGGCCTGTCAGTTGGCCGGCATGGGCGCTCAGTAGCCGCCGCCCTTGCCCTTGCCGAGGTCGCCTTCGGCGTCGAAGAACATCCACATGAGATGCGCGAACACCTCGGGGGCGATCACCGTGTGCCGGTTGTTGCCGGCCGCCAGGCCCTGGCGCAGGGCCTGGCGGGTGTCGGCATCGCCGGTCAGGTCGAAGATGATGTCCACGCTCTCGCCCAGGCCGAGCACATCGACCGCGTTTTGGTAGACCGGCACGCCGCTGTGCTGAAAGCCCAGCACGACCGGGGAGTCGAGATGGCGATGGGCGACCGCGACGATCTCCACCGGTTTGCCGCCCTCCTGGATGATTTCGAGCAAACGCTCGGCGAATTCCTGGCCCACGTTGCCCAGGCCCAGCAGGGCGACTTTGATCTTTTCACTCATGTTGTCTCCAGTCTCGTTTCATTATTGGGGTGAAGCAGGGTCGATTCTAACGGCTGAACCGGCCGGGTGGGGCAGACCAGGCCGGCAATCTTGCGGGGTATGGCGAAGGCCGGCCATTCAACGCAATCGAGGCCCATGTCCGGCAAATCCGGCTATTGCGGTTGCCACTTGAAGAAGGCGACGATCAGCGCCGTCTGCTCGGCCGGCCAGACATGGCCGCCGCTGTGGATGTAGGGCATCAATTCGATGCCGTTGTTGTTGCGGACCAAGGTGATGCCCGCCGCCTCGGTCGAGCCGGCGCAGGGGATGCCGAAGCGGGTGGCGGCGTATTGAATGGACGGCCGCTGGCTGGCGAAGGGCACCACGTCGTCGGCCAGGCCCATGCCCATGAACACCGAACGGGGCTCCGCCGTGTCGATCAGCGTGTCGGCCTGCGCGGCCGAGAAGGCCAGGGCCTTGAACCGCTGTGGGCGCAGCGACCACAAAATGCCGACCATGCGCGCGCCGTTGGAGTGGCCGACGGCGAACACCCGCTTCGGGTCGGCGTTGAAATACTGGATCGCGGCATCGAGCGTCGCATCGGCGAAGGCGACATCGCGGTCGCCCAGGTCGCCGGGGTCGATCTGCCAGCCCGGCTTGCTACCGGTCGGGTCGTTCGGCCCGGGGTTGCCGGTCAGGCCGTCGAGATAGACCACCAAGGCCTCCGGCCAGGCCTCGTGAATGCGGGTGGCGTCCGCCATGCTCTTGCCGTTGCTGTCCCGGCCGTGAAAGGCCAGCACCGTCGGTACCGGCCCGGCCGTCGCCACGCTGGGCGTGCAGACATAACCGCTGCGGTCGATGCCCTGCACGGCAATGGTTTTTTGCACACAGGCGGCGGCAGCGGCGTTGCTCAGGATGGCGGCGCACAGCAGGCAGAAGAATCGGGCGAGCGGTTTCATGTCGGTTGTCGAGGTTCGAAAATTACAAGGCAGAGATGAATTCCTCGGCCGATACGTCAGCTTGGCGGAGAACCCCGGCCAGTGTGCCCGTTTTGACTTCGTCGTGCATCGGGACGACACAGCCTTTGACGCCACGGCGCATGATGACGTGGCTGCCGGACTGGCGTAGTTTCTCGAAGCCGAGGCGTTCCAAGGCGCGCACGATGGCGGCCCCCGAGACGCGAGGCAGCTTAGGCATGCGCGGGAACGCTGAACGTCGTCACCAGCGGGTGCCCCGGCGCCTGGATGGGAAACTCGGACAAATAAAGCGCGGTGGCCTCTTGCAGATTGGCAATCGCCTCCTCGACGGTTTCGCCCTGCGTGGTCGTCCCGGTCTCGGGGTTCAAGGCGATGTAGCCGCCTTCCTCGGCGGGGGTGAGTACGGCGGTCAGTTCCATGTGGGCTGCTCCTATCGGGGTGCTTAATTATTGCTCAATCCGGGGGCGCGGTGCCTATCGATTGTCTACAGCGGTTGGCGCCGATTCAATATGGCTCAGTAGGGCGTCAATAAGCGTTAGCGCATTGCGCCGAATGAGGTGCCATTATCATCTGGCGCATTATGCCTATGGCTAATGCGCCCTACGCTAGCTAGAAGTTCCTTCAAGCATCCATCCATGCCACATAAAGTTTGAATTCACCGGGCCTGCGTGGCTTCTCGCATAGGCTTGGTGAGATGATGGGTTGGGCACACACGTTCATAAAGATCCGAAAGATACGCATCAAGATGCTTTGCTTTATCCAAATACAAGCTTTTAAGCTGCATTGCTTCGTATGTTTTTTCCTTATATCTCTTTTCGGCACGCGTGGTCACAGACTGCGATAGACCGAAGCGACCGTGTTTTATGGCGTTGTTGACTCTGCGAAATTCTTCCATGGTTTCGTAACATTCAATTTCCACGTGCTTTATGTTGATACCCTTCAAGACGTCGGTGACGCATTCAACTTTGTATAAGCCTTTTCTCTCGCCGGCTTTGAGCCCTGGGATCGTTTTACATATGAGGGCTCTGTTGTTTTCGAGAATCGAGTAGCAATGAATGATCGCGAGTGCATACAGAGAAAATTCGAGTTCTTTAAAAGTTGCGATCGCAAGGAGTGCATCAGTATCTAGGGTATCGTCAGAATCAATAGATGCATCAAGCAGCCGATAGTTTGATTCACGATATGAGCCTGCAAGGCCCACAAGCTTGTCAATTTGCTTGCGCTGTACCTGAGTTACTTTCAGCTTGAAATTAAATCCGCTCAGCGAGACCATCAACGTGAAGCCGAGTTAAGTTGACGCCACAGAATACCTATACCTTTGAGGTCTCTCTTGGTCGCGGGCGGCTGCGTGGCTATATGGCTTTGGCATATCATAGCGACCTCCTAATAGTCGGGTCGGGCTTGCTGCCCATTTTGGGACATTTAATGCTCCTCTTACCCCCTTGGCAATCCCCGTCCGCGCCATGAGCCTGCCGATCACCATCAAACGCCTGGGCCGCGTCGACTACGAACCGACCTGGCGCGCGATGCAGGCCTTCACTGCCGCGCGTGGGCCGGACACGGCGGACGAAATCTGGCTGGTCGAGCACCCGCCGGTGTTCACCCTGGGCCAGGCCGGCAAGCGCGAGCATCTGTTGCGCGACATCGGCATCCCCGTCGTGGCCATCGACCGCGGCGGCCAGGTGACTTATCACGGGCCGGGCCAGGTGGTGGCCTATTTGTTGATCGACCTCAAGCGGCGCGGCATCGGGGTGAAGGAGTTGGTGCGGCGCATGGAGCAGGCGGTGATCGACCTCTTGGCCGAGTTCGGCATCCAGGCCGAGCGGCTGGCCGGCGCGCCGGGCGTCTATGTGCAGGGCGCGAAGATCGCCGCGCTCGGGCTGCGGATCAAGGGCGGTTGTTCCTATCACGGCCTGGCCTTGAACGTGGCTATGGACTTGGCGCCGTTCGCGGCGATCAATCCCTGCGGTTATGAAGGCATGGCGGTGACGCAGATGCGCGATCTGGGGGTGGAGTTGTCTTGGGGCGAGGTGGGGGAGCGGTTGTTGGCGCAGTTGCAACGGCAGATGGCTGGCGACTGATGTATGGGGGCACGTTGTGCCTACGGCCGGGGCCGCCCGGCAGCGGGCATACTTTCTTTGCTCGTGCAAAGAAAGTAGCCAAAGAAAGCACGCCCCGCTTCGCCGGCCTTCGGCTTCCCGATCTTGAGCAAAATAATTGGGCGGCTGCGTAACTCGCCCTTCGGGCTCAAACAGTACTCGCCGAATTCCCCCAATCATTTCGCTCAAGCTCGGCGGCTCAGAGGGGATGGGCAAGTCAACTAAGGCGCAGTATTCCCGCGAGCGGGAATACTGTTTGTTTTGAGAGATGGTTGGCGCGTTGCGCCAACCATCTTGGTTTGGGTTTTTGCTTTCGGTTTTGACGTTAACCTCCCCTCTGACGCCGCCGGTGACGATGGCGTCATGCAGGGGAGCCGAAGGCCGGCGAAAGCTGTCTGAGCGAAGCGAGTTCTTTCGCCGCCTGCATGACGGCAGCGGCGCCGGGGTTTCGGCGGAAGCGGGGCGTGCTTTCTTTGGTTACCTTTCTTTGCACGAGCAAAGAAAGTGACGCGCCGCCGGGCGCCCCCGGCCGAAGGCCTCCCGCATACAACAAGCTTCACATAACGCGTAAAGCCGTGGATAACTGCGTGGATTCCGGCCAACGCGGTAATGACGGCTACTTTTTCTTCGCCCGCGGATGCGCCTGGTCATACACCTTGGCCAAGTGCTGAAAATCCAAATGCGTATACACCTGCGTGGTCGACAGACTGGCATGGCCTAGCATCTCCTGCACCGCGCGCAGGTCGCCGGACGATTGCAGCACGTGCGAGGCGAAGGAGTGGCGCAGGGCGTGCGGATGCACGCGCTGGTTGACGCCGTGCAGCACGGCCAGGCGCTTTAGGCGCTGACCGACCACGCTGGCCGAGATGCGTTCGCCGCGCGCGCCGACGAACAGGGCCGGGGTGTCCTTGGCCAGGGCTTGCCGTTGCGGCAACCAGGCCTGCACGGCGGCCAGGGCCTGCTGGCCGACCGGCACGATGCGGTCTTTCGAGCCCTTGCCGCGCACGCGCACCTCGCCGGCCTCCATGTCGATGCCGCCGAGGTCGAGGCCGACCAGTTCCGACAGGCGCAGGCCGGAGGAATACATCAGCTCGAACATTGCGTGGTCGCGCAGGGCCAGCGGGCCGTCGTCGGCGCCGTTGAGCAGTTGCGCCATCTCGTCCGGTGACAGCGCGTTGGGCAGGCGTTTCTCGCCCTTGGGCGGGCGCAGGCCGACGCAGGGGTTGGCGCTCACTTGATTGTCGCGGGCGAGGAATAGGTAGAAATTGCGCCAGGCGGACAGCGTGCGCGCCAGGCTCTTGGCGGCCACGCCCTTGCCGTTCAGGCCGGCGAGGAAGCGGCGGATGTCGTGGCTGTTGAGTTGTTCGGGGTGGCGCCCGCCGGCCAGTTCGGCCAGCCGGGCGAGATCGCGTTGGTAGAGGTCGAGGGTGCGCGGGCTGTAGTGGCGCGTCTTCAGGTGCGTCAGGAAATCGGCGATCGATTCGCTGAACGCTTTTTCCATCAGACGAAGCGCGACAGCGCGGCGCCGGTCAGCTCGGACAGCCACTTCAGGTACAGCGTGCCCATTTCCGGGTAGAAGCGGCGCGGGTCTTCCGACGCCAGCAGCAACATGCCCTTCATGTTCGTTTCCTTCAGCGGGGCCATGGCGAACGACTGCTGATGGGCGCCGGCCTCGCCCAGCCAGGCGCGGGCCTCGTCCGGCACGCTGTGGCCGCATTGCGGGCTGGTCAGGCTTTCGGTCAGCACGCGGATGTCTTCGCTGACTGGCTTGAACTCGGGCATGTCCAGGGTGTGGTCGCCCCACAGCCGTACCGCGACGTGCGGCACCGCGAAGCTCTCGCCCAAGTTGAGGTAGAGCGCCTGCAAGGCCGACTCCAGATCGCGCGCGCGCATCAGGCCGAGCGACAGCTTGTGCAGCTTTTCGCCGATGGCGTCGTTTTCTTCGGCGAACTGGATGAAGTCGCGCAGCTTGCCTTCCAGGCTGCGGGCCTTGTCGCGCAGCATCATGACTTGGCGCTCACCGATAGAGATGGCCTGGCCGCTGTGCGGGTGCGGCACGTTGATATGGTTCAGCAGGTCGACATACTGCGAGAAGAACTCGGGGTTGTCCTGCAGGAATTGCGCGACTTGGTCGTGGGTCAGTGGGGTCATAGTTCGATTTCGCCTTCGAAAACGGTCACGGCCGGGCCGGTCATATAAACGTGGGCGTCGCCGCCCGTCCAGCGAATGGTAAGCGTTCCGCCGCGGGTTTGCACTTCCACGGTGGATTCGAGCAGGCCGCGCTGGATGCCGGCGACCACGGCGGCGCAGGCGCCGGTGCCGCAGGCCAGGGTCTCGCCCGAGCCGCGCTCGAACACGCGCAGCTTGATCGCGCGGCTATGCAAGAGCTGCATGAAACCGACGTTGACCCGCTGTGGAAAGCGCGGATGGTGTTCGATCTCCGGCCCCCAGGTGGCGACCGGCGCGGTGTCGACGTTGCAGGTCTCCAGCACGGCATGCGGGTTGCCCATGGACAGCGCGACGATCTCGACCGGGCCGTCGGCGATGTCGAGCACATAGGTGGTCGCGCGGGCGTCGGCGACGAAGGGGATGTCGGCCGGCTCGAACCGGGGCGGGCCCATGTCGACGGTGACCTGGCCGTTGGTCTCAAGCTTGGGCACGATGACGCCGGAAGCGGTTTCGACCTTGATCTCGGGTTTGCCGATCAGGCCCTTGTCGTGCACGAAGCGGACGAAGCAGCGGGCGCCGTTGCCGCACTGGCTAACCTCGCCGCCGTCGGCGTTGAAGATACGGTAGCGGAAATCGACGCCGGGCAGCGTGGGCCGTT
Source organism: Pseudomonadota bacterium (assembly GCA_021848725.1). Taxonomy (GTDB): domain Bacteria; phylum Pseudomonadota; class Gammaproteobacteria; order Burkholderiales; family Thiobacillaceae; genus Sulfuritortus. The sequence goes on from JAJZTS010000005.1 coordinate 77,263, forward strand.
CGACCAACAGGATCTGGTCGCAACCGATGCCGAAGTGGCGGTCGGCGACGAAGCGCAGTTGCTCCGGTGTCAGTGCGACGTATTGATTGATGGCGTCGAACACGACGAAGTCGTTGCCGGCGCCGTGCATCTTGGTGAATTTGTAAACGTGGCTCATAGGAACAGCGCGACGTAGTCCTTGTAGATACAGCGATCCATCACCACCGTCATGCCGGCCGCGCGTGCCTTGTCGGCCGCCGCCTCATGGACGATGCCTTCTTGGATCCAGATGGCAGGCAAGTGTAGCGCGAGGCATTCGTCGACGACAGCCGGAATGTGCTCGGCGGCGCGGAAGACGTTGACCAGGTCGATCCGGTCCGGCACCTCGGCCAGTGAGGCATAGGCCTTTTCGCCTAGCACGCTGGCCAGCGCCGGCCGCACCGGGATAATGCGGTAGCCGAAGCCCTGCATCGCCTTCGATACCGTGTAGCTCGGTCGGCCCGGCTTGGGCGACAGGCCGACCACGGCGATGGTCTTCACCTGTTCGAGCAGGCTGCGCAGTTCGTCGTCGGAGGGGTTGGTGAAGGTCATGCTGAAAATCCCACCAGTACACTGTTAATTGATATGCCTGTTTCCCTCATCCCCGCCCCTTCTCCCGGAGGGAGAAGGGTGAAAGAACCCTCTCCCTCCGGGAGAGGGTAGGGTGAGGGGCGGCCTTGGAAGTTGCTCATGCGGTTTCAAGGCTTTTGGTCATCACGTAATCGTCCATCACGAACCCCGCGCCGATGTCTTCGACGATAGGCACCAAAATCTCGAAGCCGTATTTGCGATAGGCCGCGACGGCCTGGGCGTTGCGGCGGTTGACCCGCAGCACCATCCGGCGCGCGCCATGACGGCGGGCGTGCTCGATCATCAGAGCCATCAGCAGCTGGCCGATGCCGTGGCGCTGATAGTCGGGGTGGACGTAGAGCTTGTCCAGCTTGTAGTCGCCATCCATCAGGGCATAGCCATGGGCGAAGCCGAGCAAGGCGCCGGCGGCGCGCGCGGCCAGCCAGCGGTCGCCGCGGGCGAGGGTCTGACGGATCAGCGCCGGCTTGTAGCGCTCGGCCAGCATGTAGTCGATCTGCTCGATGCCGATGATGCCCGGATAGTGGGCATGCCAGATCGTCCGGGCCAGCGTAGCGACCGCTTCGGCCTCGTCCAGGGCCAGCGGGCCGACCGCGATGTGTTCAGTCATACAGGCGCGCTTCGCCTTCGGGCCGGGTTTTGAACCGCTGGTGCAGCCAGAAATATTGCTCGGGCCGTTCGCGCACACGGGCTTCGATGAAGGCGTTCATCCGCCGCACGTCGGCCTCGACGTTGCCGCTCGGAAAGTCGGGCCAGGCCGGGTAGAAGCGGGCGACATAGCCGTCCGCGGTCTGTTCGGCGATGCAGGGCACCACGACGGCGCCGGTCAAGGCGGCGATGCGCGCCAGGCCGGTCAGGGTGGCGGCGGGCACGCCGAAGAACGGCGCGAACACGGCGTCGCGCCGGCCGTGGTCGAGGTCGGGCAGATAGTAGAACGGCAGGCCGCGCTTGATCGCGCGCAGCACCGGCTTCACCCCTTCGCGCTTGTCGTACAGCTCGATCGGGCCGAAGCGGCTGCGGGCGTGCTGGATCAGTTTGGCGATGGCCGGGTTCTTGATCCGGGCGTAGATCGACACGGTCGGCGAGTGCACGATGGACAGGCGCACGGCGGCGAGATTGAGGCCGACGAAGTGCGGCGCCAGGATGATCAGCGGCCGGCCGAGGTGCGGTGCAATGTGCTCGAAGCCTTCGATGCGGGTGAGCGCCTCGACCTCGGCCTGCGTGCCCCACCACGACACCGCTTCTTGCAGCGTGGCACGGAAGAAGGCGCGGTAGTGGGTCTTGAGCAGTTGCGTGCGCTCGGTCGCGGTCTTGTCGGGAAAACACAGACGCAGGTTGGTCGCGCCGATGCGGCGCCGGCGATTGGGTAGATGGTAGAGCAGGCCGCCCAGCGCGGCGCCGAACCGGCCCAAGGCGCGGGCGCCGAGCAGCTTATACAGCAGCCAAAGCAGGGCGAGGCCGAGGCGGGTGATCATGCCGATGCCCCGGCCTGAGGCGGCGGCGGCATGAAGTCGGCCCGGTAGCGGTAGATGCGGTAGTTCCACAGGTATTGCGCCGGGTGGCGACGGACCGCCGCCTCGATCCGGCGGTTGACCTCGGCCCCGGCCTGCTGCGGGTCGGCCGGCCGGCTCAGCGGTTCGACGTGCAGCCGGAAGCCACGGCCGAAGGCGAGCCGTTCGGCATAGACCAGCAGCGGCGTCGCGCCGGTCGCCTCCAGCAGGCGGTAGGGCAGCAGGGGCATATAGGCCGGCCGGCCGAAGAGGGGCAGCCAGGCGCCGTCGCCTTTGCTCGCCACCTGGTCGGGCAGGATGAAGACGAACTCGTTGCGCTTCAGGGCCTTGAGCATCGCGCGCACGCCGCCGGTGTCCGGCTCGACCGTAGTCAGCTTGCCGCGCTGGCGGCCGGCCAGCATCAACGCGTGAAACCAGTCCTGGCGTGGCCGGCGGTAGAGCGCGGTGACCGGCCAGTGCGGCGCGAAATACAGCCCAGCCAACTCCTGGCTACCCAGGTGCGGGCAGAGCAGCACGACGCCGCGGCCCTGGGCCACCGCCGCCTCGACGTGCTGCCAGCCCTGGCAGTCGCGCACCAGTTTCAGGGCGCGGTCGAGCGGGCGCAGCCAGATCGGCAGCAGTTCGGCCAGGCCCTTGCCCAGTTCGGCGGCGGCGCGCAGGCGCAGGCCGGCCGAATTCAGTCCGGCCTGGGCCAGGTTGTCCGCCATGTCCCGGCGCAGGCGGGCGCTGAACAACAGGGCCAGCAGACCGAAGCCGGCGCCCAGGGCGTGGGTCAACGGCAGCGGCAGCCAGGCGAACAACCTTAATAACAATCGCATGAGGGGATTCTACTTAGATGGCGGCTGGATTGACCAATAAAGCGCGCAAGGCTAGCATGCGCGTCATGTCTGGTAACAGGCAGGCCGCCGAGTTAATTGCAGCGATGCAGATAGACAAATTGCGGGCGGGATAGAAAACCAGCTAAAGCGTCCCGCTCCTATCCCCAGAGGCGGCCACGCCGGTCAGATTGGGGAAGCAACAGGAGTCATTCATGAGCAAAGAGTATTTCTTCACCTCGGAATCCGTGTCCGAAGGCCATCCGGACAAGGTCGCGGACCAGATCTCCGATGCCATCGTCGACGCCATCCTGAGCCAGGACAAGCATTCGCGCATCGCCGCCGAGACCCTGGTCACCACCGGCCTGGTCATGCTGGCCGGCGAGATCACCACCAATGCCAAGGTCGACTACGCCCGCGTCGCGCGCGAGACCATTCGCCAGATCGGCTACGCCGACCCCAGCCTGCGCTTCGACGCCGACGGCTGCTCGGTCCACGTTTGCTATGGCCAGCAGAGCGCCGACATCGCCCAGGGCGTGAACGCCGCCTATGACGACAACCTGGACCAGGGTGCCGGCGACCAGGGCCTGATGTTCGGCTTCGCCTGCGACGAGACCCCGCAGTTGATGCCGATGCCGATCTGGCTGGCCCACCGTCTGGTCGAGCGCCAGGCCATGCTGCGCAAGGACGGCCGCTTGCCCTGGCTGCGTCCCGACGCCAAGTCCCAGGTCACGCTGAAATACGTCGACGGCAAGCCGGACAGCATCGACACCGTGGTGTTGTCCACCCAGCACACGCCGGAGATGGCCGAAGGCGAGGTCGGCAAGCGGCGGATGAAGCAGTCCGCGATCGACGCGATCATCGAGGACATCATCCAGCCCGTGCTGCCCAAGGAACTGATGAAGGGCAAGATCAACTATCTGGTCAACCCGACCGGTTGCTTCGAGATCGGCGGCCCGCACGGCGACGCCGGCCTGACCGGGCGCAAGATCATCGTCGATACCTACGGCGGTGCCGCGCCGCACGGCGGCGGCGCTTTCTCGGGCAAGGACCCGTCCAAGGTCGACCGCTCGGCCGCCTATGCCGGTCGCTACGTGGCCAAGAACATCGTCGCCGCCGGCCTGGCCAGCAAGTGCCTGGTCCAGGTGTCGTATGCGATTGGCGTGGCCAAGCCCACCAGCGTCATGGTCGAGACCTATGGCACCGGCAAGGTGCCCGACGAGAAGCTGACCGAACTGGTCCTGCGCCACTTCGACCTGCGGCCCAAGGGCATCGTCAAGATGCTCGACCTGCTGCGGCCGATCTACCAGAAGACCGCCGCCTACGGCCACTTCGGCCGCGACGAGCCGGAATTTAGCTGGGAAGCAACGGACAAGGCAGCGGCCCTGAAGGCCGACGCCGGGATGTAATCTGTTCACGCCGCCCGAGCGGGCGGCGTTGTCTTTGCTGAGGAGCGCTGCAACCCGTCACGGGCCAGGCTCAGCGAGGATGGTCGAGTAGTAACGGCGCTCGTTCATTGCTTGAAGGAGTTATAAATGAACGCACCTGCCAACTTCACCGACTACAAAGTCGCCGACATGGCCCTGGCCGATTGGGGCCGCAAGGAAATCCGCATCGCCGAAACCGAGATGCCCGGCCTGATGGCGATCCGCGAGGAATACGCTAAGAGCCAGCCGCTCAAGGGCGCCCGCATCACCGGCTCGCTGCACATGACCATCCAGACTGCGGTCTTGATCGAGACGCTGACCGCGCTCGGCGCCGAAGTGCGTTGGGCCTCGTGCAACATCTTCTCGACCCAGGACCACGCTGCCGCCGCCATCGCCGCCGACGGCATCCCGGTCTATGCGGTCAAGGGCGAGAGCCTGACCGAGTACTGGGACTACACCCACAAGATCTTCGAGTGGCCGGATGGCGGCTATTCCAACATGATCCTGGACGACGGCGGCGACGCCACGCTGCTGCTGCACCTGGGTGCCCGTGCCGAGAAGGACATCAACGTCCTGGCCAAGCCGACCAGCGAGGAAGAGACCGTGTTGTTCGCCGCGATCAAGGCCAAGCTGGCGACCGATGCCAAGTGGTATTCCACCCGACTGGCCCAGATCAAGGGCGTGACCGAGGAGACCACCACCGGCGTGCACCGCCTGTACCAGATGCACGAGCGCGGCGAGCTGAAGTTTCCCGGCATCAACGTCAACGACTCGGTGACCAAGTCCAAGTTCGACAACCTCTACGGCTGCCGCGAGTCGCTGGTCGACGGCATCAAGCGCGCCACCGACGTCATGGTCGCCGGCAAGATCGCCCTGGTCTGCGGCTATGGCGACGTGGGCAAGGGCTCGGCCCAGGCCCTGCGCGCGCTATCCGCGCAAGTGTGGGTCACCGAGGTCGACCCGATCTGCGCCCTGCAGGCCGCGATGGAAGGCTACCGCGTGGTGACCATGGAATACGCCGCCGACAAGGCCGACATCTTCGTCACCGCCACCGGCAACTACCATGTGATCACCCACGACCACATGGCCAAGATGAAGGACCAGGCCATCGTCTGCAACATCGGCCACTTCGACAACGAGATCGATGTCGCCTCGATCGAGAAGTACCAGTGGGAAGAGATCAAGCCCCAGGTCGACCACATCATCTTCCCCGACGGCAAACGGATCATCCTGCTGGCCAAGGGCCGCCTGGTGAACCTGGGCTGCGCCACTGGCCACCCGAGCTACGTGATGTCCAGTTCCTTCGCCAACCAGACCATCGCCCAGATCGAGCTGTTCACCCAGACCGACAAGTACCCGGTCGGCGTCTATACCCTGCCCAAGCACCTGGACGAGAAGGTCGCCCGTTTGCAATTGAAGAAACTGAATGCCCAACTGACCGTGTTGACCGAGCAGCAGGCCGCCTACATCGGCGTGCCGGTGCAAGGCCCATACAAGGCCGAGCACTACCGCTATTGATTTGGTCGGCGCGCACTTCAAGCAAAGGCCGCCATTGGGCGGCCTTTGCTTTTACCGGGAAAGAAACAGCTATACAAATACGCAGGCCGGCTTCGGCCGCGCACAATTGTGAGTCTAAGCCTCGCTTAGCTCGGGTTTACCCTAAAGGGCACAAGAGCTAGCACCGAAACATATTATTTGTTTACAAACAGGTGTTTTCGCGTATGATGCGCGGCAGTTGTGCACTGCAGTTATGGCTTTTCGCCGCCCAGCGCGGCGTTTCTGACCTAAGGGACTGTACTCACAGCCCCATCAGCCCCAACCCCCCAACGTTGCCTTTTCATTTGCGGCTTCGTGACATCCGGTTGGCGCCGATGTTACGTAGCCGATGCGCCCGAATCCCGGGTGCCGCGGCGCTTTTGCCTGCTTTCCCGGCAGGCTGACGCTTTGCGGTTCGCCGCATGGAAAGGTATTTATGCAATTCTCCGAACTCGGTCTTCACGCCAACATCCTGAAGGCCATCGAGGCCACCGGTTACACCGAAGCCACCCAAGTGCAGGCCCAGGCCGTGCCCGCCGCCCTGGCCGGTGCCGATCTGTTGGTGTCTTCGCAGACCGGCAGCGGCAAGACCGCCGCCTTCTTGTTGCCCAGCCTGCATCGTCTGGTCGAGCCGTCCACCGCGCAGGGCAATGGCCCGCGCGTGCTGGTGTTGGCGCCGACCCGTGAGTTGGCCCAGCAGGTGGAAACGGCCGCCCGCACCTACGGTCGCGAGCTGCGCCGTTTGCGTACCGCCAGCCTGGTCGGCGGCGCGCCTTACGGCCCGCAACTGAAACAGCTGTCGCAGCCGGTCGACATCGTGGTGGCCACCCCCGGCCGCCTGATGGATCACATGGAGCGCGGCCGCATCGATTTCTCGCGGCTGGAAGTGCTGGTGCTGGACGAGGCCGACCGCATGCTGGACATGGGCTTCATCGACGACATCGAGGCCATCGTCGCCAAGACCCCCGCGTCGCGCCAAACCCTGCTGTTCTCGGCCACGCTCGACGGCGTGGTCGGCAAGCTGGCGCGCCAGCTCACCCGCGACCCGCAGCGCATCGAAGTGGCGGCGGTCCAGGCCGACAAGCCGCAGATCGAGCAGCGCCTGCACTTCACCGACGACCATGAACACAAGTCGCGCCTGCTCGACCACTGGCTGCGCGATGCGGAGCTGAACCAGGCCGTCGTGTTCACCGCGACCAAGCGTTCGGCCGAGGAGCTGACCGACAGCCTGCGCGACCAGGGCCACCTGGCCGACGCGCTGCACGGCGACATGCCGCAGAACAAGCGCAACCGCACCATCCAGCGCCTGCGCGAAGGCCGCACCCGGGTGTTGGTGGCGACCGACGTCGCCGCCCGCGGCATCGACGTCGCCGGCGTCACCCACGTGATCAACTTCGACGCGCCGCGCCAGGCCGAGGACTATGTCCACCGCATCGGCCGTACCGGCCGCGCCGGCCGCAGCGGCATCGCCGTCACCCTGGTGCACCACCGCGAGAAGCACCTGGTGCGCGAGATCGAGCGCTACACCGGCCAGTCGCTGCAGGCCGAAACCATCCCCGGCCTGGAGCCCAAGGCCCGGCCGCCGCGCACCGAGCAGCGTCCCCCGCGCCAGGGCCAGGGTTATGGTCAGGGCAAGTCCTGGGGCGCGCGCAAAGAAGGCGCGGGCAATTGGTCCGACCGGCCGGCGCGGCCGCAGGGCGGCTACAAGAAGGACGGCTACGCCAAGCCTTACGGCGAGCGGAGCGAAGGCGGTTTCAAGCGCGAGGGCCGGCCCAATGGCGACGGGCAGCCGCGTTCCGACTGGAACAACAAGCCGCGCTCGGATTGGCGCGACAAGCCTTATGGCCTGTCCGGCGACCAGCCGCCGCGCGCCTATGACCGAAACAACGGGGGCAATAGTCAGCCCAAGCGCGCCGAACGCGGAGCCGATCCGGCCCGACGCGAGGACAGCTGGAAGTCGCCCAACAACGACTGGAGCAGCCGCGGTCCGCGCAAGCCCTATGCCGGCGCCAAGCCGGCGGCCGGTAAGCCCGCCGCCAAGCGCAGCAACCGCTGGGACTAAACACCTTCGCAGAAAAGAAAACGGCCGCTGATGCGGCCGTTTCTGTTTGCGCCGCCGGACGGGTCAGCCGGCGTGGTATTGCCGGCTCTCGGCATGCACGGTATCGACCAGTACCCGTACGTTGTCCGGCGGCGTGAACTGCGAGATGCCGTGGCCCAGGTTGAACACATGGCCGTGGCCATGGCCGAACGAGGCGAGCACGCGCTTACTCTCGGCGGCCACCGCCTCCGGCGTGGTGAGCAGGATGGTCGGGTCGAGGTTGCCTTGCAGCGCGACTTGGTCGCCTACGCGCTTGCGCGCCGCGCCGATGTCGATGGCCCAGTCCAGGCCGACCGCGTCGGCCCCGCATTGGGCGATCTGTTCCAACCACAGGCCGCCGCCCTTGGTGAACACGATGCGCGGCACGATGCGGCCGTCGTGCTCCCGCTTCAAGGCCGCCATGATCCGCGCCATGTAGGGCAGGGAGAATTCCAGATAGGCCGCTTGCGACAGCATGCCACCCCAGGAGTCGAACACCATCACCGCCTGGGCGCCGCATTCGATCTGGGCGTTCAGGTAGTCGATCACGGCCTGCGTGGTCACGTCGAGGATGTGGTGCAACAGATCGGGCCGCGCATACAGCATGGTCTTTAACTTGGTGTAGCTGTCACTGCCTTCGCCCTCGACCATGTAGCAGGCCAGGGTGAACGGGCTGCCGGAGAAGCCGATCAGCGGCACCGCGCCGTCCAGGGCGCGGCGGATCTCGCTCACCGCGTCAAGCACGTAGCGCAGATGGTCGTGCGGGTCCGGCGCCTTGAGATCGCGGATCGCCCATTCCTCGCGCAGCGGCCGTTCGAACTTCGGCCCCTCGCCCTCGGCGAAATACAGGCCGAGGCCCATGGCGTCGGGGATGGTCAGGATGTCGGAGAACAGGATGGCGGCGTCGAGGTCGTAGCGGGCCAGCGGCTGCAGGGTCACCTCGGTCGCCAGCGAGGGCGACTTGCACAGGTTGAGAAAACTGCCGGCACGTTGGCGGGTCGCGCAGTACTCCGGCAGGTAGCGGCCGGCCTGGCGCATCAGCCAGACGGGCGTGTAGTCGGTGGGCTGGCGCAGCAGGGCGCGCAGGAAGGTGTCGTTTTTCAGGTGGCTCATGGCGTATCCAGGAAATCAGCCGCCATTTTACCCCAGCCGGTTGCAGCCACTGGGCACCGGCCCGGGGCTCGTGCCGTTTGTACCAATATCGAGGCACCCTTTATCGATCTATTTAGTAGATTGAATTAATCGTAACTATTCATTAGATCAATTATGGCCACCTCCCTAAGATTCGTTCCGTCGCTTCACACCGAGCCGACTCACCCAACTTAAGGAGCATGAAATGCAGTCTTTGATCAACAGCGAAATCAAACCCTTCAAGGCCACCGCTTACCAGAACGGCCAGTTCGAACACGTCAGCGACGAAGACCTGAAGGGCCGGTGGTCCGTGGTGTTCTTCTACCCGGCCGATTTCACCTTCGTCTGCCCGACCGAGCTGGGCGACCTGGCCGACAACTACGCCGAGTTCCAGAAGCTGGGCGTCGAGATCTACGCCGTGTCGACCGACACCCACTTCACCCACAAGGCCTGGCACGACTCCTCCGAGACCATCGGCAAGATCCAGTTCCCGATGCTCGGCGACCCGACCGGCACCCTCACCCGCAACTTCGGCGTGATGATCGAGGAGGCCGGCCTGGCCGAGCGCGGCACCTTCGTGATCGACCCGCAGGGCAAGATCCAGATCATCGAGATCAACGCCGGCGGCATTGGCCGCGATGCCAGCGAGCTGCTGCGCAAGGTCAAGGCCGCCCAGTACGTGGCCGCCCACCCGGGCGAGGTTTGTCCGGCCAAGTGGAAGGAAGGCGAGGCCACCCTGGCCCCGTCGCTCGACCTGGTCGGCAAGATTTGACACGGCCCCCCTCTCCCCTCGGGAGAGGGGATGGGGGTGAGGGAACGGTCTACGCCATACCCAAGGCCCCTCCCTCACCCCGCCCTCTCCCGGTGGGAGAGGGAGACACCCCAGTTCGCAACATCAAGGCGCCCGACTGACGCCTTCGTATTGCCCTCTGTTTCAGGAGAACACCATGCTCGACAGCAACATCAAGACCCAATTGCAGGCCTACCTCGAAAAGCTCGTGCAGCCGATCGAATTGGTCGCCACGTTCGATGCCAGCGACAAGTCGCGCGAGATGCGCGTGC
>JAJZTS010000034.1 GCA_021848725.1 Pseudomonadota bacterium
GCAAAAACTGCCGGATGCCGATCAGCGCGATCCGGATGGCTGGAACCGCATCCAACTGCTCGCCGACACGGCACGCCCGGAAGAATTGCTGGATTTGCCGCCGGTCCAATTGCTGAGCCGGCTATTTGCCGAAGAGGATATCCGCGTGTTCGACCCTCGGCGCGTCGCCTACCATTGCCCGGAAGACCGCACCAAGGTGCGCAATATGCTGCGTGCGCTGGGCCGGACGGAATGCCAGGCCATTCTACGCGAGCACGGGGAAATCCATATCCACGACGACCTGTGCAATCATGACTACCGCTTCGATGCACACGAGGTGGACCAACTGTTCGACCAGCCGGGCTAGTGGCCGAATTACCGCCTGACCTCGGTGCGACAGGGGCCCGGACCTTAGCCGGGCTGATCCGCAAATACTAGATGCAGCGGCGGTTTCTCCCCATACAATGAAGCCATTGACCTTGGGCGCCAGCTAGACCGAAACCGTGCTCTCCCGCTTCTTTGCAAGCATCTCGAACCCAACCGTAGCAAGCCACAGCTCCCTGCTTGGCCACATTTGGAAATTGAGCCTCGTCGCCGGCTTCGTCGTACAGCTACTGCTGATCCTGTTCGTTACGCTCATCGGCCTCAAGCAATTGGACTCCACCGAACAGCGCATGCAAAGCGTCACCGAGGAAAGCATGCACAAGCTGCAATTGAGCAAGACCATGGGGTTCATCGCGCGGGAACGGACCTTGAACCTATTTATGCTCATGCATACGGTCGACCCGTTCGAGCGGGACACCATTTATATGAATTTCGCACAACTGGCCAATAAGTTCGTCACCGTCCGCAGCGAGCTGCTCCATCTGCCGTTGACCGGCACCGAACGCAAACTGCTTGAGGAGCAAAGGCAGCTGAGCCGGATTGCGGTGCCCTATCAGGAGGAGGCCATCGCCCTTGCCATAGCCGGCGATATGGCTGGCGCAAGCGATATCCTGATCAACTGGGCAATCCCGGCGCAAAACGCCGTGCTCGAAACATTGGTCGAACTGGATAGCGCCACCTACCAATCCACCCAAGAGGCGATACAGGATGCCAGATCGGCGCACGATACCGCACGGCTACGCATGTATGCGCTTTCTGGCGTGGCGCTACTCATCGGCATCCTGGTCGCCATCGTTGTCATCCGCTTTATCGGCCGAGCCGGACGGGAACGCGAACACATGGCCACCCACGATGCCCTGACCGGCCTGCCCAACCGCCTGCTGCTGATGGGCCGGCTGGAACAAGCCATCGCCCGCGCACAACGGCAAAAACTTCTGGTCGGCGTCATGTTCATCGATCTCGATCGCTTCAAGCTGGTCAACGACACGCTTGGACATGCCGTCGGCGACGAGCTGATTCGCCAAGTTGCCGAGCGCCTTAGCCACATTGTGCGTTCCGACGACATTGTGGCGAGGCTCGGTGGCGACGAGTTTATCGTCGTCGTGTCGGACGCCGAAAAGCTCAGCCAAATCATCCATGTCGTCGACAAAGTGGCAGAAAACATCAGCCAGCCCTATCGAATCGACAAGCGCGAATTCTTCACCACCTCCAGCATCGGCATCAGCGTCTATCCGAACGACGGCGAGAGTACCGACGATTTGCTGAAAAATGCCGACGCGGCGATGTATCACGCCAAGGGGCTCGGCCGTAACCGCTACCAATTGTTCGATGCCGAGATGAACATCAAAGTCGCCCAACGCCTGGAGCTGGAGACCGACATGCGCCATGGTATCGAGCGAGGCGAGTTCCACCCCTATTATCAACCTCAACTCAATCTATCGACCCACCGAATTCAGGTGGTCGAAGTGCTCATGCGCTGGCACCACCCTACACGGGGCATACTCGAGCCTTCGACTTATCTCGATCTATTGGAAGAAACCGGCAGCATCGTCGATGTCGGCCGCAGACTGCTGCGCGAAGCTTGCCTTCAATGCGTGGCGTGGCAGGCCGCCGGCCAAACCGACCTGGCCATTGCGGTCAACCTGTCGGGCAAGGAGTTCTGGCAGGAAGATCTATGCCAAACGATCGGTGCAATCCTGCTCGAAACAAAACTGCCGCCACAGTCGCTGCATCTTGAGCTAACCGAGAGCATTCTGATGCTCGATATCGGCCAAGCGGTCGATAAGATTCAAAAACTCAAACGCATCGGGGTACGGCTTGCCGTAGACGATTTCGGTACCGGCTATTCCTCCTTGGCGCATCTCAAGCACTTTCCGGTCGACACCCTCAAGATCGACCGCTATTTCGTCAAAGACATCGGCCATCAAAACATCGATGCCGCCATTACCCAGGCCATTCTGGCCCTGAGTGAGAATCTTGGCTTGGAAACCGTGGTCGAAGGCGTCGAGACGACGGATCAACTGGATATCCTCCACGGCATCGGCTGCAATATCGTGCAAGGCTACCTGCTTAGCCGGCCGCTGCCTGGCGACGCGATGGGCGCCCTGTTCGAGCGCGACTGGTCTGCCGAACTTGCTCTGGAAAAACCCAACCTTCCCCGCTGATCAGGCCATTCCACATCGGCTTTTCCTGATTCGGCCTATCTCGAATTCCACGAAATGATCTGTGGCCAAGTTTCGATAAAATGGCGCCATGCCTGCCAATGAACCGCTTATTCCTGCCCGCCTGGCGTATTCAGCCAACGGCACGCCCTACTCTGAATTATTCGACGATATTTATCACTCGACCGACGGCGGCCTGCAACAAGCGCGACATGTTTTCCTGGGTGGCAATGACCTCCCGGCGCGTTGGCAGGCAAAGTCACGGTTTACGATCCTGGAAACCGGCTTCGGCCTCGGCCTCAATTTCCTTGCCACTTGGGCTGCCTGGCGCGACGACCCATTGCGACCGACACGGCTTGATTATCTATCGATAGAAAAGCATCCATTCAGCGCCAGCGACCTTGCCAGCCTGCATGCACGCTGGCCTGAACTGGCCACTTATTCGGCGGCATTACGATCATGTTGGCCCATACTGACACCCGGTTTTCATCGGCTGTATCTCGAGGAAGGCCAGGTTTGCCTCACGCTGTTGTTCGGCGACGCACAGCGGCTGTTGCCACAATTACAGGCAAAGGTCGATGCCATTTATCTGGACGGCTTCGCCCCGACAAAAAACCCGGACCTATGGTGCGGGTCGATCTATCGCCCGCTTGCCCGCTGCTGCCATGCCGACGCTACGCTCGCCACCTACACCGTTGCCACCGCAGTGCGCGACGGTTTAAGCCACGCCGGTTTCGCCACGGAGAAGCGCAAGGGCTTCGGCCGCAAACGGGAAATGCTGAGCGCCCGTTTGGGCGTACAACATATCAGGCCTCAAACCAGATCCATCGCTGACCGTGACCGCCATGCCATCGTCATCGGCGCGGGCATAGCCGGCTGCGCCCTCAGCGAACGACTGGCTTCACGCGGCTGGCAGGTCAGCCTGATCGAACGCCATGCCGCGCCTGCGCAAGAAGCCTCGGGCAACCTGGCCGGCATCGTCCGCCCCATGCTATCGCTAGATGACAATATCGCCTCGCGCCTGTCACGGGCCTGCTTCCTGTTCGCTAGCCGCCATTGGCAATCCCTGATCGCTCAAGGGCTGCTGCTACGCTGGTTGCCAAATGGCGTGTTGCACCTCGCGCGCGATGCTGCACATGAAAACTTGCAAAGGCAGATTGTCGAAGCCCGCAGATTCCCGTCCGACTATTGCCGATTTCTCTCCGCCGACGAGGCCAGTGCGCTATTGAATTGGCCGGTAACACATGGCGGCTGGCTATTTCCGGGTGGTGGCCATGCCAATCCGGCCAGTTTGTGTCAGGCCTATCTGCAGCGCTTCCCCGATCGCATCGAGCGCTCGTTCACGCGTGAGGCCCTATCACTCAGGCATACCGGCAGTGGCTGGCAGGTATGCGACTGGCGCGGCCAGGTGTTCGCTCAAGCAGAAACACTCATCCTCGCAAGCGGGGCCGAGGCCAAACGTTTTGAGCAAACACAAAATTTACCGATACGCAGAATCCGTGGACAAGTCACACATATTCCGGCAGGCGATATGCCAGCGCTGAAACTGGCCCTGACTCGCGAAGGCTATGCCACGCCCGCCCTGGATGGCTGGCACTGCGTTGGCGCATCTTATGAGCTGGAAGAAAATCCGAATTTGACTGTCGCCAGCACCAAAAGCAATCTAACCCGGCTGGAACAAATGCTGCCCGGCTCGCTACGCAATATCGATGCATCGCTGTTGGGTGGCCGTGTGGCCACACGCGCAGCAGCCACGGATCGGCTGCCTTTAGTCGGCGCGCTACCCGACTCCATGGCGACCATCGCACCGCACACATCCCGTCTCAGCGAGATACCACGCCTACCTGGCCTGTATGGCTTGCTCGGCCTAGGCTCGCGCGGCCTGGTTTGGCATGCCTTGGCAGCGGAGCTGCTCGCGGCACAGCTTGAGGACGACCCCTTGCCACTGGAAGCTGACCTCATCGCCGCCGCCGATCCTGCGCGTTTTCTCTTGCGTCGATACCGACGAGGCAATCGCTAAGCTTCAAAACAAAACGGGGGCCGCCGCCCCCGTCATCTTTTCGCTATATCGCGCTCAGAACTTTTTGCTGTACATCAGTTGCCAGTTCAATTGGCCGTGCGTGACCGTGAGGCCGTTGGTCTGTGTCGCCTCCGGCACATAAGCCAGCGAGGCATTCAGCTCGCTGTTCGCGTCGAGGGCATAGCCCAGTCCGGCGGTATAGTGCCGATCCACGATGGCCGGCCAAAGGAAGTTCATATTCTGCGTCGGTATCGGGTTATCGCCATAATTGAAACCGACGCGACCGGTGAGGCGATCGTTCACTTTATAGGCCGCACCCAAGGCCAGCACGACCTGGTCCTGCCAATCTTGTTGGAACGGCGCACAGTTAATCCCTGGATTGCAAACAGCCGCCCCCGGATAAAGGACCGAGACCGTGTTCATACTGCTGCCCCACATCACGTCTTTGACGTCTGCCACAATCTGCAGCTTATTATTGGCCTGCCATGACACGCCGAGCGCCAGGATAGGCGGCATGTCGAAATCCTTGATCTTATAGCCCGCCCCTTTCAGATCGGAAAGATTTCCGGCAGTTTGATAGACCCCGCCCAAGGCAACACGATCATTCAGCTTATAGGTAAAGCCCAGCTTTGCCGCCAGGCCATAGCCCTTGGCCTTGCCCGAATAATCGCTGTGGTCCTTGAAGTTGATGCCATAGCTGGCAAATGCCAAATCCATGCCGGCCCAGACCAGATCGACACTGCCGCCCAACGTGAGACGCTCGCTCAGTTGATAGGCCAATGGCAGAATCACCCGCCCGACACCGACCTGTGCCATGTCGCCATTGGCATATTCGGTACCCATGCCGCCTTGGGCATAGATACCCAGGCCATAGGCGAGACTGCCTACCTTGCGGGTATAACCGAGGGCCGGCATATAAAAAGCCTCTGCCTTGGATTCAGCCCAGGTCGGGTGGTTTACTTTCACATTCGGGCCGATGAAACCGAGCGCCAAGTCCATTCGGTTACCCTGCGGCGCTAAGGCCAAGGTGGCCGGGTTATTCGCCATTGCGGCGGTGCCATTGTCATAGGCCATGGCCGCGCCCCCCATTGCGGTGGCAACCGGGCCGTAACCTTCCATGATCATGCCATTGGTGGCGAGGGCGGCATTGGACAATGCCATAGCGGCCACGGCCAGCGCCACGGCAAATCTACTGCGAGACATGTGATTTCCTTACAGAGGTATTTTTGAGATTAACTAAATTCTGTTTTACTAAAACTCTAGATACAAAAAAGGGTTGGAGATATCTCCAACCCTTTTGCAAGAAAGCGTTCGCTTAGAATTTCTTGCTGTACATCAACTGCCAGCTGTTCTGGTTATGCGACACGGTGTAACCCATCGGGCTGGTCTGCGTCACATTCGCCGCATGAGACACAGCGAAGTTCAGCTCAGAACTCGGGCTGAAGGCATAACCGAGACCTGCGGTGAAGTGGTTTTCTTCGATAGCCGGGAACAGGTAATGCACGGTGCTGCTGGGAACCGGGTTCTTGGAAAGGCTGGCGCCGGCACGCAGAGTCAAGGCCTCAGTCCACTTATAAGATACGCCCAGGATGAACACATCTTGGTCGTCCCAGTTCTGCGGCAACGAGAAGGTCACATTGTCACCCATGGCCGAATAGGTCATGGTGAAATTGCGCATAACATCTTTCCAGCCAATGCGCTTCCAATCGGCCGCGACCATCATCTTCGGCGTAGCCTGCCAAGCCATACCCAGACCATAGGTCTCGGGCCACTGGAAGTCACGAATGGTGAGCTTGCCAGGAACCGTCTGCGTGGGGAAGCCACCGTTATCGGTGATGACCATCTGTGCGCCGTTGACGCTGGTCTTCATATCGTCCAAGGAGGTCTTGGAATGATAGGTACCACCGATCGTGACAGCCGGGCTGACTTTATAGGTAAAACCCAATTTGCCGGCCCAACCGGTCGTCTTGGCTTTACCGGTGAGGTCGTTGTGATCGCTGAAATTCAGGCGCGCATTATCGTAACCGCCGGCCATCATGCCACCCAGGGCACCCATGATGGTACCGTTACCCATGCCGGTCGGCGTGACCAAACCTGCCATATTGGCTAGCGGCATCGCCATCTGCATATCCATCATGGCCCAGACGAAATCCAGCGAGCCACCGACGGTCAGATTCTGGTTGACGTTATAGGTCAGCGGCGCAATGAGTCGACCCACGCCCACTTCGGAACGCTCGGGCATGCCATCGATACCCATCGCGTACTCGGTACCCATGCCGCCCTGAGCAAACAGGCCAACGCCATAAGTCAGCTGGCCGCTTTTTTTGGCATAACCCACGGCCGGCATATAGTAAGCATTGCCAGACGAATCACCGGACATGCTGCTCTTGACGTCAGGGCCCAAGAAACCCAGCGCAACATCCAAGCGGCTGCCATCGCTCATCAGACCGAGCGTGGCCGGGTTGTTCATCACAGCGGCCGTACCATTATCGTATGCCATCGAGGCACCGCCCATACCCAGAGCGATCGGGCCGTAGCCCTCCAAATTCATGCCGTTCGTGGCGAGCGCGGCGCCAGAGGCAGTCAGGCTGGCGATTGCCAGGGCAGCAGATAGCTTTTTCAGTTGCATTTGAGTGGTCTCCTCCACAAAACGGGCGTAAAAAAATCCAGAAATTACCTCATCCAAAAACGACTCCCCTCGTTCCTGAATGGTTCGCATGTACCAATACCAAAGCCTGTGTCATGCTAATAGAAGACCACAGCAGTGAGCAAGGATTTTTTACCGTTTAGTGAAGCGCCTGTCAGGCTATAGCAAACAAGCAACAAAAAAGGCCACCAATCGGTGGCCTTTTTTGTTAGTCAACACAATGGATTCGAAGCGTCAGATAAATAGGCAAACATCCGATTCGCCGGCGAATTCGAAGAAGGTGGCGGCGCCGCCATACTCCATTCCATCGATAAAATCGCTGTGGTCAAAACCGAACAACTCCACCGTCATTTGACATGCGATGAATTTGACTTCGGCTTCTTGGCACAAGCTGCGCAGTTCGGCAATGGTCGCCACGCCGTTGTTCTTGATGGTTTGTTTCATCAGAACGGTGGCAAAGCTCTCGAAGCCAGGCACCAAAGACTGCACGGCATTGGGGATGTTCCAGTTGATGCCTTTGAACCATTTCGGTCCGAACGGCATTTTCATGGGCATACCCGGATTACCTAGGGGGCTGACCTTCAAGACGCTCAGATCCTTGCGAACCATCTGCAATCCGTAGAAGGTAAAAAAGATTTGGGTTTCATAACCCAACGCAGCCGCCGTGGACGCCAGGATCAAGGGCGGGTAAGCCCAATCCAGCGTTCCTTTAGTAGCGATGATTGCCAGCTTTTTTTGATCCATCGTTCCTCCAAATCTTGGTTTGCTGCGCTAGATACGCTGCTATGACGGCGTGGTATTACTTCTTCTTGATAAAGAAGGTGTATTCGCCACCCGCCTCGGCGGTGGACAGCAGCTCGTTACCAGTTTGCTTAGCGAAGGCAGCGAAGTCCTTAACGGAACCCGGGTCAGTAGCAATGATCTTGAGTACTTGACCACCACCCAACTCACCGAGGGTTTTCTTGGCACGAAGGATGGGCAACGGGCAGTTCAGGCCACGGGCATCGAGCTCTTTGTCAAAATTCATTTCTGCTCCTTAATTCAGTTCTGTGCAAAGGCGTTTAGTACAAAATCAGCATGTGCTAAAAAAGCGAGGCCACATTAAACCAGTTACTGGTAGATTGCAACCATGCAAAAGTTATAGAGAACGCGCCGGTGTTTTTTAAACCGGTGCGGCCAATGGCTTACCAGAACGCGCCCACGCCATGATGCCGCCCGACAGATTATGCATATTGGTATGCCCTTTAGCGGCCATGAAGGCACAGGCTTGAGCAGAACGCGCGCCAGAATTGCAGTAGATGATGACCGGCTTATCTTGCGGTATTTCATCTGCGCGCATGGGTAGCAAATGCAGGGGCAGATGGATGGAACCAGCGATCACCCCGCGCAACACTTCTGCATCGGTGCGCACATCCAAGAGATGGATGCCGCTCAGATCTGCCGTAGCCAAAAAATCGACGTCAACTTCCTTGAAGTTATACCCGTTCAACATAGACATCCTTTCCGGTACTGAATATTAGTTCGGGCTAATATATAGATCACGCCTCCGACTTGCAAGGCCAATGCCAAGCTATTCAGGGCCGCACGTTCGCGGCTAAAATGCCGGAATTCCCCGTGTTTACTGGTTT
This sequence comes from Pseudomonadota bacterium, assembly GCA_021848725.1. GTDB lineage: Bacteria > Pseudomonadota > Gammaproteobacteria > Burkholderiales > Thiobacillaceae > Sulfuritortus. The sequence goes on from JAJZTS010000034.1 coordinate 8,821, forward strand.
ACCGCTCATGAAAAGCAGTGAAATCCGCCGTCGTTTCCTCGATTACTTCGCCGCCAAGGGTCATACCGTGGTGGCCTCCAGCCCCCTGATTCCGGGCAACGACCCGACCCTGCTATTCACCAACGCCGGCATGGTGCAATTCAAGGACTGCTTTCTCGGCCGCGAGCAACGGCCCTATGTCCGCGCCGCCTCTTCGCAGCGCTGCGTGCGCGCCGGCGGCAAGCACAACGACCTGGAAAACGTCGGCTACACCGCCCGCCACCACACCTTCTTCGAGATGCTGGGCAACTTCAGCTTCGGCGACTATTTCAAGCGCGAGGCGATCGAATTCGCCTGGGAATTCCTGACCAAGGAACTAGGCATTCCCAAGGACAAGCTCTGGGTCACGGTCTACCAGGACGACGACGAGGCCTACGACATCTGGGCCAAGCAGATCGGCGTGCCGGCCGGGCGCATCACCCGCATCGGCGACAAGGCCGGCCAGAAATATCACAGCGACAACTTTTGGCAGATGGGCGACACCGGTCCCTGCGGTCCCTGCACCGAGATCTTCTACGATCACGGCCCGGAAGTGGCCGGCGGTCCGCCCGGTAGCCCGGACGAAGACGGCGACCGCTACATCGAGATCTGGAACAACGTGTTCATGCAGTACAACCGGGACGAGCAGGGCGTACTGCATCCGCTGCCCAAGCCCTCGGTCGACACCGGCATGGGCCTGGAGCGTATCTCGGCCGTGATGCAGCACGTGCACAGCAATTATGAGATCGACCTGTTCCAGGACTTGATCAAGGCAGCGGCACGCGAGACCAACACGACCGACCTGACCAACAACTCGCTCAAGGTCATCGCCGACCATATCCGCGCCTGCGCCTTTCTGATCGTCGACGGCGCCATCCCCAGCAACGAGGGCCGCGGCTACGTGCTGCGCCGCATCATCCGCCGCGCCATCCGCCACGGCTACAAGCTAGGCCAGAAGCAACCGTTCTTCCACAAGCTGGTGACCGATCTGGCCAAGGCGATGGGCGAGGCCTATCCCGAGCTCGTTGCCGCTCAGGCCAACGTCACCGCCATTCTCAAACAGGAAGAGGAACGTTTCGCCGAGACCCTGGAACACGGCATGGGCGTGCTGGAAGCGGCCATGGCCCCCGAGGACAAGATGCTCGATGGCGAGACGGTGTTCAAGCTCTACGACACCTATGGCTTCCCGCTCGACCTGACCGCCGACATCGCCCGCGAACGCGGCATCACCGTCGACTTCGCCGGCTTCGAAGCGGCGATGGAATTGCAGCGTGAGCGCGCCCGCGCCGCCTCCAAGTTCACCATAGGCAAGGGCCTGGAATTCAACGGCGAGCCGACCGAGTTCCACGGCTACGACACCCTGGAGATGGACGGCCGCATCGTCGCGCTGTACAAGGAAGGCGCCCAAGTTACCGAGATCCACGCCGGCGACGAGGCGGTGATCGTGCTCGACCGCACGCCGTTCTACGCCGAATCCGGTGGCCAGATCGGCGACATCGGCGAGCTGACCTCCGGCCACGGTGTGTTCGCGGTGGAAGACACCCTGAAGATTCAGGCCGAGGTGTTCGGCCACAAGGGCAAGCTGAAGACCGGTCGCCTGGCCGTCACCGACACGGTCAACGCCCAGGTCGACACCGAGGCCCGGAGCCGCGCCGCCTACAACCACTCGGCCACCCACCTGATGCACGCTGCGCTGCGCACCGTGCTCGGCAATCACGTCAGCCAGAAGGGCTCGCTGGTCACGGCCGAGCGCACCCGCTTCGACTTCTCGCACCCGCAGGCGGTGACGCCGGAGCAGATTCGCGAGATCGAGCGCCTGGTCAACGCCGAAATCCGCCGCAACAGCAAGGTCGAGACCCGGCTGATGAAGCACGAAGAGGCGATCCAGGCCGGCGCCATGGCCCTGTTCGGCGAGAAGTACGGCGACGAGGTGCGCGTGGTCGGCATGGGCGAGTTCTCCACCGAACTGTGCGGCGGCACCCACGTGAAACGCACCGGCGACATCGGCCTATTCAAGATCGTGACCGAGGGTGGCGTCGCCGCCGGCATCCGCCGAATCGAGGCGGTCACCGGCCCGGCTGCCGTGGCCTTCATGCAGGAACAAGAAGAGACGCTGCGCGAGGTCGCCAACTCGCTCAAGGCCCAGCCGCAGGAGATCGCCGGCCGCCTGGCGCAGATCCAGGATCAAGTGAAGGCGATGGAGAAGGAACTGGCCCGGTTCAAGGCCAAGCTCGCCTCGTCGCAGGGCGACGACCTGGCCAACCAGGCTCAAGAGGTCGGTGGCGTCAAATTCCTCGCCGCCCAGATCGAAGGCGCCGACGCCAAGGCCCTGCGCGAACTGGCCGACAAGCTGAAGGACAAGCTGCAATCCTGCGCCTTGGTGCTGGCAACGGTAGAAGGCGAGAAGGTGTCGCTGATCGCCAGCGTCACCGCCGACCTCACTGGCAAGATCAAGGCCGGCGAACTGGTCAACCACGTCGCCCAGCAAGTGGGCGGCAAGGGCGGCGGCCGGCCGGACATGGCCCAGGCCGGCGGCACCCAGCCAGGCCAGCTGCCGGCGGCGCTGGCCTCGGTGAAGGACTGGATCGCCGGCAAGGCTTGATCCTCGACCGGCGCTTGCCTATCGAGCGGCAAGCGCCGGTTGTATTAACGCCCTTTCGAGCGCCCTTCTTCGGCGCCCATCAGTCGTATCTTTTCGGCATTGACGCTAGGCAAGGTCTGCGGGCGCCCTTTCCAGTATTCCCAGGCCATCCCTACCGCTAACAGCAATAGGTTGATCGCGAGCAACACTGGGATCAAGCGTCCGCGACGCCGCTTTCCCGTGCTATCCATAACAAGCCCTCCAGTACCAAATCTTCCACCGAACACAGCGGTGCGCGTAGTAATGGTTTGATCAATGCCGCATCGCCGCCGGTGAGCAAGACTGTAGCCTCGGCCGCGACTAGCGCCTCCAGTCGGTTGCGCTGCGCCTCGACCGCGCCGGCCAACGCAGACAGCATGCCCGTTTCCAATGCGTCGTTGGTATTGGTCGGAAAGGCCGACCACTGCCCCGGGCCAATATGGACTCCTTGGGTCGATTGTTCGATGCTTCGTAGCATCGTGCGATAGCCTGGCGCGATAATGCCGCCGAGAAACTCACCCGCTGCGGTAAGCGCATCGACCGTCAATGCCGTGCCCAAACTCGCCACGACGGCATGGCCGAGACCCATCTTGCGGGCGGCGATCAAGGCGGCGTAACGGTCGGCACCGAGACTGGCAGGTGCCGCATAGCGGTTGCGAATACCGTGGGCACCTGCTTCCGGCCTGAGCCAATAGATCTTCGTACCCACGGGGCAGGCCTGCTCGATGGCCTTAACGATGCCCCGCCCCGCCACATTGCTGATTCCAACCCATGCTGGGTTCAACCCTTGCCAGCGGCTCGCCAGGGCTGAGACGTCCTTGGTCGGGATCGCGTCTTTCTCTCGCCACTGGCCAAGCTCGTACGTCCCCCACTTGAGCCGCGTATTACCGACATCGACCAGCAAGATCACGCCGACACCCCGCGCAAACTCAATTCGCCGGAATAAAAACGACGCTGGCCGGCATCGGTATCGAGCAACAAGGCACCCGCTTCGTCGATGCCGGCCACGCGCCCACTCCAGGATTCCCCTTGTGCTGCGATCATGCGCGCCTCGCGACCATGAAAGGCGTGATTGGCTTCCCACTCCGCTCTCAATCCGGCAAAGCCTTCGCGCTCGTAGTGCTCCAGCACCTCGTGCAAATATTTCAGACACTGGACCAAGAGGTAATTGCGTTCCACCGCGACACCCAGCCCTTCCACCAGATCGACCACCGGCTGATCGATCTCGTTACGCAGTTCGTCGGGCAGACGCACATTCACCCCTACGCCGATCACTGCCATGCTCGGGCCAAGCACATCGCCCTGCAACTCGATCAGGACACCGGCCAATTTACGGCCGCCAAGCAACACATCGTTCGGCCATTTAAGCTGCACCTCCGCCAAACCGATCTGCCGTAAGGCACGCACCAACCCCAGGCCGACCGCCAAGCTAAGGCAGGAAAGATCGCTGGCCGTGCGGTTGGAACGCCACAGCACCGAGAAGGCAAGCCCACCGCCCAATGGCGACAGCCAAGTACGGCCGCGCCGCCCCCTGCCGCCGGTCTGCCACTCTGTTGTCAGCACGGTCTTATGCTCGGCGCCAGCCTGCCCCATCGCCATCAGACGGCCATTGGTCGAATCCAACTGCTCATGCCGATGCACGCGATAGCCTAAGTCACCGAGCGCATCCTGAATATGCTCGGCATCCAACCAACTATGCGGATAAACTAGGCGATAGCCACGGCCACGCACCGAGTACATATCGATGCCAAGCGCCTGCGCCTGACGCACTGCGTTGTGGACGCTGGCTCGGGATATGCCTAGACATTGGGCGATGGCTTCGCCGGAGCGAAACTCCTCGCCCGACAATGCCCGTAAGACCCGGAATAAATTAGTCGGAATTGAATCCACTTGAAACTCACCCAGCGCAAACCTTGCCCGGTAGGCGCCTCATCAAAAAACCCGAAACCGTCAGCAGCAAAACGGCATTGTCACCTCTGCCAGCAATAGGCCACATCCTTGCTGCCACTCTCGCCCTGCTGCCCGAGGTTATTCAGGGTCAACACATCGCAATCGGCATCTGTGTGATTCGCGCTCCCGCTAGGACACCCTGCGCCCGAATTACCACAGGGCGTGGCCGACATCGAGTATTGCTGGCCGCTCAGCGTATAGCTGATCGAAATCGTGTAATTGGCCGCGCCACTTTTGGGCGAGACCGTGAACGGCAAGGCTGTCGAGGTGCCCGACTGGCTTTGGCAATCCGGCACGCTGGCATAGTTGTAGCAGCCGCTGGCCACGTAATTCCGTTCCAACCAGTTGGCGTCTTCCGAGAGCACCGCCTTGGCGTCGGCCCGCTTCCCCTTGACCATGTAGTTCTGATACGAGGGAATGGCCACCGCCGCCAAGATACCGACGATCACCACCACGACCAGCAACTCCATCAAGGTCACACCCCATTCCCGGCCAGCCATCCGGCATTGAATCTCGGCCGGGATCCGTCTTCTCTCAAGAATGTCCATTTGCCCTCTCCAAATACGCCTTATTCCACCAATTCGCGCCAAGACACACGACCTGTGCCGGTCGACGAAGCCTTCTCCTTGGTCGTACTGATCTCGCCCGTGGTACCACTGGCCAACTTATATTCGACGGTACCCGCGGTCACCACCGTCGGCGTCTTAATGATACCAACGCTGGATTTCATGGCAGAAACCGGCACTGTGATCTCCTGACCGTTCACCGTCACCGTCGTAAAATCAATCGCATTAAAGCTCGCGTCGTTATTCAGATCGAAGACCGAATAGGTCAGTCGGCCGCCGGTCAACGCATCCATTTCCATGATCCAACCGGTACCGCCAAACTCACAGGGATCGGACGAGGGCACCAAGGTGGCGAAGATCACCCGGCCATAACGCAACAGCGGGATACTGATGACCCGCTCGCCTTGCGCCGTACTGCTCGGCGGTTGCAGCAGATCGAGATACCAGCCCTTCTTGCTCGTCCAATCCACGGTGTTGCTCGATATCAACCTGATCTGCGATGCAGAGGCGGCGCGCCCGGCCGTGCCGGTGTCGGCGCCTTCGTAAAGGATAGTCTGCTGAATCAATTCGCTGCGATCGGTCGTCGTGATCCGGCTGCCGCCATCGATTACACCGTAGAGGCCTTGCACAGCGGTGCTTGTGTTATCGCCGGTCGCAAAGAAACTGCCAGTCCCAAAATAGATCATCACACCGGTCTTACCGGCCGGTGGCGCGCCGATTTCGACCGGGGCGGTAATCGGTTGAACCTGATTGCTGGCATTGCGTGCGGTGAATAGCGGCTTCGCGGTCGAGCCCTGCTTATAGGCCACGCCCCAGTTGTTCGGGTTGGCATCGGACAGATCGAACTTCCAGACGTTACCCTGCAAGTCACCGGCATAAACGGTGTCCGTTACCTTGTCACTATTGCTGTCATAGAGCGAAGGTGTCGATAGGCCATTGCCGGTGATCGAATTATCGGTATCGATCACCATATAGTCGGCATCCTTGCCTTGCTGCCAACCGTCGCTGGCGTTGGCATCCAGAAACACAATGAATAGCTTGGCCGTACCGCTGGTGCTGTTATAGCCATTGCCGAAGATTGCGGCCCAACGGTTGTTGTACTTCAAGCGGGCGATGACCGGCTGACCGATCGTGTTGCCCAGCTCGGAATGGGTGAATTCCCACAGGACATTAGCCGCCGTAAAGGTATTCGGATCGGTCACGTTCAAGGCGAACACCGCCTTGCCGCCGGCGCCGGTCGGCCCGAGCAATACCGTTTTCCAGGCGCCGCCAAGGAAGGCATCGCCGACGAAAGGCGAGCCGTCGACGAAATATTTGTGCGTATAAGCGGTGCTCTTCAACAAAGACAGATTGGACATCACCTCATTCGGCACGTAGGCGAATTTTTCGTTGCCGGTCGCCGCATCGAACGCATGCAACATGCCGTCGTTGGCACCGACATACAGCATCTTGGTCCGCGACTTGTTGTTGGTGAAAAAAGTGGCATAAGGCGTGCTGCCGGAAACAATGCCTTCGGGCAGCACGCTATAACCAAAATTCGGCGCCTGAACGAACACGGGATCGGAGTTGATGATGTCGCCCAAACGGCGGGTCCGATTACGATAGGTGCCACTGTATTGCAACTCGTTGGTTTGGTCGCCGCGCAGATAGTCGAGCACTGGCGAGCTGCTGTTAGCGGCATTGGCGCTGTCGATTGCATTCTTTTGCGTCGCGGTCAGCGCACTCCACAGAAAATCGATACCCGCCGTACCGCTCCAGGTCTTGATGTTGCGCGAGGCCGCGGCCGGTATCTTGCCGCTATCGGTCACATCCCACACCTTATTGCCTAGCGTGCCGTCGGTATTGATGCCGTAGGCGATCAATTGACCGGTCCAGTCGCCGCTATTGAATTTGGCCTGATAGATCACGGTATCGGTACCCAAGCGGGTCGAGTTGGTCGCCAATGCCGCCGCCGCGCTGGTGCGGCCTTGGATACTGCTCAAGGCACTCTGAAAGGCTGTGTTCAAGGCTTCGGGATCGTCCGCCCCGAAGAACTGGCCACGGCTGTTGATTGCCGCGTGCCAAAGATCGGCCACATTACCCGGGCTGACGTTGTCGCCGGTCGCCGGCCACGTCTTGGTTCCAGCGACCAAGGCCGAGTAGTCGCCCGCGTAGGTACTGCCAGCCCAGTCCGGATTGGTCAACAAGGTGTTTAGGCCCAAACCCACCGTGAAGTTCACCATGTGTTGCCAAGTTGCCGGATCGTTCTTGGCGTTCCAATACTGCTGCTCCGCCGTGCCGGAGCGGTCGCCATAATGCGGCAACTGGTTGTTGCTCAGCGTCGAGACCAGATCGTTGGCCCAATAATAAAAGGCGATGTCCGCCAAGCTGGTGCTATTCGAATCTTTGTATGGGTAACTGGCCACATAACTCTTGCCGTCCGGCAGGGTCTTATTGGTGTTGTCATAGTTACCATAAGTATTGGCGAGCGTATTGTTGTTCCAGATGCCATCGGTCATCAGCACATGGAAATTTGGCCGGCAGGAATATTCCGGCGCGTCGGTGGTCCCCGGATCGTAGGCATACGGGCTGTCGCTACCCGTCGTCTTGTAATACTCGCCAGCGTGCTCCATAGCCTCAAGCAAGGGTGTGCCGCCACTTGCCGGCAAACGCGACAGCCAATAATAAAAATCGGTCCGGTGCGTGCCGGTGAAGGGGCGTATCTTGTTGGTGACGGCCGCCCCCCCCCAACCGGTGCATGAGGTACCGAAACTGCTACAGGAATTCAGTGACTGCCAAGCCACTCTGGAGGTTGACGCCACCGAGGCGAAGGCACGCGACGCGGCCGTCATCGTCATCAGGTTGCGGGTACGATAGAACGAATACCAATTGGCGAAATTCTGCCGTTCATCGGTACTGCCCGGCCCCGAGGTCGTGCTCACTGTGACTTTTTGATAGCAATCATCGTCGCTCGTCGTGCCGTTACAATTTGACAAGCCACTGTTGAACACATAGTAATAAGCCGCTACGCCAGCCGTGACATTGGCAAAATCCGCACTGGGATGGTCGGCATAGCTATTGCTGTTGCTGGATGGGTCATAGTCGTAGACCGGTCGATAGCCCGTCGAAAGATCGACGGTATTGCTGCTGCCATAGTCGTAGAAACCATTACGCTTTGCTGCGGTAAACGAGGTCGACCGGGTCGTCCCGTCCGCATTGACCCCAGGGTCGTAAGTCACGCTGGGGTTGTAGTACATCGCGTTGTAGGCCGCCGATTTGAAGCGACGTGAATTAATACTCGCCCACGTATACCCCCGATCATCCGGCACGAAGCCCCAGGCCATACTGCCCGAATCGTCCAAGGTCAAAATGATGTTCGGCGCCAGTGGCGTCGGAATGAACAAGGGATTGTCCGAGATGGTGACCGCGCTTGCGTAGCCTGCCAAGAGCAAGCTTAGCCCGACCACTGCACTCCGCACTAAGCGCTCAAACAATCGGCACTGTTTCATGCTTGTCTCCTGCCTTGCTCAGCGGATATACATGATTTGCAACATGACGACCGTATCGTTCGTCACCCCGGTACCACGCGCCGTGATTCGGTAAACGCCCAAATCCGGCAAGGGCTGGCCCGCCCTGAGGCTACCGCCCTGGGTGCTGATCTGGATCGAGGGCAATTCCTCGATGATGCAACGCGGCTTGCTGGCCACGCCGCTCAATGTGCCGCTGTAGGGCAGCGTGGCGGTCGAAGAAGACCAGTCTACGGTCTTCCAGCGCGGCGTCGCGCCCGTAGCTGCCGGTTGGTAATAACCGGCGGTATTGTTGAAGGCGGGCAAAGTCGCCACCTTCAACAAGGTCTCGCAATCGCGCAAGCTGGCTTCGGCCGCCTGGAAGGCCCGGTAGCGGTCGGCGATATGGCCGGCCATGCGATCTTCCAATGCGCTGACCCGTACCGAACTGACGCCGATCAGCGTGAGCAGCACGAGAAAAATCAGGGTCATGATCATGACTGCCCCGCCCTCGCGCCGGGCCGATGGCCTGCGATGGATACGACGAGGCCTCATCACCGCATTCATAACAAACGATTCCTTACGCCGATAGTGCCGGTGAACACGAAGCGCAATTTGCGGTCAGTCGGCGTGACCGTGCTACCGTTGAACACGTATTTTTGCGGCGCATCGACGACGTTGTCGTCGCGGCTGACCAACAACAGGCTCACCCGCACGCTCAGCACGGTCGCCCACCTCGCCGCGGTATCCAGCTTATTCGCAGCCCCCGCGTCGACGTATTCGTCGACAGCGCCGTCGCCATTGGTGTCGATCCCGTACTTGATCTGCATGTCCTGGACACCCTCGACCAGTTCCTCCGAACTCGAAGTGGCCGTCAAACTGACCTTGCGATACAGAGACGGAATACTGGCCGGGTTGTTCTTGATGAAATAGCTTTTGGCCGAGACCGCCACGATATCGCCGTCGACAAAACACGCGCCGAGGTCCTTGGTGGCATTGCCGGGAGAACTGGTCCCGGTATTGTGTACGACGTTTTGGCCGGAGTTGAAGTTGGTGATCTGGAATACCGTCGCGTTCGTGCAATTGGTCGCCATCACGATCAGGCCGTCGGACAACAGCGTATTCGTCGTCACCTTCAGGTCGGCCGTGGTGTCGCCGCAATTGTTGTCGGTCGGCTGACCCACGATATGGATGCCCAGATCGTCGGTCGAGCGCAAGGCGATCACATCGGTGCCGCTCACCACCGTGGTGTCGATGTTGCTCACGCCGACGGTGGTCGCCGGATTGCCCGAGGTCACCGTCGACCAAGTGCCGGCGCCGGTCGCATTGAAGCCCTCGACCGCGTTCCGGCTGAAATCCCAGAGATAATTGTTTTGCGCCGTCGCCTGCGCATTGATCGTACTGGTGAATTTGGCCGTCGAGCAGCCCTGAAAGCCGGCCATGCGGATCTCGCGCCCGAGGATATCCATGGCAAAGCGGCCGTTCTCCTGAATGCGCGCCATATTGTCCTGTACCCTGTAGCTCTGGCGCGAACCCATGTAGATGTAGCCAATGCCGACTACCACGACCAAGCCCAGGGCCATGCCGATCATCAGCTCGATCAGGGTCAGGCCGCGTTGATTGGGAAAGGCTAAAGGCCACCGGTTCATAACTGAGACACCACCTGCATACTCTCCGTCGCGCTGCCGCCCGTCGCCCGACTGTCGTTCCACTGCACTGTAATCGTCGCGACGCCGGTCGAGGTGACATTGATCGAACCGTCACCCGTCGGCAGCACGGCCAGTTGCGCCAGCCAACCGGCCCGTTCGGTATCGGCCAACGCAGTACCGGTGGGCGCCGAAGCCGCCATGGTCAGGTTATAACTCCCGGCAATTGCCGCCGCCCTATCCGCGCGCAAACGATCAACCATGTCATAGGCATACAGCGCCGCTTGGGAACGGATATAGGCGCTGTGGTTGTTCTTCAGCCCCTGCGCCTGTAGACCGGCCAGACCCAGCAGGCCTAGCGCCATGATGGCCACGGCGATCAGCACCTCCAGCAGGCTGAAACCGGACTGCTGGGTGAAGATAGGCATCGATTTTCGTCGCGCTAGCATCGTCTTTGGCCTGAATCTCACGGGCTCGTACAACTAGCCACGTTGACGGACGGGCTGCCGTCCTTATTCGGAATGCCATCGCCGTCGGTATCCACCGCCACCCGCGCTCGCCCGGTCTTGATCACCACGACCGCCTTTGACCGAGGGCTGCCCCCTTCCTGCAACATGCCGTCGTAGCAGAAGACGAAGGTCCCCATTTGATTGGCTTCACCGGACGCTTTGAACGTGATGTAGTTCGCGAAATTGTTGTTGGCATAAAGCGTAATCGGTGTCGGCAAGGCATCGCCGATTTTCAGGGTCGTTTCGCCGGCATCGAGGGTACCATCGCCGTCGCTATCCACAAACAGCGTCCAACCGGCACTGCCCCAATCGTTGGCAGTTGCCGAGTTTTTTTTCAACGAAACGGATGCGCCACGGCGAATCGCCTCGATGCGTGCGGTATTCAAGGCCGCGATGAAATCGTTGGTGCTGGTAACCAGGCGATTGGTGATGAAAAAATCCTTCATACCGGGCACCGCCACCAGCAACAGGACGGCAGCGATCGCAATAGTGACCAGGAGTTCAATCAGCGTGAACCCGGCGGGTAGTTTGTCTTTATATTGGCGGTTTGTTCGCATCAACGGTCTATGTCCAAAACTTCAGCACAGCCCGCCCTCTTTCTCTCCGCCTCTGCGAGAAGCACGGGGGAATACGCTCAATATCGGCATATTAGGCCGAAACCTTTTGATTTATTTGGAGACTGCCATAGATACCCCACGTAGGCAATATAGAAATAACGACAAGCCCGGTAGAATCGGGGCACTCTAGACAGATGCCATGATTACCCACGTTCTTATCATCGGTGCCGGCGCCATCGGCCTATCCAGCGCGCTGGCGCTGGCGCTGGCCCAGACCGGCCACCGCATCACTTTGCTCGACCGCGGCCCAGCCGGCGGCGAATCGACCTGGGCCGGGGCCGGCATCCTTTCCTCGTTGCCGCCTTGGAGCTACGGGCCAGAGATCGACGGCCTGATTCGACGTGGCAGCCGGCTCTGGCCGGAATGGGCCGAACAGCTCAAGCGCATATCGGGCCTAGATCCGGAATATCTACCCAGCGGCATGCTGGCCTTGGATATTGCCGACCGGGCGACGGCCGAACGGTGGTGCCATGACCATGACTGGCCCCTGGCCGAGCCACCCGCCACAGTCTCTCGCCTCATCCGCCAACCAGACCAAGCCTTATGGCTGCCTAAGGTCGGCCAGCTACGCAACCCGCGCCTGGCGCAGGCCCTGCGTCAAGCCGTCCAAAACCTCGGCGTCGACATCCAAAGCCATCGCGCGGCCTTGAATTTGGTATTCGAGCACGGCCGCATCGCTGGCGTCGCCACGACGGATGGCCTATTACGAGCAGATATCTATGTCCTGGCGGCCGGCGCCTGGACCCAGACCCTACTGGGCGAAGCTTCGGCGGGCTTGGATATCCATCCCGTGCGCGGCCAGATCCTGCTGTTCAAGGCACAACCTGGCCTGCTGCCCTGCATCGTCTATCGCAACGGACAATACCTCGTCCCCCGTGCCGACGGCCACATCCTGGCTGGCAGTACGCTGGAATTCGTCGGCTACGACAAGAACACGACCGAGGCCGCACATGCCGAGCTGCTCGGCTTCGCCCAAGATGTATTGACCGAGCTCAAGGAATCGACCCTCGTCCGGCAATGGGCGGGCTTACGCCCGGGCTCACCCAAAGGTATTCCGACCATCGCCCGGCACCCTTGCTATGACAACCTCTATGTCAACAGTGGCCATTTCCGCTACGGCGTGACTATGGCCCCGGCCAGCGCCGAAATCCTGGCTCGCCTGATCATCGGCACAGGTAAGTCGCTCGATCCAGCCCCCTATGTCTGGCCGGCCCAGGCATCGGGATAATTAGACAAAGTATAGATACTTGCCTAGAATGATTTAACTTGTTGAACCAGCGACGAATTATGCTGAAACACGCGAACCCGAACTTAAGCCGCGAGGATATGGCCCAGCTGCTCAGGGAACACCACATCACGCCGACCCATCAGCGCATCGAGATTGCGCATACCCTGTTCTCCCGCTGCGAGCACCTCTCCGCCGACCAGATTATGGCCAGCGTGAATCTACGCCATTCCGAAACTTCGAAGGCGACGGTCTACAACACGCTCAAGTTGTTTCTGGAAAAAGGCTTGATCCGGGAAGTCATCGTCGACCCGAACAAGGTGTTCTACGACCCGAACACGACGCCGCATC
>JAJZTS010000098.1 GCA_021848725.1 Pseudomonadota bacterium
TGTCGCGCGCCGGGTCGACCCGGGTGGTCAGCGCCCAGATCACCTCTTTCCAGTCGCGCACGTCGACGTCGTCGTCGGTGACCAGGATGAACTTGGTGTACATGAACTGGCGCAGGAAGGACCAGACGCCGAACATCACCCGTTTGGCGTGGCCGGGGTACTGCTTCTTCATCGAGACGCAGGCCATGCGGTAGCTGCAGCCCTCGGGCGGCAGGTAGAAGTCGGTGATCTCGGGAAACTGCTTTTGCAACAGCGGCACGAACACCTCATTCAGGGCGACGCCGAGGATGGCCGGCTCGTCCGGCGGCTTGCCGGTGTATGTGCTGTGGTAGATCGGCTCGCGCCGTAGGGTGATGCGCTCGACGGTGAACACCGGGAAGGTCTCGACCTCGTTGTAGTAACCGGTGTGGTCGCCGAACGGGCCTTCCGGCGCGGTCTCGCCCGGATGGATTACGCCTTCGAGCACGATCTCGGCCGAGGCGGGCACTTGCAGCTCGGAACCTATGGCCTTCGCCACCTCGGTCTTGGCCCCGCGCAGCAGGCCGGCGAACTGGTATTCGGACAACGAGTCCGGCACCGGGGTCACCGCGCCGAGAAGGGTGGCCGGATCGGCGCCGAGGGCGACGCAGACTGGGAAGGGCTGGCCGGGGTGGGCCTGCTGGAATTCGCGAAAATCGAGGGCACCGCCGCGGTGGGCGAGCCATCGCATGATCAGCTTGTTGCGGCCGATGACTTGCTGCCGGTAAATACCCAGGTTTTGCCGGGCCTTGTGCGGGCCGCGGGTAACGGTAAGACCCCAAGTGACGAGCGGGCTGGCGTCGTTCGGCCAGCAGGTCTGGATCGGCAATCGGGCCAGATCGACGTCATTGCCTTCCCAGACGATTTCTTGGCAAGCGGGCGAACGCACCTCTTTCGGCGACATGTTCAGCACCTGCTTCAATACCGGCCACTTGTCCCAGGCATCCTTCAGGCCCTTGGGTGGCTCGGGTTCCTTCAGATAGGCAAGCAAGCGGCCGATCTCGCGCAGCTTGGCCGGGTCTTCTTCGCCCATCGCGAGGGCGACGCGCTGCACCGTGCCGAACAGGTTGGTCAGCACCGGCATGGTGTGGCCCTTCGGCTGTTCGAACAGCAAGGCCGGGCCGCTACTGCGCAACACGCGGTTGCCGATCTCAGTCATCTCCAGGCGCGGGTCGACCTCGACGCCGATGCGCTTGAGTTCGCCGCGTTGCTCGAGTTGGGTGATGAAGTCGCGCAGGTCTTTGTAATGCATCGATGGCTCAATCCAGGTATTCGAAGGCCTTGACCACGCCGCGCGCACCCTCGGTGCCGGCCGCCACTTCAGCGGCGGCGTCGCCTTCGGCGCGCTTGACCAGGCCCATCAGGTAGATGTTGCCGCGTTCGGTGACGACCTTGATGTGGTTGGCGTTGAAGCGCTTGTCTTCGATCAGGCGCGCGATCACCTTGGCCGAGAGGAGGACATCGCTGCCGCGGCTGCCGAAGGAGGAGGTCGGTACTACGGCTACCTCATCGATGACTTCGCGCACATTTGCGACCCCGCCGGCGATGGCGGCGATCTTCGCGCGCTGTGCCTCGGAGTTGGTTTCGCCGGTCAGCAAGACGCGGCGGTTGAAGCTGCTCACGTTGACGTTGGATTCGCTCAGCCTGGCCTCATACAGCCGGCCGCTGGCGGTGAGCACGATTTCCTTGTCCATCAGCACGGTGCTCGGGGTACGCCGGTCGTCGGCAATCAATGCGCTAGCGACGCCGCCACCGATGACCACTGGAGCGCAGCCGGACAGGGGGAGTGCCGCTAGGCACAGCAGGCTGACAATAAAAAACTTACGCACGATTAGGCTCCCAATAACAAGTAGTCGATGCTGTCGCACAGGCAGTGCAAGGCCAGTTGGTGGATCTCTTGGATGCGGGCCATGCTATCGCCGGGTACGCAGATCAGGATGTCGCGTTCGGTCAGCATCTCGGCCAGTTCGCCGCCATCCTGTCCGACCAGCGCGATCACGGCCACCTCGCGTTCTTGCGCGACGCGTGCAGCCTCGATCACATTGCGCGAACAGCCGTTGGTGGAGATCGCCAGCAGCATGTCGCCGGGCTGGCCCAAGGCGCCGATTTGGCGGGCGAACACCATGGAAAAATCCGAATCGTCGGCGATCGAGGTCAGGGTCGCGCTGTCGCCGCTCAAGGCCAGGGCGGCCAAGGCCGGCCGCTCGCGCTCGAAGCGGTTGATCAATTCCGAGACAAAATGCTGCGCATCGGCGGCCGAGGCGCCATTGCCGCAGGCCAGTAGTTTGCCTTCGCTCATGAAGCAGGCCACCAGCCGCTCGGCCGCTTGAGCGATCGGTTCGGCCAGGATATCCGCCGCGCTGAGCTTGGCTTGGGCGCTTTCCTGAAAGGTGTAATAGATGCGTTCGGCTAGATTCACGGTGGACCCCGATATTTCGGCCGATTATAGCCGAGGCATCGCGCCGACTCCCGATCGAAACGGGCGCTATGCCTCGAAGGCGTGCTTGAGCCATTGCAGCGCATCGCCGTCGATCAGCACTGCATCGAAGCGACAGGGGCCATGATGGGGTTGTTGCAGCAGGTAATGTTCGGCCGCGCGGATCAGCTTGCCCTGCTTGGCCTGGGTGATGCTTGCACCGGCGCCGCCGAAGGCGGCATTGCTGCGGCGGCGCACCTCGACGAAGACCAGCGTGCCGCCGTCGCGCATAACGAGATCAATCTCGCCTTGGCGGCAGCGCCAGTTGCGCCCGAGCAATTTGAGCCCTTGTCGCTGGAGATATTCCGCTGCGCGGTCTTCGGCCGCTGCGCCGCTCGGCATGGCGCCCTCCCTGGGTCGTCGTTGATGGAGCCTGCTACACTGCGCGCAAGCTAATGGTTGTGGAAGCAAGATGCAAGACGCCGCGGCTGCCCCGGGCAGCCTCTATATCGTCGGCACGCCGATTGGAAATCTGCGCGACATCACGCTGCGCGCCCTGGATATTCTGAAGACCGTGGACATCGTCGCGGCCGAGGACACCCGCGTGACCCAGGGCCTGCTCAATGCCTATGGCCTGCAGAAAAAGCTGGTCGCCTTGCACGAACACAACGAGCGCGAGGCGGCGGAACGCCTGGTGGCCGATGTGGCTGCAGGTAAGAGCGTGGCCTATGTTTCCGATGCCGGCACGCCAGGTGTCAGCGATCCGGGGGCCTATCTGGCTCGGCGCGCGCGCACGGCCGGCTTGCCGGTGTTCGCGATCCCCGGCCCGAGTGCGGTGGCGACCGCCCAGTCCGTGGCCGGCGTCGGCGACGGTCGCTGGTTGTTCTACGGCTTCCTGCCGAACAAGGGCGCAGCCCGGCGCAAGGCCTTGGACGGGCTGAAGGCCTTACCTTATGCGCTGGTGTTTTACGAGGCGCCGCATCGCATGCGCGAATGCCTGGCCGACCTCGCGGCCGTGCTCGGCGTCGAGCGCGAGATCGCGATCGCGCGCGAGCTGACCAAGCTGTTCGAGCAGGTGCACGTCTGCTCGCTGGCCGAGGCCGAGGCTTGGCTGGCGGCCGACGACAATCGTTGCCGCGGCGAGTTCGTGCTTATCGTGCAAGGTGCCGCGGCCGAGGCGCCGGACGATCAGGCCTTGCGCACCACCTTGCGGGTCTTGCTGGCCGAGCTGCCGTTGAAGCAGGCGGTTGCGCTCGCGGTGAAATTGACCGGCGAGAAAAAGAACACTGTGTACGAGTTGGCTTTGGAGTTGCAGAAACATGGACACCCTGACGATCACCCGACCTGACGATTGGCACCTGCATCTGCGCGATGGCGAGGCCTTGCGCACCGTGCTGCCGGATACCGCGCGCCGTTTCGCCCGTGCCATCGTCATGCCCAACTTGAAGCCGCCGGTGCGCACGGTCGACGAGGCGCGCGGTTACCGCGAGCGCATCCTTGCCGCCTTGCCAGCCGGTATGCGCTTCGAGCCCTTGATGACGCTCTATCTGACCGACAACACCACGCCAGATGAGATCGCCAAGGCCCGCGCCAGCGGTTTCGTCCATGCCGTGAAGTACTACCCGGCCGGCGCGACCACCAATTCCGATTTCGGCGTGACTGCGGTAGACAAGGCCTATCCGGCGCTCGAGGCGATGGCCGAGCAGGGTGTGCCCTTGTTGGTGCACGGCGAGGTGACCGATCCCGCGGTCGA
>JAJZTS010000035.1:0-4686 GCA_021848725.1 Pseudomonadota bacterium
ATCGATATCCGGCAGCAACTGGATGCCTTGCCCTACCGGCACCAGATTCGATACGTGCATATCAATCCGCTCGATAGCCGAGGGGTTTCCTGGGCACGCTATATCGCCTATTCGCTGTATGGCGGCGAGGCGTATTTTCTCCAGATCGATGCGCATATGCAGTTCGAGCCGGGGTGGGATGACATCCTGATCAAACAGTTGCAGCAGCTTGCTGCCGTGAGCCAGAAACCGATTTTGACCGCCTATCCCCATCCTTTCGAAATGAAGGAGGGGCAGCCCGAATTGCAGCCGATCGGCAAGGGCAAGGTTTTGTATCTGCGCCCGAAACCGGATCAGCAAATCACGCCGGAATCTCCGGCGGTTCGATTCCACACCTTGCTGCATCCGGCAAGCGAGCCTGTGCGTGGCGGGCATGTCGCCGGCGGCTTCTTGTTCACGCTGGGTTCCTTCGTCGAGGAAGTGCCCTATGACCCGTTCTTGTATTTTACGGGTGAGGAGCATAGCCTCGCGGCGCGGGCCTATACGCATGGCTGGGATATTTTCCACCCGGTCGACATTCCGCTCTATCACCTGTACAAGAAGGCGGACGAGAAACATCGGGGGCAGCATTGGGATGAAAAGTTTGAATCCGTGCGCCCCGTGAAGTGGCAAGAATTGCGGCAACGCGGCATGGAAAGGTTGCGGCGATTACTGCTCGAAGGAAAAAGCGCCGGGGTGTATAGCCTGGGCAAGGCGCGCGGCGTGGAAGGGCTTCAGGCGCTCAGTGGCGTTGATTATCCCAATCGGCAGTTCAATCCGGAGCAAAAGCCCATTACCGTCGGCGAGCTATCGGCACGGCAAGCAGTCGAAGATCAGGCTGGGACTGGACTGGGCGCGATGCCGTCGGATGGATCGGATACGGCCAAGAAGAAGGGGTAGGCGCTTCCTCGTCAGGCCGGCCTGAAGTCGCGCACCAGGTGGGCAAACAGCGTGTTTTGGGTTTCATCGTCACGACACGTGATGATGCCGGCTTGATCGATGAAAAGCCCGCTGGAGAGCAGTTCGCGTGCATGAGTGCCGGCACGCTCGTAAGCAATCCCGCCGCTTTCCGCTATTTGCCTGACCAACTGCCGAGCCGGCGCGGAAAGAATGTCGATGAGCGTCATGAGGTCGGCATCCAGCTCATTCGGTGCGATCGGTTCGGTGCCGAGCGACAACTTGAATACACGGCTATTGCTTGCCGCAATCGGGCTATGCCCGAGCAATCGAGCCGCGACATAGGCATTGGCGTCTTCGTGTATGTGCATGCCCACGATCAGCAGTGGCAAGTTTGAGATTTCATGGATGCCATGCAATTCCAAGATTTCCATCAACCTGGCAAGGCTGTTGACGCCATAGACAAAAATGGCATGCGGGCCGCGCATGCCAAGGGCCTTCATGATGCTCAGTGGCGAATGTCCGGAGGATGTTTCCGGCAACGGGCTATTATCGTTTGCACTTCGGTGGGTCAATGCCTCGAGTTGTGCGGCGGTGTTGCCGGTCAGCTCGACTGTGTTTTTCGCCGTCGGCAGGCGTAGCCGAATAACGGGCAGCTGGGCGGCTTCGAGGTGGACGGCGACCGCGTCCATCAGCCTGACTCCGGCAGAAGGCGGCCAGCTTTCAATGCTGATCCAGTCCGATTGCCGCTTCTGCCGGAAGCGGTCGATGACTTCGGCGATGAACGGCAGCGGATTGCGTTTGGCGAGCTTCGTCGGGTCGATGTCTTGCTCGACGGGCAGCAGGCGGGTGCTGATGGCCGACGCTGCCCTGCCGGGTCCGGGCAGATAGGGGTAAAGCGGGCCGGCCAGGCGGCAGCAGATCTCAGTGGCGATAATTTCCCCGTCTTGGCAGCCGCTAGCCAATCGTTGTGCCAATTTGAACGATTCGGCGTGAATCGGCGGCGAGGCGGAGTCGGGTACGACTTCGGCGGCCGTCGCGACGCCGATGCCGATTTCCAATTCGGCCGTGTCATGCCGCTTATGCCGCTGGGCGACAAGCCGGGCAAGAAACAGCGCCCTGGCTGGGTCGTCGAGATGGCTCAGCGGCGTGCCGAAGCAGGCCAGCAGCCCGCCGCCGGGCGCGATCAACAAATAGCCGTCGAGCAGCGTGACGATGCGCTCGACATAGGCGCGCAATTGGCCCAATGAACGATCGAACGCGGCAATGGCGGTGGGATGCTTGCTGGGGTCATTCAGGGGATGGATCGCAACGGCGGTGACCAGTTTCCACAGGTAGGATCTATCGGCCCCGTCGGAAACGGAGCTGGCACCGGATGGGGGCGTGCCGCCCATCAGCTCCGCACCGCGAATCATGGCCTTGGTCCGGCTGGTCACACCCAGTTTTCTATAGAGCGAAAAGAGCTGCTGTTTGACCGAGCCTTCGGTGATGTTGAGCTCGAAAGCGATTTCCTTGTTGCTTTTGCCTTGCGACAAGAGATGCAGGAGTTGCTGCTGCCGTTCGGACAGATGCAAGCTGGCGGCTGACATCACCTCTCCCGCATACCCTGGGCAAATGCCAAATAAATCGGGCGTAGCAGGTAGCGCAGCACGGTCTGCCGGTCGGTGATGATGTCGCATTGCACCGTCATGCCCGGCATGACGGCCATGTTTTTCGATTTGCCTACCGTGGTTTGGGCAAGCCGGACATAGCCCTTGAAATAGGGTTGGCCCTTTTCATCGACCGAGCTGTTGGCCGAGACCAGTTGGACCTTGCCGTCGATCACGCCATAGCGCATGAAGTCGTAGGTGCCGACTTTGATGCGCACGTGCTGACCTGGCGAGACATGGCCGACGTCGGTGGTGGCGATGCGCACCTCGGCCCTCAATACATCGTTTTCCGGCACGATGTTCATGATCGGCGCGGCGGGCGGAATGACGCCGCCGATGGTGTGGAATTTCAAATCTTGAACCACACCGTCGACGGGCGACAGGATATGGGTGCGTTCTAGCCGGTCTTTCAGTTTGGCGATCTGGTGATACACGCTGTCGAGTTCGCCTTGTTGTTGGGCGAGAGAGCGTTGCGCCTCCAGTGCCTGGGTGCGGGTGTTGAGCTGGTCTTTGGCCAAGGCGCTGCGGATCTCGGAAACCTGGCGCAAATAGCTGACCTCTTTTTCCAATTTTGCCGCGCGTGCGGTCAGGGATTCGAGATCGGTGTAGGCCTCGGTTTCATTGAGTTGAATGAGCTCGTCGCCTTTTTTGACGTGTTGGCCTTCCTCGACATTGATCTCGTCGATTCGGCCGCCATCCACGCTTTGTATGACTTGAACCTGGCTGCTCGGGACGATCTGGCCGGTTGCGGTGGCCACGACGTCGAGCTTCGCCACCGAGGCCCAGCCAACGAAGCCGACCAGGGCGGAGGCGATGAGCAGTATCGTCATGCGCGCGAACAACGGTGACACCGCCTCTTCCAGCAGGATGGCCTGCGTCATCGGGTTGCTGGCGCGGCTGCCTAACACGATGCGTCTGCTGTCTTGTTGATTCGATTTGGCCATAGGGTCGTTCCAAGAGGGCGTATTGGTTAGGCGGCGGCGGGCGTCTTCAGGAGCTCTTCCGGCTTGCCGGCCCCGCGCAAATAACCGCCATCAAACACCATCAGGGTGTCGGCCAGCCGCATGTGGCTGGGGCGGTGCGTAATGAACAGCACAGTGGTGTTGCCCCTGAGGCGCTTGAGCATTTCCATAAACTTGGTGTCGCCAAGATTGTCGAGTCCGGCCCCAGGTTCGTCAAATAACATGATCGGCGCTTTGGTCAGGTAGGCGCGGGCCAGGGCCAGCTTTCCGCGTAGGCTGGACGGGATTTGCGCCGAGGCGTTGTCGCCCACCCGGTAGTCCAGCCCTCGCGGCAGTGCCTGTACCTGTTCCAGCGCACCGGCGTAGTCCAGGGCCTCGAGCACTTCTTCGTCCGTGGCATCGGGCCGGGCCAGGCGGAGGTTTTGCGCCAAGGTGGCACGGAAGAACTGGGGCTCCTGCGGGGCGTAGCCGATGAGGCGGCGCAGCTCGATCGGGTCGAGCTGGCGAATGTCGATGTCGTCGATCAGGATCGAACCGGCCTGCGGTTGGTAGAGGCCCAGCAGCAGTTTGATCAAGCTCGACTTGCCGCTGCCGTTACGGCCGGTGATGGCAACAATCTGGCCCGGCTGAATCGACATCGAAACGCCGACCAGTGCCGGGTCGACCGTGGGCGAATAACGGAAGGAGACGCGGCCGAAATCGATTTTGCCTTTCAGTTCGCGGGCCACCGGCGAGGTGCTGCTTTCCTGGCGCTCGCCCTTGATGCGCATGACGGTTTCGATCTGGCGCACGGCGCTGCGGATGCGTTCGATGCGGGGGATGTTGATGAAGGCCGTTTGCATCGGGCCGAGCACGCGCCACATCAGAATCATAGAGGCCAGCAGTGCGCCGGGCCCCACGGAATTGTTCAGCGTGGCCGGCACGGTGAAGGTTACGATGGCCAGGCCGGAAAGCATCATGATGCCGTAGGATAGGCCGACCAACACGGCCGACTGTTTTTCCGCCTTGAAGGTGGCCATGGTGGCTTGAGCCGAGATTTCGCGGAAGCGGTCGAGCCAAGTGTGGGTCGCGCCGCACTCTCGAATCGTCCGCATCTTATTGATCATCTCGATCACGAACTCGTTGCGGCGCGTGCTGGCCCGGCCCGATTCCGAAACCAA
>JAJZTS010000035.1:4786-17261 GCA_021848725.1 Pseudomonadota bacterium
AGATTTCGCGGAAGCGGTCGAGCCAAGTGTGGGTCGCGCCGCACTCTCGAATCGTCCGCATCTTATTGATCATCTCGATCACGAACTCGTTGCGGCGCGTGCTGGCCCGGCCCGATTCCGAAACCAAGCGGGCCGAGATCGGTTCGATCCACCAATAGAGTCCGACGTAAATCAGGGCGATGACGGCGAAAATCAGCAGTGATAGCGGGTTGATGATGGACAGCGTGATCAGCACCACCAGTACCGCGGGCGACTCGAGCAGGGTGGCGGCCATCGGACCGGTGAATGGGTCGCGGATGGCTTCGAAGGTGCTCAACCGGGCGATTTGGGCCCCGACCGAGGCGCGCTCGGTCAAGCCGGGCGACAGCGACAGAATCTTCTGCAAGGTGGTCGAGCCGAACAGATACTCGATGCGGCCGGCGAGGTAGGCCAGTATTCGGGAGCGCAGCACGATAAAGACGCCGCCGATGAACAGGGCGATCAACACGCCCAGCAACATATAGAGCAAGGTGTCCAATGCCCCGGTCGGGATAACCTCGTTGTAGACCGCCATTAGGAACAGCGAGCTGGTCACGATGACCAAACCCGAGACGATAGAGGCCAGGCCGGCCTGGACGATCAGCGGGCGGAACCGGCCGAGGGTGGTGCGAACCCAGTCTTGCGAGTTGGATTGGGTGGCGTCGATTTTTTTATAGAAGCAGGCTTGCCCCCGAATGCCGCTGACACTGATCGAGCGCGCGGGCGAAATCGCGTCGTCGGCGACCAACAGGTTGTCTGCACGGCGTCCGATCACGACGAAGGCCGGTCCTTTGCGCGGCATGAACAGGCAGGGTAGCGCACGCGGATCCAGCTCCGACAGTTTGCACTGAACATGGCTTGCGCTGTAGCCCAACTGGGCCATGGCGTTTTCAAAGCCGGTCAGGTCGAGGGTGTCGGTGAAGTACGGCAGCGTTTCCGCCATGTCGCGGGGCGACCGGCGCCAGCCCATGGCCTTGAGCAGTGCCGGTAGGCAATAGGCGAGATCGCTGGGTTCTTTGAACGTGGCCTGTATCGTGGCATGGGCCCGCCGCCACATATCGGCGGCCGGGGTGGCACAAGCCACAGTGTGATCCGGCAAGGCAGGCGCTGCGTGCGGGTTCGAAGTGGCTGGCTGGGCCGGTCTGGCCGGCAGGCCGTCGTGCAGCTTGCCGTCGGCCAGGGTGACGGCGCGATCGGCCAGTCTTTGCAGCGAGGGGCGCTGGCTGACGATGACGATCGTGCATTTGCCCTTGATCGCTTTCAGATAATCCAGCAGGAACGACTCGCCAGCCGAGTCGACGGCGGCCGAGGCGTCGTCGAACAACAGGATCTCGGAGCCGGCGGACAGGGCCCGGACGATCGCGATGCGCTGCCGGTGTCCTGGCGGCATGGTTTCGGATGAGGCATCGCCAACTTGCGAATCCCAGCCGCGCTGCATTTTCGACACGAAGCCGTCGATGCGCAGCGCGCGAGCCATGTCGAGCGCGGCGTCGGTGCGTTGGGGGTCGAACACCGTGATGTTATCCAGCAGCGTGCCTTCGAACATATTGGTGCGTTGAGGCAGATAGGCGATGCGCTTGTGCAGGATGTCCGGGTCGAGCTGGCGCAGGTCTTGGCCGTCGAGTCGAACCTCGCCTGCGGTGGGGTCGATCATGCCGCACAGCAAATGCAGCAGCGTGGTACGGCCGCAGCCGTTGTCGCCGTGGATGGCCAGGCATTCGCCGGGTTTGATCTCAAGCGAAACATCGTCGAGCAGCTTATGGTCGACGCCGGGGAACTGGTAGCTGATATGGTCGAGTTGCAGGCCGGCGCTATGGGCGGCTTGCGCTTGCGCGGGGGTGGCGGCAGACCGTGCGGGCAATTCCGGGTTGGTCATGACCTGGGCCAGGTTCTCCCGCATTACGGCCTCTTGCTGATGCCTTGCCCAGATCGGGCCGAGTCGCTGGATCGGGGCCAGCGCCCGGAATCCCAGCATCATGCAGGCGGCCAACTCGCCGGTGGTCAACTGGCCGTTGACGACCAGATACGCGCCAAGCGCGGCGGTCAGCGTGGTGATCAGGGGCGAGAACAGGGTGCCGACGCCGGTGGCGACATCCAGGGCATGGGCCAGGCTGGACATGGCGCGGGCCCCGGTCTCCTGAAGTCGCTCATAGCGCCGGAGCATCATGGTCTCCATGCTCATCGACTTCAGGGTGTGGATGTTGTTCAGGGTTTCGACCAGGAAATTGCCGCGCCGCAGGTCCGATTCCTTCCGGCCGACAATGCGTTTGCGATGGCCGAAGCCAAGGCCCCAGACGATGATGGCGAAAAGCGCGTAACCCGCCAGCAGGAGCAGGCCGATCCAAGGGTGGATCATGGCCGCGACGCCGATGTAGAGCGCGACAAAAGGCAGATCGATGACCTGCTGGAAGGTCTGGCCCGAGTAATACGCCTTGAGCGATTGGACCGCCTTGTACTGGTCTTGGTGCGCCCCGGTGCCCAAGCGTTCGAACTGGTGCAGCGGCATGGCAAGCATGCGGGAAGCCACCCCCAACATGGCGCGATGTTCGAACTGCGCCGCGTGCCAGGCGCTCAAGTGCGCGCGCAGGATACGCAGCAGCGATTCGAAGCCGATGGCCAACGCCGCACTGACCATGATCAGCGTCAGGGTTTCCAGCGAGCCCTTGGACAGGATGCGGTCGAAGACCTGCAGCATGACCAACGGCGTGGCCAAGGCGAGGAGGTTGATGGCCACGCTGGATAGGCTGGTCCAGAACAGCTCGTGCCGGTAGGGCGACATCCGCCGGAGAATTTTCTTGCCGAGCCTGTTGTTGGCGGGTTTGGCTGCTTGAGGCTGGGCAGGCTTCACGAGTCGGTCTCGCTGGGTTACCGGGCGGGCTCGGCGGCTTTGCGGGCGGCCGTTTCGGCTTCTCTTTCCGCCTGGGCTTGTGCTGCCTCGGCGGCGGCACTGGCCGAGATGCGGGCGGCCGGGCGCAGCGGTGGCGCCGCCGAGGTTTGGGTGCCGGCGCTTGGCGCCGAGGTCTCGCTGGTTGCCGATTGCGCCCGGGGCCTGGGTGCCTCCTCAGGCGTCGGAGCGGCGGATGGTGCCGAGTCATGGGGTGCCGGGCTGGATTGGGGGGCGCCCGCTGCCGATGTTTGCGCGCTTGCGAGTGCGGGGGCCGGCGGGGCGCAGGGGTCGCCATTCTGCTGGGCGACGCCGCCGCCCAGGGCTTTGAATAGATCGATGGCCGAGCGGACTTGTTCGAACCGCGCGCCCGCCTCGGCATCTTGTGCCAAATAGACGTTGCGCTGTAGATCGAGCAGGCTGATCAAGTCCAACGCGCCGGCCTTATAGACCTCATGGCTCATTTCAAGCAGCTTGCTGTTGCGGCTTAAGGCCTCGGCCAGCGCCTGCTGCTGCGAGGCCGTCATGCGGATGCCGGTCAAGGAGTCTTCCACATCGCGCAAGGCGGCCAGCACGGTGTTGGCATATTGTTCCAACAGCTCGCGGTTGTTCGCGCGGGCCTGGATGAGCTGATTTTCCTTGCGGTCTCCGTCGAACACATTGGCGACTAGATTGCCGGCTAGCGAGTAGAGAATGCTCTGGGGGCTGAGCAGCTCCGTCAGGTTGAAGGAGCCTTGGCCGAACTGGCCGGTGAGGGCAATGGACGGCAGCAAATTGGCGCGGGCGGCGCCGACATTGGCGCTGGCGGCAGCCAACTGTGCCTCGGCCCGACGAACGTCGGGCCGCCGGCACAGCAATTCGGAGGGCAGGCCCGGCGTGACTTGCGGCAGTCGGATGTTTTGCAAGGAGTCGCTGGCGATATGGATCGTGCCCGGCGGCTTGCCCAGATAAACCGCCAAGCGGTTCAAGGTGCGTTCTTTTTCCAGACGCAGGTTCGCCAGATTGTTATCGATCAGCGCGATGGCGACTTGCTGCTGCTGTTGATCGATTTTTGAGGCATCGCCGCGCTGCACGCGCTGGCCGATGGCCTGGGCCACGTCTTGTGCCAATTGGCGGCTTTTCTCCGCGATCGCGATACGTTCGGTCAACGAGAGGTAGCGGAAATAGGCGGTGGTGGTTTCTGCGATCAGGGTTAGGGCTACCACCTCGCGGTTGAAGACGCTGGCGCGGGCCAGTTCCAATGCCGAGCGGGCTTCATAGCCGCGCCGGCCCCAGAGGTCGACTTCATAGTTGGCCCGCAGGCCAAACTGATAAATCCCGCGCGAGCGCCAATCTTGCCGGCTGGTCGCAGTGCCGACCCCTACGGCCGGGCCCTTGGCCTCGATGCCGGAGAAGAATTCGATGCTGGGCAAGCGTGCGCTATCGGCGATGCGGGCCTGGTTTTCGGCCTGCTCAATCCGGGCAACGGCAACGCGTAGATCGTAATTGTTGACCAGCGCGGTCTCGATCAAGCCATCGAGCTCGCTGTTGTTGAATTCGGTCCACCAGTTCTGTTTGGGTCGCGGCAAGCGATCCGTCTCGGCGATGGGCGGCTTGATGTCCGGGGCCTTCTGGCCGATCGCTTGCGGTGCCGTCGGCAGCGGTTCTGCCTGGAAGTTGCGCGGCACCCAACGCACATAGTCCGGTCCGTCGGGCAGGCGTGCGGGGTCGGCCGGCATGAACTCCTCGCGCAGGCTGCTGCAGCCGGAGAAGGCCAGTATCGTTCCTAGCAAGACTGCATGACGGGCCAATTGCATGGAAGTTGTCATGTGCGAATAAGCAAGTTGCGCGGCTTTCCGAAACGGACGGGGGTTTAATTAGTGTAATCCGGGCATTCTAACCAAAGTTAGCGACAAATCGACACTTCCGTGGCTGATGCCATCTTGGATGTGGTTCCTTGTGTCGTGAGGGCCGCAGTGGTGCCGTCTTGGGCGGTGCGGTCACGGAGTCGGCCCACGGACGGCGTCAATCGAACCGCTATGGGGCCAATTTATCTGGAGCGCTTTGGGGGGATTGAAGTGGTGGCCAGGGGCGGAATCGAACCGTCGACACGCGGATTTTGGCTTCGGCACGTCGCTGACGCGACTTAACGCCCGCGTTGCGGGCATTAGCCTGCACCGAAATTCTTCGAGGTTTCGGCGGTGCCGGGTCGGTACATTGGAGAAATGTGGTGGCCAGGGGCGGAATCGAACCGTCGACACGCGGATTTTCAATCCGCTGCTCTACCAACTGAGCTACCTGGCCATCTGAAAAAGCTTGGCCGGGTGGGAGCCCGGCCGCAAGGATGCGCATTAAAGCCGGAAACGGCCGCTCCGTCAAGCCTGACGGCCTTGGCGCACGGCCAGTCGGCGTGTTGCTACACTTGCGGCATCAGCCAAGGACTGCGAGCCATGACCGTTATTCGCCAGGAAGACTTCGTGCAATCGATTGCCGATGCCTTCCAGTTCATCTCTTATTACCACCCGCTCGACTTCATCGAGGCCGTGAAGGCGGCCTATGACCGCGAACAGAGTCCGGCGGCCAAGGACGCCTTGGCCCAGATTTTGGTCAATTCCCGCCTATGTGCCGAAGGCCACCGGCCGATCTGCCAGGATACCGGCATGGCCGTGGTCTTTCTGCGCATCGGCATGAACGTGCGCTGGGAGGCGAGCTTGGGCTTGCAAGAGATGGTCGACGAGGGCGTGCGCCGCGCCTATACCGACCCGGGCAATCCGCTCCGGGCTTCGGTGCTGGCCGACCCGGCCGGCAGTCGCAGGAACACCCGCGACAACACCCCGGCCGTGGTCCATGTCGAGCTGGTGCCGGGCGATAGCGTCGATCTGCGGGTCGCGGCCAAGGGCGGTGGCTCGGAGAACAAGGCGCGCTTCACGGTACTGAACCCGAGCGACTCTATCGTCGATTGGGTGCTGTCCGAATTGCCGCAGATGGGTGCCGGCTGGTGTCCGCCCGGGGTGCTGGGCCTCGGTATCGGCGGCTCGCCGGAGAAGGCCATGGTGCTGGCCAAAGAGGCGCTATTGGCGCCAATCGATATTCAGGCGTTGCAGGCGCGCGGGCCGCAAAATCGCGCTGAAGAATTGCGTTTGGAACTTTATGGCAAGGTGAATGCGCTGGGTATCGGCGCGCAGGGCCTGGGTGGCCTGACCACGGTGCTCGACGTGAAGGTTCTCGATTACCCGACCCATGCCGCCTCTCTGCCGGTGGCGATGATCCCCAACTGCGCGGCGACCCGGCATTTGCATTTCAGCCTGGATGGCCGCGGCCCGGCCCAATTCGTACCCCCCGCCCTGAGTGCTTGGCCCCAGATCGCCTGGTCCGGCCCGGCCGGCGCGCGGCGGGTGAATCTGGATAGCTTGAGTCAAGCCGACATCGCGCAATGGCGCGCGGGCGATGCCCTGTTGCTCTCAGGCAAGCTGCTTACCGGTCGCGATGCGGCGCACAAGAAGATTGCCGATCTCATCGCCCGCGGCGAGCCTCTGCCGGTGGATTTTCATAACCGCTTCATCTATTACGTCGGTCCGGTCGACCCGGTACAGGGCGAGGCCGTGGGGCCGGCCGGTCCGACCACGGCCACGCGCATGGACAAATTCACCGAGCTGATGCTGGGCAGCCAGGTCGGCCTGCTCGGCATGATCGGCAAGGCCGAACGCGGACCGGAGGCGGTCGAGGTGATCCGTCGGCATGGCGCGGCCTATTGCATCGCGGTCGGCGGCGCGGCCTATCTGGTGGCCAAGGCGATCCGGGCGGCGCGGGTGCTTGCCTTCCCGGAGCTCGGCATGGAGGCGATCTACGAATTCGAGGTGCGGGACATGCCGGTCACCGTGGCGGTCGACAGCCTGGGCCGCTCGGTCCACGAGGAAGGTCCGCGCGAGTGGCACACCAAAATTGAACAGATTGCGAAGACCGTGCATGCTTAGAACAGGTTCGTAATCGTTGGGGAGGGGCAATGGGACTGGTCTGGTGGCATTGGTTCGTTCTCGGGCTCGCGCTGATCGCGCTGGAAATCCTCACGCCCACCTTTTTCCTGATTTGGTTTGGCCTGGGTGCCCTGTTGACCGGCATCGTGGTCTGGCTGCTGCCGCTGGGCCTGGCGGCGCAGGCCTTGCTGTGGTCGGCCAGCTCGCTGGTCATGATGGCGATCTGGCTCAAGTACTTCAAGAACCCGGCCGACACGCGCTCAGGCCAGGCCAAGGAAAGCGTGCTCGGTCTGACGGGTTTGGTGACGCGTGCGGTGAGTGAGATGGGCCAGGGCGAGATCTTGTTTCAACGCCCGGTGCTGGGGGCCGACCGCTGGCCCATTATCGCCGATGCGCCGATCGCCGCCGGCAAGAAGGCGCGCGTGGTCGACGTGCTCGGGCAGATTCTCAAAGTCGAACAGATGGGGGAATGAGTCATGGAAGTCGTCTCGATCGTATTAATCGGTTTCCTCTTCATCACCCTATGGAAGGGTGTCCGCATCGTGCCGCAGGGCGAGGAGTGGGTGGTGGAGCGCCTGGGCAAATACCTCACGACGCTCTTGCCGGGACTGCACATCCTGGTGCCCTACATCGATCGTTTGGCCTACAAGGTCACCACCAAGGACCTGATCCTCGACATCCCCGAGCAAGAGGTGATCACCCGCGACAACGCGGTGCTGATCACCAACGCCATCGCCTTCGTCAAGGTGACCGATACCCAGAGCGCGGTCTATGGCGTGACCAACTTCCAACTGGCGGTGATGAATCTGGTGCAGACCAGCCTGCGCGCGATCATCGGCGACATGGACCTGGACCAGGCCCTGTCCAGCCGCGACCAGATCAAGGCGCGGCTGAAAGAGTCGATCTCCGACGACGTGGCGGATTGGGGCCTGACCCTGAAGTCGGTCGAGATCCAAGACATCAAGCCGTCGCCGACCATGCAGAAGTCGATGGAGTTGCAAGCCGCGGCCGAGCGCGAGCGGAAGGCGACGGTGACCCGTGCCGAGGGCGATAAACAGGCAGCCATCCTGGAAGCCGAGGCCCGGCTGGAATCGGCTAAGCGCGATGCCGAGGCCCAGGTGCGCCTCGCCTCGGCCTCGGCCGAGGCGATCAAGCGCATCGCCGAGTCGCTTCCGGAAAAAGAGCTGCCGGCCTACTTCCTGTTGGGCGAGAAATACATCGCCTCGCTCAAAGAGATCGCGCAGTCGGGCAATAGCAAGACCTTGGTGTTGCCGGCTGATTTGGTCAAAAGCCTGGAGGGCTTGTTGGGCGGTCGTCACGCATGAGGCTTGGTTTCGTCGAGAAGCGGGCGGCTTAGCCTTGCAATTCTTGAGAAATCGCTTAAAGTTCTGCCTGCAACCGTCGATATACATTACGTCCCTCGTTTGGGGCGCTTGGGTGAGAAATAAGGTAATGAAAAAAACGCTGCTCCCACTCTTTTTATCGCTGTCGATCCTGACTTGGCCTGTAACGGAAGTTCAGGCGGCAGAAGGTAAGGCCCGCACCAGCCAGTCGAAGGCTAAAAAATCGAAAGTCAAGCATCAAGTCAAGGCCAAGCATCAAGTCAAGGCCAAGCACAAGAAGATTGCTAAGCGCAGTCAGCGCAACAATCAAGCGGCGCGCGATGCCGAACTCGATCATGCGCTGGCGAAAGGCGATTTGAAGTTGCGCTCGAATTCGGCCCTGGTCATCAACCAGGCTACCGGCGAGTTGATCTACACCAAGAATCCCGAGGTCGAGACCCCGATCGCGTCGATCACCAAGCTGATGACGGCGGTGGTGACCCTGGACGCCGGCTTGCCGCTCGACGAGCAGATCACCATCAATTCCGAGGATTTGGATCGCATCAAGGGTACCGGGTCGCGGCTGCCGCTGGGCGCCACCCTGAGCCGGCGCGAATTGTTGCACTTGGCGTTGATCGCATCGGAGAATCGCGCCGCCGCTGCGCTGTCCCGGTCCTATCCCGGCGGCCGCGAGGCCTTCGTGCAGGCGATGAATCGCAAGGCGCGCAGCCTGGGCATGCAGAACACCCATTATGTCGACGGTACCGGCCTGTCGAGTAACAACCGCTCTACAGCGATGGACTTGGCCAAACTCGTGGATGTGGCCTCGCGCCATTATCCGCTCATCCATGAAATCACCAGTACCGGCAGTTATGACGTCGAAGTGGCTGGCCGCAAGCATATGCGGCAGATCGCCTACATGAACACCAATGCCCTGACCCGCAACAAGGATTGGGACATCGGTATCTCCAAGACGGGCTATATCAGCGAGGCCGGCCATTGCCTGGTGATGCAGACCCGCATCGCCGGCCAGAAGATGGTGATCGTGCTGCTCGATTCCTGGGGCAAATGGTCGCGCATCGGCGATGCGCAGCGGATCAAGCGCTGGATCGAGAACGGCGGGGCCGAACGCGTGGCGAGCCGCGCGGGCAGGACGACTTGATCTGAGATCGATCGGCAAAACGGGCGGCTTGACCGCCCGTTTGCTTTTCTGCCGGGGATTTCGGGCGCGTTGTCCGATGGCGCCGCCCGGTGTTTCCCGGTATCCTTGGCGGCCCTTGTTGGCGTCTTTCAACCCTTTTCAATTCAGCAACTTGGCATGGATTCCCCCCCGGTTTTGTCGGCACATGACCTCGAGTGCGCCCGTGGCGACCGCAGCCTGTTCGTCGGCATGAACTTCGCGTTGGCGGCCGGTGAGTTGCTGATGGTGCAAGGTGGCAATGGCCAGGGCAAAACCAGCCTGTTGCGTTTGTTAACCGGCTTGTCCAGTCCGGTGGCGGGCGAAGTGCAGTGGCGCGGCCGGGCGATCGCCCACACCCGCGAGACCTTTCATCGTGACATGGTCTACCTCGGCCACACCAACGGCATCAAGGAAGACCTGACTCCGGTGGAGAATCTGCGCTTTCAGGCTGGCCTGTCCGGCCATGCCTTCGATGCGTCCTTGGCCGAGTCGACCTTGCGCAAGCTGGGGCTGGCCCGCTGCCTCGATCTGCCGGCGCGGGTGTTGTCCTTCGGGCAGCGGCGCCGGGTGGCCCTGGCGGGCCTGCTCACGGCCGGCGCCGTGCTTTGGATTCTCGACGAGCCGTTGACCGGCTTGGATGTGCACGGCGTGGCCTTGGTCGAATCGATCCTGCGCGACCACTTGAATCGCGGCGGCATGGTGGTGATGACCACACACCAACCCTTGACCCTCGACGGCGTGGCCGTGCGCACCTTGCAGGTCGGCCGGCAAGAGGACGCCTGAGATGCTGGGTTTTCTGCTGACGGTCATTCGGCGCGATCTGCTGCTCGCCGCGCGACGGCGCGGCGATTGGCTGACCGCGCAATTTTTCTTCGTCATGGTGGTCAGCCTGTTTCCGCTCGGCATTGGGCCGGAACCGGAACTGTTGAAACGCATCGCGCCCGGCGTGGTCTGGGTGGCGGCCACCTTGGCCTCGCTGCTGTCGTTGTCGCGGCTGTTCGCCGACGATCATCGCGACGGCAGCTTGGAACAGATGTTGCTGTCGCCCGAGCCCGCGGTGTTATTGGCCTTAGGCAAGGCTGTTGCCCACTGGCTGATCTATGGCATCCCGTTGTTGATCGTGGCGCCGGTGCTTGGCATCCAGTTCGCGTTGCCGGCCGAGGCGATCGGCGTGCTGGTATTGTCGCTGGCGCTCGGCACGCCGATCTTGTCGCTGCTCGGCGCCGTCGGCGCCGCCTTGACCCTGGGCCTGCGCGGTGGCGGCGTGTTGTTGACCTTGTTGATCCTGCCGCTCTATGTGCCGGCCCTGATTTTTGGCGCCGGTGCGGTCGATGCGATGTTGGCGGGAACTGGAGCCGAGGCGAACCTGTCTTTGCTGGGGGCATTTTTCGTGCTGTCTTTGATCGTGGCGCCGTGGATATCCGCGGCAGCGCTAAGGGTTTCAATGGAATGAGCATCAACTGGTACAAGTACTCCGCGCCGGCCACCTTCTACGGCCTGGCCGGTCGACTGGCCCCTTGGTTCGGCGGAGTCGCCGCCATCCTCGCCGCAGTCGGCCTCTATCTCGGCTTCTTCGTCGCGCCGACCGACTTTCAGCAGGGTGAGGCCTATCGGGTGATCTTCATCCATGTGCCGGCGGCTTGGATGTCGATGTTCATCTATCTGGTCATGGCCGCTTGGGCCGCGATCGGCCTGGCCTTCAATACCCGCTTGTCGTTCATGATGGCCCGCGCCCTGGCGCCGACCGGCGCCATGTTCACCTTCGTCGCCTTGTGGACCGGCGCCTTCTGGGGCAAGCCGATGTGGGGCGCCTGGTGGGTGTGGGATGCCCGGTTGACCTCCGAATTGATCCTGCTCTTTCTCTATGTCGGCATCATGGCCCTGTGGGCGGCGATCGACGACCCGCGCCGCGGCGACAAGGCCGGCGCCTTGCTGGCGCTGATCGGCGCGATCAACGTGCCCATCATCTATTTCTCGGTCAAATGGTGGAACACCCTGCACCAGGGTTCGTCGCTCAAACCGAGCGGCACCAGCATGGACGAGGTGATGTTGGCCGGCATGCTGGTCATGGCCATGGCGGCCTGGTCCTATACCCTCGCCGTCGTCTTTGTCCGGGTGCGCCGCATCATCCTCGAGCGCGAACGCCATACCGAGTGGGTCAAGCACGTGTTGGAGAGCGCATGATGCATTGGGCGAGTTGGGATGCCTTCTGGGCCATGGGCGGTTATGGCCTCTATGTCTGGGGCTCGTTCGCGATGACCGCGCTGGCGATCGCGATCGAACTGGTGCAGTTGCGCCAGAGCAGTCGCCAGACCCTGGAAAGACTCAAACGCTTGAGTAAGTGGGAAAACCTGGATGAGGCCTAGCCGAATCCAGGTTTCGGCGAAGGCGAATGTCAAGCGAAGCGACCATAGCCAAACCGAACCCGATTGAAATAGGACAGCATTAGATGAAATCGCGTCACAAGAAACTCCTCGCCATCGGCCTCGCCGTCGCCGGTCTCGGCATTGTCGCCGCCCTGGTGCTCAACGCCTTCCAGTCCAACCTGGTGTTCTTCTTCTCGCCCTCGCAGGTCGCGGCGGGCGAGGCGCCAACGGGGCGCGCCTTCCGTATCGGCGGCCTGGTCGAGGCCGGCAGCCTGAAGCGTGAGGCCGATGGCCTGACCGTGCACTTCGTGGTGACCGACACGGCTAAGACCATCCCAGTGACCTACAAGGGCATCCTGCCGGACCTGTTCAAGGAAGGTAAGGGTGCGGTGGCCGAAGGCACCTTGGGTACGGATGGCGTCTTCATCGCAACCCAGGTGCTGGCCAAGCATGACGAAAACTATATGCCCCCTGAAGCGGCTCATGCCCTTGAGCAGGCGCAAAAGGCTCAAGCGACGGTGAAGATGCAATGAAACCGAGGTATATGGTTTCGGCGCAGGCTAATGTGAGCGAAGCTCACGTTAAGCCGCGACGCGGCGGCCGTAGCCAAAATTACATGCCGCCGGAAGCGGCTCATGCGCTGGAACAGGCACAGAAGGCACAGAAGACATTGGCGCAATAATCTAGGCCGTCATTCCCGCATAAGCGGGAATCTATACAGCGATGGAAAAGCTACCCTGCGTCTACCTGCT